>VGWB01000134.1 GCA_016873755.1 Ignavibacteria bacterium | reverse complement strand
CCGGGGGAAACATTATGGCCCCGGTGGGGGAATCATTCTGGCCCTGCATGGGGGAAACATTTTGGCCCTGACGGGGGAATGGTTTTGGCCCTCGACACCTGAATGATGCACTCACTGCTGCACACGAAGCCACATATGCACTTCGAGAGGCATATGCACACAAGATTGGGTATCACGAACAATCTCGGTCACCAAACGAACACACACCAAATTACTTTGGGAAATTCTATTCTGACGATGTCGCCTTACGCTTGTACGCTGCCAGCGAGCATCTTGCCAATGCAATTATTGAGATGCTCCAAGTTAGTCGAAGGACTCTTAGACAACATAGGAAGAAAGGAACGAGCATTTCGGTAACAGTTGGAAAGTATCTCATTCGGCGAAGGCCGAACCACCCCATCTCTGTTGCCATTGCTGAGTTAGCTCGTTCAACCGATTGGCAGAAGTCAATTGCATACAGGGACAGTTGGGTCCACGATCAGGCACCGTTGGTTTCAGGCTTCGGAATTCAGTGGCGTCGCAAACCGCGATGGGTAGAGATCAAGTCGGGCGACAAAGTCACGGGTCATCGATTGTACGGCGGCGGACAAGGTGACGAACCCGAGCACACTGTCGAAGAAATACGCTCCTTCGTTGGCAACGCGCTTTTCGATTTTGTCGGGGCTCTGCGGAAAGTAACGGACTTCTACGTCCAATTGTTATCAACCAAGGGTATAACGCTCACTGGAGAGGGGTTGAACGTGAAACTTGATTGACGCCGCAAACGAACGCATGACACTTTGCAGGAGGTCAGAGTCAAGGGAAAAGTACCCCCGTTCATTGTTGCAGCGGCAAGAATGGTTGCCTGTTCTTGGATGTCATCAGTCGAAGCGGACTTTCAAGGTCCATTGTGCCATTGGCGGACAGCCAGGAGCGGACCGAGAGAACCCAGAAGCGGTTCCATGGAATGCTCCAGCACGGGCAGATGGGAATACACTGAGGTGAGAGAATGAACTTCCACTGTAGGATGGCAAAGGGGAGCGAATGGTGATCATTCGGTTTGATGCGGGGGGTGATAGAGATTCACAGATAGTGGTTTGACCGTCCACGTGAAACACGCGTGATCGACATTGCATATTGCCTTGGGGGAAGAAGTTTCGTATCTTGAAACGCATGTAAGTCATTCAAAACTTCCACAAATCAAAAAACTCATGAGTAGCCCTTCTTCGTACTGCACGGCATCGGAAGTGCCTGAATGAGCGGGGAGGGGCGATTCCGTTTGAAGCGGTGGTGCACGGAAGGAGTTCAAGCAACATTTCAAGAAAATCAGCCTATTCCTGCCGTGTTGCTGTGGATCTCCGGGAATCAGACCGCCAGAATTCGAAGGAAAACGACGCGCCTGTAGCTCAGATGGATAGAGCGACAGCCTCCGGAGCTGTAGGCCGGGCGTTCGAGTCGCCCCAGGCGCACTTAATCCTTTCCTGAACTGAGAATCTCACACAGGGGTAGTCAATGCTCAAGCCAAAAAAGAAGATCACGAAGAAAGAGATCAAAGAAGACAAGCTGGTCACCACGTATTTTGAAGCGACGACGTGGTATCAGAACAACAAGAAGATCGTCAACGGTGTCATCACAGGCATCATTGTCGTCGCGATCGCTGCCTTCGCCTACGCCAACAACATCCGTAGCGACAACCTGAACGCGACCACGGAGCTCGGCAAAGTGTTACGCTACTATGATGAGGGGAAATACGACATGGCAATCTATGGGAACCTCCAGGAAAACATTCGGGGACTGCAGGCGATCGTGGATGACTACGGCAGCACAAAGGCGGGAGAGCTGGCACGGTTCTACCTGGCAAATGCATATTATCAGCAGCGCGACTATGACAACGCGATGAAGTACTATCTCGACGTGAGTGTAAACGACGAGCTTATCACGACATCAGCGATCGCCGGCGCCGGCGCGTGCTATGAGGCGAAAGGCGACTACGCGAATGCCGCGGCCACTTTCGAGAAAGCTGCGATGAAATACGGAAAGGTTGTGACGATCCCTGAGAATTTGTTCCGCGCTGCTCAGAACTATGCTGCGGCGGGCTCCAAAGAGAAGGCTGTCGAGCTCTACAAGAAACTGAAGAAGGAACACCCAACGTCCACGTATGCGCGGGAGGTCGACCGCTGGATCGCCGAGGCGAGCTCATAGCTCTTTTCTAACGGGTCGATGACGTCGGTAATTGAGCACACGATATCCATCGAAGACCAAACAACGCAAACGTGAAGCACGAAGAACCGCCGCCGGCGGCATTTTTCGTTTTGTACGGCTCGAGCGAAACGCGGCGAGAGACTGAGATGCGGACAGCCGACGCCGTACCCGACCGTTCGTCGAACGCCTGCAACTTTTGTCTCGGAAATCCGAAGTAGTACACGAGAAAGGCTCCGGCCTAGTCGCCACGTGACGAGGACCTGAGTCTATTTTGTATGTCGCGCCTCAAGAAAACCATATTCACCCTGTCGGCGGCTCTGATTTTTCTGGCCGTCTTTGTCTTTGATGTCGTTCGCACAACCGCTGGCCAGGAATTCGGTTGGTGGCAATATCTGCGCGAAGGCTCGGTATTTGTCGCCTTTCTGCTTCTCTTTCTCTTCGTTCATGCGTCCAGGACGTCACGACCACTTGCCGTCCCGAAAAATATCGGCCGGCTGCTCGCCTATTCATTCGCCATCGTAGTGCTGATGGCCAGCCTTATGTTCATCAGCAGAGCGCCTGCCGATGCCGGAGGAATGAATCAAACAGCGCAAGGCGCGCTGCAAATCCTCACCTCTTCCATCGTTGTAGTCTCGCTCGGACTGTTCTCGATCTCAGCGCTGCTCACGATCAGAGAACTCGTGCTCTACAAGCGGAAAAGAGGGACGAAGCGTAACTTCATTGCGTACGTCGCCGTGATGCTGGCGGCGAACGGGACAACCTTGTTCCTGCTGCCCGGTGACGGGCGGATTGTGGTCACGATCCTTTTCTCACTTGCTGTGATCCTGGCCGTTGTCAATTCGTTCAAACAGAATTGGGTTGTGTACCTCTCGAGACGGGAAAAGCTCTTTTCCATCGCCTACAGCGCGCTGTTGTTCCTCACGTTTCTGACGATCAACCTGCTCCTCGGTCAATCCGCTCCGGAACAGGCGTTGATGAGATATCATCTGCCGCTGCAGAGCTTCATCCAGCTCAACGCTATCTTTGGGGTCATCTATTTCGGGATGGCATTCGTAAGCGCGTTGTTTCATCTCCCAACGGCGGAGGTGTACGAGCGGAAACAGTCCGAGCTGACATCGCTCCATAACCTGAGTCGGCTTGTCACACAGGTCTTCGATTTCTCGGACCTTGTCAACACGGTGACAAGCATGACGCTTGAAGTTGTCGGAGCAACGAGTGCCTGGCTTGAGCTCGTCAAGGGCCGGAGGGAGGATGGTGCGGTCTTGGTGGAGGTTGTTTCTCCGAAGAATATCTCTCTGCAGCAAATCGAAGGGATCGCCGTGGATAGCGACCTCTCCCTGAGGAAGCTCATCGCCGATTCGAAGCGGGCGCTTTCGATTGAAGACGTCTCGGCGGACAAGAGGACGAAACATATCAAGAAACTCGGCGTTCCCGTCGGCTCGCTTCTGAGCGTTCCGCTTGTCTCCCACGACGAGCTGATTGGGATTCTGCACGCCACGAAGGATTTTGAGTACGGCTTCGATCAGGACGACATCGATGTGATGACGACCTTCGCGGATCACGTCACGATAGCGATCGAGAACTCGAGGCTCATCTCAGAATCGCTCGAGCGTGAGCGATTCCAGCAGGAGATTATGGTTGCTCAGCGGATGCAGAAGCGTTTGCTGCCACAGAGGATCCCCTCTTATGCATCCCTGGATATCGCGGCGGTGTCGGAGCCGTCGCTGGAGGTCGGCGGCGACTACTATGATTTTGTGGCGCTCGATCCACAACGTCTGGGCATTGTCGTCGGCGACGTGTCCGGCAAAGGTGTGTCGGCCGCTTTTTACATGGCCGAGGTGAAGGGGATCTTTCAATCCTTGAGCAAGATTTGCGCCTCTCCGCGGGAACTCATTCTTCGGGCAAACCAGGCCTTGATGGACAGTCTGGAACGGAACGCATTTGTCAGTTTGTTGTACGCGGTCGTCGATCTTCATCGCTCCAGGCTCTCGTTGGCCCGCGCCGGCCACTGCCCGATGATCTACATCTCGGGGGAGAGGTCCGATTTCATTCGCCCGACAGGCCTTGGGCTGGGGTTGACCTTTGACGACATTTTCGACGAATCCACGCAGGAGACGACCATTTCGCTGAAGCGCGGCGATGTGTGCCTGTTCTACACAGACGGGATCAACGAGGCGCGCAATCCAGATGGAGAAGAGTTTGGCTTTGACCGCCTCTTGCAGGTGGCTGTCAATAGCCGTTCGGAATCTGCCGAAAATATCATAAACGCAATTCTTCAGGAGGTAAGAAACCACACGGGCGGTTTTTCGTATGGAGATGATGTGACGCTCGTCGTGGTTAAGATGCAATAGGGAGGATCTATGGAACGGAGCAAGGGAACGGGAGTGTCTTTCTCGAATCAAGAAGGAGTTAACCACCATGGCTGATTTCAAAGTCCACCAGCGGGATGGGGAGGGTGTGAGCGTCATCGATCTGAAAGGATATTTGGATGCTCACACGGCGCCGGATCTCGAGAACGCGTTCCAGCGTTTGCTGAACGACAGGAAGTTCAACATCATTGTCAACTGCAGGGAACTGTCGTACATCAGCAGCGCCGGACTGGGTGTCTTCATGGCGTTCATTGAAGACGTCCGGAAGAACAAAGGAGATATCAAGCTGACGAACATGTCCGCAAAGGTCTACAACGTGTTCGATCTGCTCGGATTTCCGATTCTCTACGAGATCTTCAAGGAAGAGCAGGAAGCGATTAAACGATTCAGTGAGCAGAAGAAATCCTAGGTGCCGTGTGGGATTTCTCATCGCATTGACCGTCGAGAGACGATGAGCCGACTCGCCAAAAAACTGACGAAGACGATTCAAAGCAGGACGGACAATCTCCTGCAAGTGCGGGAGTTTGTCCTCGAAGCGGCGCGGGCGTTCGGCTTCTCGGATGAAGATGCATCGAAGATCGTCCTCGCTGTCGACGAGGCATGCACCAATGTCATCAAACACGCATACCACTATGCAACCAATAGGATGATTCAGGTCGTCATCGAACCTGACAAGGAACGTTTCCAGGTCACCGTGATCGACGACGGAAAAGCGTTTAATCCTGCGACGGCGAGACTCCCCAATTTGAAGCAGCACCTTACCCACTACCGCCGAGGTGGACTCGGAATCTATCTGATGAAAACTCTTGTCGACAAGGTGGAATACGACTATACTCCCGGAAGAAAGAACGAGGTTCGTCTCATCAAGTATCTGTCACCAAGCACGTCCAGCGCACGCGGCTGAGTTGTCACCCCCTCGGCTGCAGCCCCCCATGCCCTCAAAGCCCATATCACGAAGAAGCTCATCAGCGACTGATCTCCTTCCGCTGTTTGAATACAGTACCATCGTCAATTCTTCTCTTGATTTGAATTTTATTCTGGGCACGGTGTTGCTCACCGTGATGGGAAAAATGCTGGTTCCGAGGGGCTTGGTGTTGCTCAAACGCGAGACTGGCGACTTCGAGGTGGTGAACGCTAAAGGGATCGAACCGGAAACAGTTGGCGCTACCGTCCGGATCACGAAATCTCTGCGCCGCATGACATACACCGATCGGCTGAACAAATCGGATCCATGGGTGGCCTTCTTCCGGTCAAAACAACAAAGGCTGCTCGTCCCGATCATGGCTCAGGGCCGGCTGGTCGGCCTTCTCACACTCGGTGAGAGGATGGGGGGGAAGAAATACTCTGAGACCGATCGGCAGCTCGTCAACTCGCTTGTCAACCTCTCCGCCGCTGCGATCGAAAAGGCAGTGATGATCGAACAACTGCGCGAGGTGAACCGCGATCTCGCCCGGAAGTTCCAGGAACTCAACACGCTGTTCGACCTGAGCAAAGAGTTCAACGTCGTTCTGGATACGGACAAGGTCCTTCGCCTGCTCGCGTTCTCGCTGATGGGACAAATCGGGGTCAACCGCTACGCGTTCTGTCTCGCGGAGCACGGAAAGCTCAGGGTGATCGCGTCACGATTGGATCAGGCATTTGGATCGGAGGATCTTCTGAAGCCACTGTGCTCGATCCGGAATTCCGATCTCGTCGAGAACCTGGCGCGGTCGAAGCGATTCTCGCTCGTGGCACGGGAGCTGCAGCGGGCTGACATTGCTGCTGTGGTGCCGATGAAAATCCAGAACGAGGTCAAAGGCGTTGTTCTGCTGGGGGAGAAGTTGAGGGGAGGACCCTACACGAAGACCGATCTGGAGTTTCTCTATTCGCTCGCAAACCTCGCAATTATTTCGATTGAAAACGCGCGGTTGTTCCAAGAGGGGATCGAAAAACAGAAGCTTGAAGACGAGCTTGCGATTGCGCGCGACATCCAGCAGGGACTACTCCCCCGTAGACTGCCGGAGATGCCGGGGTTCGATGTCGCTGCAGTCAATATCCCGTCGAGACAGGTCGGCGGCGACTACTACGATGTGATCCAGATTTCCCGGAGCGAATATATCTTCGCCATCGGCGATGTCTCGGGCAAAGGTACACCTGCCGCCCTGCTGATGGCCAGCGTGCAGGCTTCGTTGCGGGCGTTTGCTCCTATGGCGCTGAGCCTGACAGAAGCCACGGGGCGCATCAATGATCTCACGTGTCTGAATACGGGTCACGATAAGTTCATTACGTTCTTCTGGGGAGCGCTCGATGCGGAAACGCGGCAATTCCGATACGTTAACGCAGGCCATAACCCGCCCTTTCTCTTAAGAGCCGGTGGAGAGGTGGAGCGGCTTGACATCGGCGGCATCATTATCGGTTTCTTGAAAACTCAGACGCCATACCCGGAAGGCAGCGTGACGCTCAACAGCGGTGACGTTATCGTCATGTTCACAGACGGTGTAAGTGAAGCGATGAATGTGAATGAAGAGGACTTCACGGAGCAAAGGCTCGAGGAGGTTCTAAAGAACTCGCGGGCGTCATCTGCAGAGCACATCATCCTCGATGTCCGGCGGGCGCTCGAAGTCTATACGCGCGGAACGCCTCAGTCGGATGATCTTACAATGCTCGTCCTCAAGGCAATTTGAGTCATCTCCTCTCTCATTCCTGACACTCCTGTCGAAGATTTCTTGATCACGTCGTTGATATTCCTCGCCCGTTTTGGTAAATTGGCACGTCAATCGAATGAAATATCAATTCCTCGATATCGAGAAGAAGTGGCAGGAGCACTGGGATAAACACCAGACCTTTAAGACTCCTGACACATCCGATAAGCCTAAGATCTACGTGCTTGACATGTTTCCGTACCCATCCGGTGCGGGCTTGCACGTGGGACACCCGGAAGGCTACACCGCGACCGATATCATCTGCCGCTACAAGCGAATGAAAGGATACAACGTCCTGCACCCAATGGGCTGGGACGCCTTCGGCCTGCCCGCCGAGCGGTACGCGATGCAAACAAACATCCATCCGCGGGTGACGACCGAAGAGAACGTCGCTACCTTCCGTCGCCAGATCAAGATGCTCGGTCTGAGCTACGACTGGTCTCGCGAGATCAACACCACCGACCCGGACTACTACCGCTGGACACAGTGGATCTTCCTTAAGATCTACAACTCATGGTTCGACCCCCGAGCCAAGAAAGCGCGTCCGATCGAAACCCTGGAGGCTGAGCTCGCTGAACGGGGTACCGAGGACCTGCCCTTCGAGCAAAAGTTGGGTCCTGATGTGTGGATGGACATGGGGCGGAGACAACGGCACGACTTCCTGGCACAGTTTCGTCTGGCCTACATGGCTGAGATTCCCGTGAACTGGTGTGAGGGATTGGGTACAGTTCTGGCGAACGAGGAGGTGGCCGAGTGGACAGAGAAAGGATATACGGTCGAACGGCGCCCTATGAAGCAGTGGATGATGCGGATTACTGCGTACGCCGAGCGCTTGCTTGAGGATGCCCGCGATCTGGACTGGCCGGGCTCGACGATGGAGCAGCAGCGGAACTGGATCGGGCGCTCGGAAGGAGCGGAGATCGACTTCCCGGTTCAAGGTTCCGGGGACTTCGTCAGGGTCTTCACGACGAGGGCTGATACCATTTTTGGCGCCACGTATATGGTGCTCGCGCCAGAGCACCCCTTGGTTGAGCGACTCACAACGTCGGAGAAGCGAGCTGTCGTTCAGGAGTACCGAGCTCAGGCAGTCCAGAAGTCGGATCTCGAGCGGGGAATCGAGAAGGACAAATCGGGCGTCTTCATCGGGACGTATGCGGTCAATCCGGCCACACGCAAGGGAATCCCGATCTGGATTGCCGACTACGTGCTCATGGGCTACGGGACCGGGGCGATTATGGCGGTTCCAGGGCACGATGAACGGGATATGGAATTTGCGAAGAAGTTTGAGCTGCCGATTGTCAAGGTGGTCGATGGCGGCCCGGATGCCCCGGAGATCTTCGTGGACGATGGGAAAGGCATCAATTCTGCAAATGAAGAGGTCTCCCTCAACGGCCTTCCTACTCCTGAGGCGAAACGCGTTATCACGGCATGGCTTGAAGCAAAGAAGATCGGTCGTGGTGCGGTGCAGTACAAGCTGAGGGATTGGCTCTTCTCGCGCCAACGCTACTGGGGGGAACCGATCCCGATCATCCACCTCGAAGACGGGACGATGAAATCCCTCGATGAGACGGAGTTTCCGTTGTTGCTTCCCGACCTCAAGAAATTCCAGCCCAGCGGAACAACGGAATCACCGCTTGCCCTCGCGATGGAATGGATCGCTGTTGTTGACAAAGAAACCGGTCTCAGCGGCAGACGGGAGACCAACACCATGCCGCAGTGGGCCGGATCCTGCTGGTACTATCTCCGGTTCATCGATCCGCAGAACGACACCGCCTTCGTTTCACCGGAAAAGGAGCGGTACTGGATGCCGATCGACCTGTACGTTGGCGGGGCGGAACACGCCGTGCTTCACCTGATGTACGCGCGGTTTTGGCACAAGGTGCTCTACGACCTCGGGTACGTGAGCACCAAAGAGCCGTTCATGAGGCTTCGTCACCAGGGAACTATCCTCGGCGAAGATTCGCGCAAGATGTCCAAGTCCAGGGGGAATGTGGTGAATCCCGACGATGTCGTGGCGAGTTACGGAGCTGACGCAATGCGGCTGTTCGAGATGTTCATGGGTCCCCTTGAGGAGATGAAACCCTGGAGCACCAGAGGAGTGGAAGGGGTGTTTCGCTTTCTGAATCGGGTGTGGCGGCTCTTCGTTGACGAGGATTCCGATGGTCTCAATCCGGTCATCCAGGACATCCCTGCGCCTCCGGATTTTGAACGGCTGTTTCACCAAAGCGTGAAGAAAGTGGGAGAGGATATCGAAAGCCTGCGGTTCAATACGGCGATTTCGCAACTGATGATCTTCGTCAACGAAGCTATGAAGCTGGAGCAGCTCCCGAGGCGGAACATGGGGCAGTTTGTGCTGCTCCTGGCACCATTCGCACCCCACATGGCTGAGGAACTGTGGCACAGGCTGGGTCATGCCGACTCGCTGGCCAATGAACCTTGGCCCTCCTACGACCCGGCGAAGATCGTTGAGGAGATGGTCACAGTCGTCCTGCAGGTCAATGGGAAGGTGAGGTCGCGCTTGATCGTCGCTGAAGGCACAGAGGAAAAGAAACTCGAGTCCTTGGCGCATCATGACCAGAACATCAAACGATACACGGACGGCAAGCAAGTCGTTCGGACTGTCGTCGTGAAGAACAAACTCGTAAACATCGTTGTTGCGAACCCATGACAGGGGCTTGGCAACTCTTGGGCTCTCTTTCGGTCATTGTCATCACTAAAAACGAGGAGCGGAACATCCGCGAGTGCCTTAAGAGCGTCAGCTGGGCGAGTGAAGTGGTGCTTGTCGACGGGGGCAGCATAGACAAGACGGTGGACATCGCCAGGTCCATGGGTGCCAAAGTGCATCTCAGGCCGTGGGAGGGCTATGGAGCCGCGAAGAATTTTGCCCTATCCCAATGCACAGGTGCCTGGGTGCTATGGCTGGATGCAGATGAGCGCGCAACTGATAGTTTAGCTGGCGAGATACAGTCCGTTGTCGGAAAAGAGGTTGGCGGTTTCAGCGGATATGAAGTGGCAAGGAGAGCATACTTCCTCAACCGCTGGATAAGACATTGTGGATGGTACCCCGGTTACGTGCTGAGGTTGTTCAAACGTGAAG
>VGWB01000133.1 GCA_016873755.1 Ignavibacteria bacterium | reverse complement strand
AACGCGTCTGCCTTGCCTTCTTTGTGGAACTGCATCCCGACGGCAAGCGATGAGCCCTTCTTTTGCTTCAGCGCGGCCGTCGGAGAGTCATCCATCGTAATGACCTCTTCAGCATTGACGACCGATATCGAGAGGCCCTGGGCATTCTGGGCGCGTATCTCCCTCCAAATCTCCTGCTCCTTGCCGACGAGAATCACTTGAAACTCGTTGTCGGCTTGGCGGAGAGATTGGACGGCTCCTGCCACCTCATTGGCCGGCGCGTGATCTCCCCCCATCGCATCCAGCACAATTCTCAGTTTCTGCCCCAAGGGATCTCTTTCGTGTTTCTGTGAATGATTATTGCACCCCTCCCGGAATTGTCAAGCACGCGTTGGAGGGCATCCGGTATCAGAGAGGAAATCCCGCGTCGTCGGCGACAAAGCGGGATGTCAAATCATGCTTGGAGATTTACGATTCTCTTGGGATGATGATGGAACGACCGTTATAATAGCCGCAGTTTGGGCAAGCTCTGTGCAGAAGCTTCTGCTCGTGGCAGTTGGGGCATTCGGCCGTCGCAGGGGCAGTTGCCTTGTAGTGCGTGCGCCGCTTGCGTCCGCGCGATCTTGAGTGGCGTCGTTTCGGATTCGGCATAGAAGAAATCCTTGGCTAACAGTATGATTGCTTGAGATCTCGTTCCCTAGTTATCAAGATACTTCTTCAGGTTTTCCCATCGGGGGTCCGCGTCTGCCCGGGAGCAGCTACACCTTCCGTGGTTCAGGTTCTTCCCACAAGTGGTGCAGAGGCCTGCACAGTCGTCCCGGCACAACACCTTCTGAGGAATCGCCAAGATGGCATACTGCCGGATATCCTCATCCAGGTCGATATGGTTCGCTTCCGGCGAGATGACCTGAACCTCCTCTTCATCCATACCGACTGCCCCTGCCTCGTCTGTCACGTACAGAAGCCTGTATGAGCCGACGATTTCTTTCTCGAACTCATCCAGGCAGCGATCGCACGTGAAGATTCCGCCGCTCTTGAATTCCGCATGGAGGAAGAGCTGGCGATTGCCTTTTTCAATTGTTGCCCGGAGGCTGATGCGTTTCAAGAATCGAGAATCGAGACCGATTTCTTCCGGACTCGCCTCGAGAAATCGGTGATGGGTACCCTCCGAGAGATTCGAGATGTTGATGCGCAGTACGCTCACCGGTTCCCCCCGGGATCTCCGGTACCGCAATTCTAGGGACAGCGCTCAGGACACCGGAAGAATCTGCTTTTTGCTGGAAAAAGAGCGCTTTTGGTGAAAAAAAGCGTAGAAATATACCCAGAAGCTTTCAGAGAGTCAAGCGGGAATTCTCGGGGGACACGGGACGACAAAAAAAAGCCCTCGCACTACCGTACGTGGGCTTTTTCTGTGCTTGAACCGGAGAAGATCGTAGCAACTAGGCCTGCTTCTCGGCCACCGCCTCTCCGCCAGTCGGCTCGGTATGCACAAGAAGCTTGCCCTGGACATAGTCCACCGTCTCATCCAGCGCATCTCGAAACTTCTCGAAATCCTCTTTGTAGAGGAAGATCTTGTGCTTTTCGTATTCCTCTTCCCCCACACGCTTGCTCTCGGTGATCGTGATGTAGAAATCCTTCTCGGATTTCGTGGATTTCACATCAAAGAAGTACGTGCGCTTGCCGGCCCGCACCCGCTTCGTGAAGATCTCATCCTTATACGTGTTTTCCAAGGCCGTACTACCTCCCTTCAGAAACAGTTGAGAGTTTGGAGATTGATGTTTGTGATCCGAAATTTGAAGTGCGAAGGATGAAGTTCCATTTGGCCCTTAGACTTCGTCATTCGGCATTTTACATTCAACGTACGATTTCTACCGCCGGTTCATCATGCCTGCCAATCATTCACCTCCTCACCACGGCGACCTTGCTTGCTATGACTTGGTTTCCGTTCTCTGCAAATCCCACTACAAGATACACACCGGAGGGAACGAGCTCACCCCGCCGATCCCTTCCATCCCAAAACGCTCGCCCTCCTCCCTGCGCCTGGAATTCTGTCACGAGCGTACCGCTGATCGTCAAGATCTTCACGGAGCTTTCAGAAACGAGATTTCGAATTGTCAGTTGCAGGCTACTCGGTATCACGAATGGGTTTGGGCCGATGTCAAGCGACGTCAGGTTCCTTTCCATCTGAACCGGCTTGATCTCGAGGCTTGACAGCCCTTTCTCGGTTCCCAGATATACAATACCGCGCCTTTGGTCGATCGCGATGCAGCGAACATCATTGTCGACGAGTTTGCCACCGGTTGAAAGAACCGTATATTGCGCAAGAAAGTGTACGCCGTCGGGTGTCACAACAAGTACGCCCTCCTTCGTCCCCACCCATTTGTTATTCACTGCATCCACAGCAATAGCCTGAATGCTCTGCCCTCGGAGAGGAAACGACGTTGTCCCACTAGAGGATACTCGTGGATTGAGCGGATCGGTGATGATCTTCATTCCGAAATCGGTCCCAACGCACACATCGCCATTAACATCGACCGCCAGGGAAAGAATAGTGCTGTTCGGCAGCCCATCGGTTTGCGTCATCAGTCCCCAGCCGCCCGTGAACCTGGTACCAGCCACAAGAGTGTCTTCATTAAAGTAGTACAGCCCGGTTGCTGGTTTATTGTTCGGCTCAGCATTCGCGAGCCACTTCGTATTGTTGCGGTCGATGACGATGTTGGTAAAAAGGCCGTTCGACGGGGCGGAGTGGTACTTAACGGAGCCGTCATTGGAGACACGCATCAGATGACGTCCATTGACCGCCGTCCGATTGACGATCCACGTGTTGCCTTTGAGGTCGACGGCGACCCCGCCGACAACGACGTAGTTTGGGTCCTGAGGAACAGAACCCGCAAGCGCCGGCTGCGTCGTTTGATCCAGTCGCCGTTTAATCGAATCCCCCACCAGCTCAAGGACACCGCGCCCCCATGAGCTCACCCAAACAGAGCCGTTGGCTCCGAGCGATACTTTGTAGTAGTCGTTTGTCTGCATCACGGGATAGTCGGCAACTGTGTAGTTCCTCCACTGCTCTCCTTCCGGAGCAGCCGGATCATAGCTGTAGAATCCCAGCCCTCGTGTGCTTATTCCCGATGCCCCCCACAGTACGCCGTTGTCATCGACGACGATGCTACTGAAGAGATTTGACTGGGGACCGTTTGGAGCCACATATACCCAAGCCGCGCCCGTCCAGCCCGCAACTCCTTTCGTTGTCGTCCCAACCGAGAAACCAGACGAAGATGGTTGGAGGACCAGCCCTGATGCAGATGTCACGAGGTTTGTCGCCAGCGTGCTCGGCGTTGCAGAGGGACGAGCGAGCGATGCCACCGAATATCCCTGCGACTCGTTCCATACAACAAGCATATCATTGGCACGAGCAACGAGATCAACGATGATCTTCCCATTTGTCGAACCCATGGTCTGGAATGTGTTTCCAGCCAGCGCTGCCAGGCCGCTGGCTGTTCCAACAAGGATCGTATCGCTGAATGCGGCAATCGACGTCGCATTCCGCGAGGGAAGGCCTTCGGCTGTCTCGTAGCGGGACCATGCCGTTGGAGAGGAGAGGTTCGGAGCACTCAACAGAGCGGAGACGACGCCAAGATCGGTCGCCGCCCAGATGCGATTCCTATGGATCAGCAGGTCGTTAATCTTTGCCTGCGTGGGAAAACCGAAGGTCGCGTACGTATCGCCAAATTCGAAGCGAGAGAGGAGAAAAACCGTGATCCCGAAGTCTGTCCCGATCAACAACGTATCGCCGTTCACAAGAAAGGTCCGGATCCCCTTTTGGATCCGGTCGGACTCTTTCACCGCCATAATTTCGCGCCAGAGGCGAGTTCGAGGATCATAGACGTTGATCGAACCGTCGAACGCGCCAACCCAGACCCGCCCTCCGCCGTCAACAGCAACCGCGGTCAGATCGTTTGAGCTCAGTCCTTCCGCGTTCGTGAACTTGGTGAATTCACCTGAGGAGGGGGTATAGAGGAAAAGGCCACCGCTTGTTGCAGCCCAAACGCCTTCTTGTGTGGCCATGATTCCCCGGACGGTCTTCATATCCGTGAAGTTCTTCCACCGTCCGAAGTCGAGAGGGCCCTGCTGACCCAGCATCCCAAAGGGTACGACAAACAAGCCCAGGCACACCAACGCTGCACACCTAGTCATCGATATCTCGCATCCCCACCGTGCTTCTTCTTCGAGACCGACTTCCTTCCCTTTCTCAGCCGACCAAACAACTCGCTCATCTCCAGCGAAGCAAGCGCCGCATCCCAACCCTTGTTCCCGCGCTTCCCGCCAGCTCGTTCCCGTGCCTGCCGAACGGTCTCCGTCGTCAATACCCCGAACGTCACAGGAATGGAATACCGCAGTGCGACATCCTGGATACCTCGCGCCGCTTCGGCCGCGACATACTCAAAATGCGGAGTCTCACCTCGTATGACAGCACCGAGACAAATCACGGCATCCCACTTGCCTGATGCGCATAACCGAGCGGCGACTTGCGGAAGCTCGAATGCCCCGGGGCAAGGGAAAATCTGAATATCCTCGTTCCGCACACCATGCTGCGTCAGGCAATCGATGGCACCGTCGAGCAGTTTCTTGGTTACGGGGATGTTGAAGCGGCTCACTACGACGGCAAACCGGTTACCGTCACCGCTCACCTGCTTCTGCCGTGGTCTGCGCCCGATCTTCACCGTACGCTACGAGAAAAGTCTGCTCCGCATCGTCTCGACAATCTGCAACGCGATAGTGTACGTGCCGAGGGTATGGTCGTCGTTCTTCTTGCCGCCGTGGAAATCAGATCCGCCGCTCTCGAGAAGGAAGTACTGGTTCACGAGCCCTTTGTAATACTCCTGCAATTTTTCGTCGTGCGCGGGGTGGACCACCTCGATGCCGTCCAAACCATTCTTGATCAGGGCCGAGAGCTCGAGCTCGGTCGTATACTTTCCGGGGTGAGCAAGGAACGACAACCCCTGCGCCTTGTTGATCAACCTGAACGCATCGACCGGACTGAGCTGATATTTCTTCTCGTAGGCAGGGCCTCCCGTCCCTATATACCTTTCAAACGCCTCGTGATATGTATCGGTCAGCCCTTCATCCAGAAGAGCGTTGGCAATATGGGGCCGACCCACGGATCCAACGCCGGCTTGCTCAAGCACCGATTCCAGCTTCAGCGGCACATTGATCTTATTGAGCTTGCCAACGATGCGCTCCGCACGCTTGAGGCGCTCGCGCCGGAAGAACATCAGATAGTCGAGCAAATCCCGGTTCTTGTGATCAATGAAATAGGCAAGGAGGTGTACGTCTTTGTCGCCCAACGTCACACTCAACTCGAGGCCGGTGATCACTTCAATCCCCAGGCTCTTCCCACACTCGATCGCTTCATCAAGGCCACCGACATTATCGTGGTCAGTAATCGATACCGCGGCAAGTCCTAACTCGTGTGCTCGTCGTATCAACTCATATGGCGATAAGGCACCATCCGAGTGCGTCGTGTGTGTGTGGAGGTCGGCACGTAATCCTGAGGAGGGGGACCGTGACCCGTCGAGATGAACGGGGTCTCCCGTCTTCCCAGACTCCACCGGTTGTGGCATACCTTCGTATGGAATAGGTTCGACATAAGGAATTTCGCCAGGGAACGCTCGATTCAACCAACCCGGAGCGGAGGGGTCCCCCACGAAGAACCGTGGAGCGAGAGGACGAATTACAGGTACTGCTTGCGGAATCCTTCGTAATCGTTGATCGTCAACTTATTGCCTTCCAGCAGCACATGTCCTTCCCGAATAAACTGGTGAATCATGCGCGAGACCGTCTCGCGCGAAGTTCCAGCCATGTTCGCCATATCTTGCTGCAGAGGCAGCTCGTCGATCTCGACCTTCCCCTTCCGGAACACACCGACATCATCCGCCAGCATCAAAATGACGTTGGCAACACGACCGGCGGCGTCTTTGAGTGAGAGGCTCTTGATCTGCCCATCCGCCTTGCGAAGCCGCAGGGTGAGCTCGCCAAGGAGAGAGATAGCAACTTGAGGGTGTTCGTGAAGCAGTTTCAGAAAATCGCGTCGATGGATCATGAAAAGCTCGGTCTTAGAAAGCGCAACAACACTCGCCGAACGCGCAAGGCCATCCAACAGCGACATCTCCCCAAAAAATTCTCCGGGGCCAAAGATCGACAGGATGACCTCCCGCCCATCCTCATCCGTTCGGACGATCTTCACCTTCCCCGTGATGATCACGAACAGCGCAGCACCCATCTCCTGCTCAAGAACAACGATGTTCCCCCTCTTGTATTTCTTCCGTACACCAAGCTTTTCGATCTTGATCAATTCATCCTTCTCAAGATCGGCAAAAATTGGGACGTTTTGTAGGAAACTGTATTCCTCAGCCATGGACATGTGTATCCGGACAATAGAGGGAGCAATGTGAGAATGGATGGATGGACAAACCGTCAGCCCTTCATAACCCTTGGTGAATATATCGGCTGATGTGATGAAAGTCAAGGCCATTCGCTGACGTGACGGGGCTCACATTCGTGCCACTACGCGCTCCATCGTTCCTGATTTTGGCATATGGCAAGCCGTGCCTCTCCCTCAACAAGATCCTCCGTCTGCGGTGCTGCTGATTGCAGGCGTTCTTCGTCTCAGCCAAAGAGTGGCGACCCATTAAACCTGAAGAATCATTCGGAGTCAAATCCATGTGGTTGACCAAACTCTCAACAAAACATCACAAGTGGAGGGCATTATGAGGAGGGACGCTTTTGTTGCAGCTCTGGTCCTACTGCTGGCCGGAGCTGTGCTTTCAGGCTGCTCCAAATCCGTCACCGGTCCCGAAAGCTCGGTTGATGAGCAAGACCTCGCAGCTATCAGGACCATGATTCTGGAGGATCCTCTGTTTACGAGCGATTCGTATACATTGGACGACGGTGATGTCGTCACATTTGGCACATCTCTGCGCAAGACGATGAACCCCGTCATTCCGATCTCGTGGGGACGTCGAGTCACCAACAGAAACGTGGACACTCAGTTCGAGAATGTGAACGACACGACCGTCATGGCAATTGTGACCCATACCATCAAGGGTGACCTCATCATTCTTGCGAAATCAAGCACCAACGATACGGTGCGAATTACCAAACCTTTTACGAATGCCACAGTCAGGAAGGTGAAGTTCTACCGTCACGGTCGCATCAGCGATCCCG
Source organism: Ignavibacteria bacterium (assembly GCA_016873755.1). Taxonomy (GTDB): domain Bacteria; phylum Bacteroidota; class Ignavibacteria; order UBA10030; family UBA10030; genus VGWB01. The sequence continues at coordinate 3,146 of VGWB01000133.1, read as the reverse complement.
GCAGAGGCTGGAAACACGCTGAAATCTCCGGCGTCAAGGGGGGGACGGAGGGTTCTCAGGTGACGATCACGAGCCTGCAGGTCACAATCGGGAATGAAACCCACGTCATTGCTGATCCGACTGAATACTTTTTCAAGGTGAACCGTCCCGGCCCGCGCCCGCTGCCAGTGCTGGCTGCCTTCCAGCCTATCAAGTTGCGTGTGACGCTGACGAGTGCAGATCCCGATACAGATTGGGTATCACTGCACCGCCCTTTCATGATAATGATCCTTGGACCCGAACATCGTGTAAAGGCGCTCCACATCCGCATGAAGCTGGTATCGGAGACCCGAATAGGCGGTCTCTACGAGCGAGCATTTGAATACTCCTGGGCGGGACACATCCCCGGGCGCCATACCGTGTTGGTCGACGCCGTAACCCGGAGCTCGCTTTTTGACGACACTGCCCCGTTTTCCACGCAGATTTGGGGCATTCCGTACATCGTCCAATAATCGGGAATCGCCTGAGGTATTCCGACGAACGGTTGAAGGGAGGGACAGTATGGGACGCACCGGATCTCGGAGAGATCGAACCCCCGGCCAGCAACCGGGGGTTTCGCTTATGAACAACGGTGAGTGTGTGATTCAGACTACAACATTTTGGCTCCATTTCCCGTAAACTATCATAGGATAGAGAGCGTACAGCAATGAAATATTTTTATCGGAAACTGGCTGAGAGGGAACAAGAAGAGCTCGAACGGGTGTTACTTGAGCAGATGGAACAGCAGTGCTGGTTCTCCATCTCCGTTGTTCAATTGTGGCATCAAGAGGTCATACTTCCAAAGAACTGATTAATCGATCGAGGTTGCCGTGAAACCCTTTACATTATTTGCTGGATTTCTCCTGCTCACGACTGTTGTGGCGATTCCCCTGTTGCTACTGAAGAAGGACAAGAGACTCCGGTTCATCGACGACGAGAACCTGCGGTACGACATCAACGACTACATGGCTGCTGAAGGATTATAACGTCAGCTCAGCTGATCGTCAATGTACTCGATGATGGTCATCGCGTCACGAACAGGATCCAACGAAGGGGAAGTGAAGTCTGAAGAGATTCTCGCTTGAAGCCTGACCGCCGCGCTCCGCACCTCATGCGGAAGCGCGGCGTCTTCCGCGAATGAGCGCATCTGCCGAATGAAGTCCTGCCCATGGTAACGCTGGGGGAAACGCCTCTGGAGCTCTGAAAGCGCAATCCCAACAGCCCGGCGCGCCGATGTTCTTGCCTTCCCCATGTTACCCGATTCTTCCGCCTCCTTTGCCCGCGCCAGTTCCTGTTGCACATCATCAGCCCAACCCATGCCTAGCCCCCGAAAGGATGCCGGTTAGTATTCTCTTCACCGCCTCAGGGCATTCAAGCTGTGGTACGTGCCCGCATTGATCAAGGAAATAGATACTGCTGCTCGGGACGTACTTCTTGAGCGCATTTACTGCTTCCGATGAGATGGCTTTGTCCTGTTTTCCCCACAGCACGCTCACGGGCATCCGGAGCTTCGACAACTCCTCGGCCAGGAGGTCGTTCGGCTTGATCGATGCGATGACATCGTTCAGGTTTCGCCGACTCAACTCCCGGAAGATGGCCGTGGTGAACGGTCGGAAGTACCACGGATAACGGTACCATAGTGCATCCAACAATCGACGCGTATCCGCTTTACTTTTCACCGTAAAAAGGCGAGCGAGCTCTTCAATTCCACGGTAGTAGATCCCGGCGGTGTTGATGAGAATGAGATGTACTACTTGTTCCGGGCGGTTGGAAGCACACTGAGCCGCAATCCAGCCGCCGAACGAATGCCCGACGAGAACGAACCGATCCTGCACGATCTGATCAGCAAGAGCCTCAAGTGCAGCACGGTGCTCGTTGACCGTGCAGAAGGATCTTCCCGGCTTCAAGCACGAGTACCCGAATCCCGGCAAATCCATAGCAATGACGCGGTGGTCCCTGATCAGTACCGGAAAAACCTTCGTCCACGTGCTGGACGATGTGCCAAGGCCGTGAACGAGCACGACGGTTCCGCCCGGATTGACGCGGGGGAACTCATAGTAGTGCAAGCGGCAAGATTCCAACTCGAGGTACTTACTCCGAATGCCAAGCCGCCCAAACGAAGTACGGACAAGATTATGAAGGAGACTAATGAGCATCTCAAAAGGGAAATTTCTGGTCTGCCCAGCGCCGCGTCATTTCCATCCAGAAGAACAGGCCCCGCCATTTCCCAAAGCGTGAGTAATGTCTCTCGATCGTCTTATCAGCGACGCGCCGTCCATTCTTGTGGAGCTCGTAGAATCTGGCACGCACCCATGAATCGAGGCCGAGGTAATCGTACCGGCCAAGAAGCTTCAACAGGTTGCCGGCTGCGTAATCCCCTATCCCCTTGACTGATCGTACGAGTCTGAAGAGCTCATCAGTCGGAAGTGCGGAGCGCCGCCACGACTCGATGTCGAGCTTGCCGCTGGCAACCCGTTCCGCGAGCTCTATGATATACGGGGACCGATATCCCGCGCGAACATGCTTGCGCACAAAGGAATCCGACAGCCCCGCCGTTGCCTCTGGAGTAGGGAATGCGCGGAGTCCGTCAGCGAACTTCTTGCCGACCGAAGCGATCAGATTGGCCACCATGATCTCAGTCAGCGACCAGCTGCAGTTGGTGGTGCAGATCATCTTGACGGCATCTTCGAAGACCGTCGGCGCTCGCAGTAATCGCCCTGCTCCGGACGCCGGAATCCAACGATACCGCGGGTGGCGTTTTGCCGCCGCGTAGAACGCGGAGAGATCTTCCCCCAGCCGAAGACACTCGACGAGTTGTCGTTTGATCTCGTCTTTCCGGACCTTGTCCAGCTTCGCGGTGCTTTGTATCTGGACGGAGAGCCTTCCCTTCCCATCCGACAGCGTGCACGAAGCGAGCGATCCATCCTCCAGCAGAAGCAATCGTGAGAGGGCGCCCCTCACTTTGTCCACCCAGAACGGCGGCAAGGCACACCAACCGTGGCTATATACAGTCCGCCAGAAGTCGAAATCGTGGGGAGTACTGAGAGTACTGTGTGCACTGAACATCGGTATGAGTCGAAATTGGCGGTGTTAAGTTCAGATTTGACTTCGGAAGATCCTTTGGCCTC
>VGWB01000132.1 GCA_016873755.1 Ignavibacteria bacterium | reverse complement strand
TGGTATTGAAAACGACTTCGCCGGCGATTTCGGCTGGAGCACCGAAGCTCTCTCCGGTGAAAACCATTCCATTTTCGAGGGCGAGCTTCGCGATCAATGATGTCTTCTCACACTAATGATAGGGAAACCGAAATTGCGGCAATGAAGATAGCAAGAAATGCCCGGGCATGCAAACCTGAACGATTCGCGAGTTCACCTATCAGTTGTTCCCCGTGGTGTCAACAGTCTCTTCTCTGTGAGCGTCAGGAGGTAACCCGCCCGACTGAACGACCAGTCGTTCGCCCGTCCGAACGGCGTAGCCGGGCGGGGGCGGGCTCCTGACGCCACCGGTGGTATTTGCTGCGGCAATGAACTCAATTTTCGACGCTTCCCGGGAAAACAGGTACACTCGTGTGAACGATTCACAGATCGATTCTACGCGCAGAAGATGCCGCCAGCGAGTGAAGCAGGCTCGCACCGAAAGGCAGAATTCCTCTGTGGAATACACCGCGATGTCAGTCCGGGATTACCATGTGGAGAAGAACCATCGACAGAATGCGGATGTTGAGCGGGAACGCGAGGGATCGGAGTTCATTTCCTTGACAACCTATTCAAAAATTGTTATTTTTAGGCGTAAATTCATTGTTTTTGAGATGATAACACAAATGACACCGGAGCCGCTAAACGAGCGGGAGCGCGACATCCTGCGGCACGTCGTCCATAATTTCATCCAGACAGCAGTTCCGGTTGGGTCTCGGTACATCTCCAAACACTTCGAATCCCAGCTCAGTCCCGCGACCATCAGGAATGTCATGTCGGATCTGGAGGAGATCGGACTTCTCTCGCACCCGCACACCTCTGCCGGGCGAGTCCCGACCGATCTCGGATACAGATACTTTGTCGATTTCCTGATGGAGGTTGAACAGCTTACGGAGAGGGAGAAGGCGCAGATCTCGCAGCAGTTGAATCCTGTGACAGATCCTGATGCCCTCCTGCGAGAGGTTTCAAGGCTGTTGGGGAAGATCTCGAAACAACTGAGCGTTGTTTCCTCTCCCCATATCGGCAGCGGCGTTTTCGAAAGGCTTGAACTTATCCCGATCTCGAGCTCCAGGCTGCTTGTCGTGATCTCTATTCGGACAGGTCTGGTGAAGACTCTGATGCTCGAAGTGGGAGTTGAAATTCGCCGTGAGTATCTCGACCGCGTGAGCCAGGCGTTGAACGAGCGCTTGTCGGGTTTGACGCTACGGGAAATCCGGGATACGTTCATCGAGCGCACACGAGACGTCCAGGACGAACGGACAGGCCTGATTCGGCTTTTCATCGATTCGGTCGATCAGCTCTTTGACGATATGAAAGAACGCGAGAAGCTTCACATCTCGGGGACCCAGAATATCATCGAACAGCCGGAATTTGTGGACCCCAAGAACTTCCGCAGCGTGATCGAGCTCATCGAGAACGACGATATCATCGTTCACGTCCTCGAAAAGCACGAAGAACTCGCAAAGAACTTCGTGATTACCATAGGGGGCGAAAACGAGGACGCGAAAGTGAAAGAATACAGTGTGGTTTCGGCAACGTACGATATCGAGGGGATCACTGGGAGGGTCGGCATCATCGGGCCCACGCGCATGAATTACCCCAAGGTCATACCACTCGTCGAACACGTCGCCAAACTCGTTGCCAGAATGATCAAAAGCTGACCGATTCCAAAGGATTGACAGAGACGAGAGCGCATGCAAGAGAAGGATAAAAGCCCGAACGATGTGCAAAATCAGGAAACACAGCCGCGGTCGGACGAGGGAGCAAGCTTGACCCCCTCCGACGAAGCAGGCCAGAAGCTCGCTGAAGCGGAGAAGCAGATCGAGTATTACAAAGACCTTCTGCTCCGTAAGGCCGCAGAATTCGACAACTACAAGAAAAGGGCCGAGAACGAATCTGGCTCCACGATCAAGTTGGCCAAGGGCGAGGTCATTGCGGACCTTCTGCCTATCGTCGATGACTTTGACCGTTCCATGAAACTGGGGAAAGACCGTAGGGAATCCGACGCCTTTCTCAAAGGTGTCGAGCTCATCTATCAGAAGCTCCAAAAATTCCTGGAAGCGCAGGGAGTGCGGCCGCTCGAGTCGCTTGGTAAGGAGTTCGACGTTCATTTCCACGACGCTCTTCTCCAGGTCCCCCGTGATGATGTTCCACCTCACACGGTGATAGAGGAGGTCGAAAAAGGGTACATGCTCGATGACCGCATTCTTCGACATTCCAAAGTTATTGTCTCAACCGCGGTGCCCGACGGCGGGAAGCCCGAGCCAGCCCCTCGAGCAACGAGCTCACAACCGAAAACGAACCCGGCAACAGGGAAATAGCCCCACTGATGACCAAACGGGATTTCTACGAAATTCTTGGCATCTCGCGCAACGCGACCCAGGAGGAGATCAAGAAAGCCTACCGCCAGATGGCTCTCAAGTACCATCCCGACCGCAATCCGGGCAACAAGCAAGCGGAGGAGAGTTTCAAGGAAGCCGCTGAGGCGTATGAAGTCCTTGGCGATCCCGAGAAGCGCAGACGGTACAACCAGTTTGGCCATGAAGGAATGCGAGGAACGAACTTCCGGGAGTTCCATGACATCAACGACATCTTTTCCGCATTCAGTGATATTTTCGGAAGCGGGTTCGGAGGCGGCATCTTCGATGAGGTCTTCGGAACGTCGGCACGCGGCCGGCGAGCCTCACGAGCCCAACGAGGAATCCAGGGTTCAGATCTCAAGGTTAAGCTGCAACTGACCCTGGAAGAAATCTCGACCGGCGTTGAGAAGAAGATCAAGGTTCGAAAACAGAAGAAATGCGACGTGTGCAACGGGACCGGGGCAAAGGCTGGCGCCGGCTCATCGACGTGCTCTCAATGCGACGGGACGGGTGAACTGCGGCAGGTGTCGCGCTCGATGTTCGGGCAGTTTGTGAATATCACGACGTGTCCAACATGCGGCGGCGAGGGGCGAGTCATTCGGGAGCCTTGCACCAACTGCCGTGGTGAAGGGCGAGTGCCCGGTGAAACAACCATCAAAGTCAATGTCCCCGCCGGCGTCTCTGAGGGCAACTATATTCCCCTGAACGGCCAAGGAAACGCAGGCCAGCGAGGTGGCCCCCCCGGCGATCTCATTGTCCTCATCGAGGAAGAGCCGCATCAGTACTTCATCCGAAACGGCGACGACGTCGTCTACGACCTCAATATCAGCTTTCCGATGGCGGCGCTCGGCGGCGAGGTCGAGATTCCCACATTGACCGGCAAAGCGAAACTGGCGATTGACCCCGGCACGCCTGCTGGTCGGATGCTCCGCATGCGCGACCGCGGCATACCACACTTGAACAACTACGGACGTGGGGACCAGCTAGTGCGCGTCAACATCTGGGTTCCGCCAAAGCTGACTCCGAAGGAGAGAGAACTGCTGAAGCAACTGGGGAATTCCGAACATATCACGCCAAGCGAGGAGGAACGCCACGGGCATTCCAGGAGTTTCTTCAGCAAGGTCAAGGATGCATTTTCGTAGAACCTGATGCTCGAGCGCCTGAAAAACTCGTTGGCACTGACTGTAACCGAACAGAGGGTCATTCTTTTCCTTGCAGTCACGTTCCTGATCGGAGGCGGGATTCGTTTGTACCAGGAAACCGTTCCCCCTCGCCAGCAGATCGACTACCGGGCGGCCGACAGCACGTTCGCCGCGCTCAGTGAAGCGCTGAACGCCGACACTCTGGGGCAACAAGCCCCGACGGCGGGTCAGCCTTTGAACCTGAACACAGCGAGCAAGAATGAGTTGATAAGCCTGCCGGGGGTGGGCGAAGTGATTGCAGAGCGCATTATTCTCTTCCGCGAGGATGAGGGACCGTTCAGAAGTGTCGAGGATCTTCGGAAGATCAAGGGTATCAGCACACGCAAGCTCCAGCAACTGAAACCACTCGTGACTACCCGATAGTCAACGCGATATTCAGAAGCCCGAGCACCAATGTCCGGCACCCGTCACTTGGCTCAGAGTCTGCCCGAGGCTCCACCACTAATCAGCGGCCCATCATGAAATCATCACACTATGTCGGGATCTCGTTCTATCAAGGACAGATCCAGCTCGCCGAGATCGATCACGGTAAGAAGCCGACCCTGACTGCGCTCAGCGAACGCTCCACGTCGCTCGAATTCACCCACGCGGCGTCATTCTCCCCCGATCACCCTCAGCTCTATACGTTCGTGTACGAATTGGAGGAGCTTCTCAAGCAGAACCGTGTACACACTAGGCTGATTTCATTCGCCCTTCCGACCGATTCCGTATTTGTCAACGTGATTCCGGTGGATGCCGCCTTGCAGGGTTCGGAGCTCACGTCGTACATCAATTGGGAGTTTGAGCAATATCATCCCGGCGTACCCTCCAAGAACTTCATCATCTCGGGACAGCCGCTGACTTCGAGCGAGAAAGAGGTGAAACAAATGTTCGTTGTTGCGGTTCGAAAGGGCATGGTCGGATTCCTGAAACGCACGGCGAACGAGCTGCGACTCCAGCTTCACCTCGTTGACATCGACCAATTCAGCACCGAAAAGGCGTTGCGGCTGAACCACCCGGAATCTGCAAAGGAGACGATCGCGCTGTTCGGCATTCGCTTTGGACGCATTGATGCAAGTTTGTTGATCAGAGGCGAGTTGGCTGACTACCGAGCATTCTCTCATAATTCCCCTGAGACGCTCCATAAGGCTGTCCAAGCGTATCTCCACTATTTGAAAGAGAGAGACGGAGTTGAGACGCCCGAGAAGATCGTCCTCCATGGAATAGAAATCACTCCACAGACCGTCTCCTCCCTTCAACGAGAAACCGGCATTCAGACAAAGGGGCTTGATGCTGTGCGCCACCTTGCGCTCTCCAAGAAGTTGTACGAGCCATTTGTCAAAGACAGCTCCCGATTTGCGGCAGCAATTGGATTAGCATTACGAACGCAATGAGAATCATTGCCGGGCTGTACAGGGGGCGCACCCTTTCCAGCACACGCGACCGTTCCGTTCGCCCCACAACAGACCGGGCGAAGCAGACCATCTTCGATATCCTCTCGCATCGGCTGGACTTCAACGGGATCGAGGTGTTGGACTTGTTCGCAGGAAGCGGGAGCCTCGGATTGGAAGCGTTAAGTCGGGGGGCCGCGCATGCCACGTTCGTCGACAAGGCAAGGCCGTCCCTGCGGGTTCTTGAGAGGAACATCGCTGCACTCGGCTGCCAGTCGCAGTGCACAGTCTATCTTGCAGACGTCTTCTGGTTCCTCAAGAACACAAAACGATCGGTCGATCTCATCTTCGTCGATCCGCCCTACAAGCTTGTGAACATTGGGATGCTCTCCACGGCGTTGTACGAGTCGGCGGCGGTCAAGGACGGGACATCTGTCATCCTGGAACACAGCAAGGAGTCTGATCTCGAATTTTCTGAGTCACAGTACGACATCATCCGAAAGCCTTTCGGTCAAACAATGGTGGTTGTCCTCAAAGCAAGAGTGAAGCGATGACGGAAGGAGACACATGAAGATCGCCATTTATCCGGGCACGTTCGATCCGATCACGAACGGCCATCTCGACATCCTTGAACGTGCATTGAGGCTATTCGATAAGGTTATCATTACCATCGCACGGAACCCCTCAAAAAATCCGCTCTTCACTGAGGTGGAGCGGCTCGCAATGATCAGGGAAGCCCTCCAGACCTACAAAGGAGTCGAAGTCGATGCGTTCGATGGGCTCCTGGTGGAGTATGCTCGAAAGAAAGGAGCCACAGCGGTCGTCCGGGGACTTCGGGCCATTTCGGACTTCGAATACGAGCTACAGATGGCCCTGATGAATCGCAGGCTCAACGACGACCTCGTGACGGTGTTTCTCATGCCAAACGAGAAGTACACTTACCTGAATTCGAGCATTGTGAGAGAGATTGCGCGTCACCACGGGGATGTTCGCGATTTCGTCCCCCCCAGCGTGCTTGAGAGGTTGCACGAGAAGATAAGACACGCGAGTCCGACCTGAGAAAGTGAAGAAGAGAGCAGCGAGATGCCGACGTACGACTATCAGTGCAAGGAATGCGGGCACACCTTTGAGGAATTCCAGTCGATGTCAGCCGAGCCGCTGGTAGAATGCCCTTCGTGCGGCAAGCCGGGATTGAGGCGCCTGCTGGCAGGCGGCGCAGGGATGATTTTCAAGGGAAGCGGTTTCTACTTGACCGACTACAGAAAATCAAAGCCGGCATCGACAGAATCTGAATCGAAGCCGGCCTCGAAAAGCTCGGAGCCCGCGAAAAGCGAGAAGAAGTCCGACTCTCCTTCCTCGCAGAAGAACGAGCCTTAGTGCTGCTGCGAACTGAGGATCCCAGATTTCTTGGAGCTTCACAACTCCGATTTCACTCTAGAGTGACATCAGGCCTCACCCAGCCGAGACCTGATCCTCCCATTTCTTGCCAGGGAGAATCTGAACTCCAGCCAATCTAGAGAACCAAGTCGAGAGATTCCCGAACCTGATTACCCGTCACACCCTCGGCCCTGCCTTGATCACTTCCGGCGGGCAGCCTGACTCGAATTTCTTGAAGTTCTCGATGAAACGAGCAGCGAGCTGTCTGTACTTCTGCATGTAGACATCCTTACCCGGCCACGAACCCGAAGGATCGAGGATGCTCGCCGGAACGCCATCGCATGAGGTGGGCACGCTGAAACCGAAGACAGGATCCTTGCCGTACTGAGCCTTCAGGAGCTCTCCCGTCAGCGCAGCGTCCAGCAAACGACGAGTGTAAGCGATACTGATCCGCTTACCGACACCATAGGCTCCGCCAATCCATCCTGTATTCACAAGCCAACAGTTCACGCCGTATTTGAGGATCTTCCGCTTCAGGAGATCCGCGTAGAAGTAGGGATGATGCACCATGAATGGCGCACCGAAGCACGTGCTGAAGGTCATTTCCGGCTCTTTCCCCAAGCCAACCTCCGTGCCGGCGATCTTGGATGTGTATCCGGAGATGAACTGGTACATCGCCTGTCCCGGGCTCAGCTTCGCGATCGGCGGCATGACGCCGGAAGCGTCGCACGTCAGGAAGATAATGTTCTTCGGATGCCCCGCCATCTTCTCCGGAACAGCGTTGCTGATGTACTCGAGCGGATACGAACCGCGTGTGTTCTCGGTAATCGACTCATCGTCAAGATCAATCGAACGGGTCACAGGATCGAAAACGACATTTTCAAGGATCGTGCCGAACATTTTCGTTGTCGCGTAGATCTGAGGCTCGGCTGTCGGCGAAAGACGAATCACCTTGGCATAGCAGCCACCTTCAAAGTTGAACACACCTTCGTCACTCCAGCCGTGCTCATCATCGCCTATCAACCCGCGCTTCGGATCAGCCGAAAGCGTCGTTTTTCCGGTTCCCGAGAGGCCAAAAAAGAGAGCCGCGTCGCCATCCTTGCCCACGTTCGCCGATGCATGCATTGACATCACCCCTTCGAGGGGCAAGACGTAATTCAGGATCGTGAAGACCGACTTCTTGATCTCTCCTCCGTACGCGGTATTGCCGATGATGCAGAGCTTCTGCGCAAAGTTCAGGACGATGAAGGTGTTCGTCGCCGTCCCATCGATCTGGGGAATACCCTTGAACGACGGAACCGCAAGGATGGTGAAATCCGGCACGTGCCGGCGGTATTCCTCATTCGTCTGAGGCAAAATGAACATATTGCGACAAAACATCGCGTGCCAGGCAAATTCACAGATAACCCGGACGGGCATGCGGTAGTTCGGATCGGCACCCGCATAACAATCCTGCACAAAAAGATCGCGTCCCTGCAGGAACCCCTGAAGGCGGTTAAAAAGATCGTTGAACTTGTCAGCGCTGAACGGCCTGTTGTATTGCCCCCACCAGACTTTCTCCTCCGTCGTCGGTTCTCTCACGATGAACTTGTCATTGGCTGACCGCGCCGTGTGTTTGCCGGTGTTCACCACCACCGGGCCCATCCGCGAAATCCGTGCTTCTCTTCTGAATGTAATCTCTTCGTAGAGCGCTTCGATAGGGAGATTCCAGTACGCCAAGCGCAGATTGGTGAGGCCGTGATTATCGAGGCCGTAGTCGCTTTTGAGAGCAGATGCCTCGCCTTGAGCCGGCGTCTTGATGTCGAGAATATTGTTCATAGCCAATCCCTCAGAAGTTTGCGGTCGCCGATGTAGATCTCGTTCGGCGAGTTCGGGTCCAGGGCCCACTTGATGCGCGCAACACCTTCGGTGATATCCTTAATTGTGGTGGCATAGCTCAGCCGCAGATGCCCCTCCATCCCAAACTCCTTTCCGGGCACCGCCACTACCAGCGCCCTCTTGAGTAGCATCTCGGAGAGCTTCACTGAGTCGTTCGAATACGCCCGGAAATCCGGGAGGCAGTAATACGTGCCGTCGGGCTTTGTGGTCTTGACTCCGGAGAAGGAGTTGAGCTCCTGCATCATCACATCACGGTTGTTTTGGAGCGTCAGCCGAAGACTCTCGATTGCGCTTTGCAGCCCAGTGAGCGCCCCCTCCGCGGCAGCTTGCAGGACAACGGAGGTGCAGGAGGTAACCTGACCTTGCACGTTGGACATTATCGTCATCAGGTTCCTGTTCGTAATCGTCCAGCCGATGCGGAAACCAGTCATGCCGTACAGCTTCGAGACGCCGTTGATCACGATGAGATGAGTGGATTCGATATCCTTCTTCGTGCACCGATATGGTGATGGCCATGTCTTACCGTCAAAGACGAGCTTGTGGTAGATATCATCCATGATCAGGTAGATCCCCTTCCTCTCACAGAACTCGACAATCTCGGCAATGAATTGCTCCGAGTACATGACCCCTGACGGGTTGTTCGGGCTGTTGACAATGATGGCCTTTGTGTACGAGCTCACGGCCTTCAGGATGTCTTCCATCCGGGGATAGAAACTCCCATCCTCAGGTCGCACAATCACAGGGACGCCGTACACCATCCTTACCATTTCAGGATAGCTGACCCAGTATGGGGCCAGGATAATGACCTCGTCCTGGGGATTGAGGACGGAATACAGCACGTTGTACACGGATTGCTTTGCGCCGCCCGATATAATGATATTCTCCGGTGCAACGACGCGATCGTAGTTCTCCTCCGTGTACCGGATGATCGCTTTCTTCAGTGATGGGACCCCATCGGTCGGTGTGTACTTGATATCGCCAGTATTGAGCTTGGCCGCGGAGCTGAGGATGGCAGAGATGGGGGCCTTGTTCTTCGGTTCACCCGCGCCGAGGTGGATGACTGCCTCTCCCTTCTCGCGCAGGAGCCGCGCCTCTTCGTTCAGCTTCAACGTCGGCGACTCGGCAATGGATTTTGCTAGCTGGCTGACGGTCATGGTCGGACCAACCTCCTGTTCCTAATCGTGCCACGTTCGATGATTCAAAAGCTGGTCAAGTTATGTGCCAAAAAAGCGGCTTATTTGCATTGACAAAAGCCGGGATTCGACAAGGCATTTCCTGAGCCTGGAAACCTCTCTTCCGACAAATGAAAATGGAACCCAAGCTGACGCCTTTCCGTCTCTCCAAAACATCTCCACCAATTTCGCTCTCCATGACGGCTTAGCAGGAACCTCAATCACTGATACCGATCCAGCTTGAACTTCTCACCAAGATACAGCTTCCTTGCCTCAGGATCGTTCGCCAGGAAATCCGCCGTCCCGGATTTGAGGATTTTACCTTCGAAGAGGAGATACGAATGGTCGGTGATCGAGAGCGTTTCGTGTACATTATGGTCGGTAACAAGGACGCCAATGTTCTTTTCCTTGAGTTTGGAAACGATCCGCATAATGTCTTCTACGGCAATCGGATCGATCCCAGCAAACGGCTCGTCGAGAAGCATGAACTTCGGATCAAGAGCGAGCGCCCGCGCAATCTCCGTCCTCCGCCGCTCGCCGCCGGAGAGCATGTATCCTCTGCTCTTCGCCACGGCCATCAGACCAAGATCCTCCAGAAGTCGATCGCACTTCTCCTCCTGCCCTTTCTTTGAGAGACTGCTCATTTCAAGAACTGCAAGGAGGTTTTCACGCACTGTCAAGCGCCTGAACACTGAGGCTTCTTGCGGCAAATAGCCAATGCCCATCCGCGCTCGCTGGTACATCGGCAGCGTTGTCATCTCTGTACCATCCATGAATACCCTACCGGCGTTCGGGCGAATCATCCCAACAATCATGTAGAACGTCGTCGTTTTGCCCGCCCCATTGGGACCAAGAAGACCGACGATCTCGCCCTGTCTTACCTGGATCGTCACTTCATTGACAACGGCGCGCTTCCTATACCTTTTAACCAGCCCTTCTGATCGGAGGACTGACTCAACTCTCTCTGAGTTGCCGGTAGGCTGTATATCCATAACTACGGTATTCTGCAATTTCATCCTGAGTCCCTATCTGTCTCTAACTCCTCGCTCAATCCACGGTCCCACCCACGATCGTCAACTGGTGACGCCTCGGCCGGTCCACGATCCACTTGAAACCATCAAGATTATACTCTTCCTCGCTCTGAGCGATCATTGCCTCGGGGTAGTATCGTCCCTCCACGCCCCCA
>VGWB01000131.1 GCA_016873755.1 Ignavibacteria bacterium | reverse complement strand
TTCTTATCGCAGTTGTTCTTCTCTATGTTCACAAGTACACGTTACAACTTGGTGATATCCTTGAGGGATATGAAGACCTGCTCAAGAAGGATCCCCGTCGGACTGCCGCACTTGACGAGATCGAGGTCTACAGCAGGAAGAACATCAACTCGCACCTTCGAGCGGGCCGCTACGGTATTGCGTTGCTCGCGCTTGCTTCGTTCCTCATCGTCTCTTCGACCGGCGTTACCGCGAATCCTCTCAGCTGGACAAGCATCAGCACGGTCTTTGAGTTACTCCTCTCTCCGGACGTCTTGGTGCGACTTCTCTATTTTGCGGCACTTGGGCTAGGTGTGACGGGAACCGGAATCCTCTTTTTCTTCTTCGCGTGGGGAGGCGGTAAGACAGCGATCGATGATGAGTACGGCAAATTCGTACGTCGAATTGGATTCCGGCTTTCTGTTCTCTCGCTGGTCGCACAGCCGGTGTTCATACTGCTCGGCATTCTGCTCCTGCCCGCTGAATCCCTTTCGGGCATGCTCTATCTCCTTGTTGGGCTCTCACTTGTGGTTCTCTTTATTGCAGGCCACATTCTGTACGCGTATGGCCGTGACCCGCAATCCCACTATGCCGGATCTGCTTTCTACGCTGTCGTGATTGCCTGCTCGCTCATCTGCGTCAATGACCAGGTGGCAATTCACAACGCCACGAAACTCCACGCAGCGATTCTTGCGTACAAGCACGAGCAAGCTCTGGAATCGGTCAAGGCAAGCCTCGGGATTGTGGCTGTCTCGTTCACAGGGGAGGATATATACAACGCAAAATGTTCGGCGTGCCATCAGTTTGATCAGAAGAAGGTCGGGCCTGCGTATCTGGACGTGGTTCCCAAGTATGCTGGCAACAAAGCGCAGCTCATCACATTTGTTCTCAATCCGACCAAAGTCGATCCTGCGTATCCCCCCATGCCAAACCAGGGCCTGAAACCGGCCGAGGCGGACTCGATCGCGAGTTACCTGCTTGTCAAGTTCTCCGGGCCAATCCCACAGGCAAAGGGGAAGCCTCAGTGAAACCGAGCTTCACAACGGCAGATGCGGTCGCTCTCCGTCGCGCTCGGTGGCTGGACTATCTCGCGCTCACCAAACCGGAGCTGACTCTCCTGTCTGTTACAACAGCACTTGGCGGTGCCTATCTGGGAGCGGGGAGCGACTTATCATATTGGCCTCTGATTCATACTCTGATTGGCACTATTCTCGTGGGTGCGGGTGCTGGTGCGTTGAATCAATTCACGGAACGGGAGCGCGATGCGCTGATGAAGAGGACAGAGAATCGGCCTCTCCCGGCCGGACGTGTCGCACCGAAAGCGGCGCTCCAGTTTGGGCTCACGGCTGCCTTCGGAGGAGTTGCATATCTCTCGGTCTTCACCAATAGCTTGGCGGGGTTCCTCGCCGCCCTCACACTGATAACCTACGTGCTCCTCTACACGCCGCTTAAGCGAGTCACGCCCTTCGCGACGGTGATCGGTGGTGTCCCCGGCGCGCTTCCTCCGGTCATCGGCTGGTCGGCTGTGACGGGCGAATTGTCCATGGGAGCATGGTCGTTGTTCTTCATCCTCTTCTTCTGGCAGATGCCGCACTTTCTGGCACTTGCGAGTATGTATCGAAAAGACTATGCTCGAGCAGGCTTTCAGATGCTCTCCGTGGCTGATCCGTCGGGCGAGGTGGTGGGTCGTCAGAGCCTCGTCTACTGCATTGCTCTCCTGGCCGCAGCCCTCATGCCGACGATGGTGGGGATCCTCGGAATCACCTACTTTGCAGGCGCGCTGCTTTTGACAGCAGGCTTTGTGGTGCTGGGGATTCGGTTCTATCGAAGCCGCACCAACGGCAATGCCAGGAAGCTCTTCTTGGCCTCGCTGATCTACCTCTCTTTGCTGATCGCGCTGATGATCCTGGACAGAATGATCTAGCGGAAGTTCTCCCTTGCATGCTCTGCCGGGGAATCGTATATTGAGCAAGCAGTTGATGTTCTTTGAGCACTCCTTTAATCCTATCCGGCGAGGTAGGGAAGGGAAATGGAAAAGGGAAAATGAAAAAGTGAAAAGTAAACGTCCCGGTTAGAGTCATTTTTCCCTTTTCATTTTTCAATTTTGCATTGGTATGCCTCCTTTTTCGACTTCGTCGGGATTGGAGGCTTTTTCGTTTGTGAAGGTAACCTATGAAGAAAACGAGACTCATAGATGCCGAGGGTTTTCGGCGTACCATCAACAGGCTGGCTCATGAGGTCGTCGAGAGGCACACAGGAGCGGAGGGCGTGGCGATCGTCGGTATTCGGACGCGTGGGGAGTACGTAGCGCAGCGACTCGCCAAGATCGTCGAAGAAATCAGCGCAAGGAAAGTACCGGTGGGGATTCTCGACATCACGCTCTACCGCGATGACCTGCGAGGTCGGCTGGACCAGCCGCAGCTGAAGAGCACGAACATCCTTTTCGACGTGACCGGCAAGGTCATTGTGCTTGTCGACGACGTGCTGTTCACAGGCAGAACCATCCGTGCGGCCCTCAATGCACTGACAGATCTCGGGAGGCCCGCGCTCATAGAGCTTCTCGTCCTTATCGACCGCGGACACCGGGAGCTTCCCATCAAGGCTGACTTCATCGGCAAGAGCGTGCCGACTTCGCTGAAGCAGCAGATTAAGGTGATGATGAGCGAGACTGACGGTGAGGACGGCGTCTACCTTGCGGATCCTGACGAGGACGGAAAGGAGGTGTCAGCATGAAACTAAAAAGCCGCCACCTTCTTGGACTTGAGGGGATGACGAAGGAGGAGCTCAGGTTGATCCTCGATACAGCTGTTTCCTTCAGGGAGATTCTGGACAGGCCCATCAAGAAGGTGCCGCCTCTCCAGGGCAAGACGGTCGTCAACTTGTTCTTCGAAAGCTCAACCCGAACCCGCATCTCGTTTGAGCTTGCCGAGCGCCGGCTCTCCGCCGACGTCGTGAGCTTTTCAACGGCCGCGAGCAGTGTCAGCAAAGGGGAGACGTTGAAAGACACCGCCCGGAATATTGAGGCAATGAAGATCGACATGGTGGTGATCCGGCACGCAGCCCCTGGTTCGGCTCACTTCCTCAGCCGCGTCGTCGATGCCAACGTCATCAACGCGGGCGACGGTGGACATGAACATCCGACGCAGGGCCTTCTGGATATGTACACGCTCCGGGAGAAGTTCGGTTCGCTGGAGGGCCTTCGCGTGTGCATCGTCGGGGACATCACGCACAGCAGGGTCGCCCGGTCGAACATCTACGGCCTCACGACGATGGGCGCGAAGGTTTCGGTGTGTGGACCCGAGACGTTGATACCGCGCGAGATCGAACGGCTCGGCGTCAAGGTCTATCATCACCTCGAGGACGTTATCCCTGAGGTCGATGTCCTTAACGTCCTCCGTATTCAGCTTGAGCGTCAGAAGAGCGGGCTGTTCCCGTCGCTGCGCGAGTACCATCGCTTCTTCGGGGTCACGAAGGAGAAGGTTTCGAGGGCGCCGAAACCGATCACCATAATGCACCCGGGACCTATCAACCGCGACGTTGAGCTGTCCGCCGATCTCGCGGATGGCGAGCACTCGGTTATCCTTCAGCAGGTCACGAACGGAGTGGCGGTCCGCATGGCGGTACTGTATCTTCTGGGTACATGAAACGAAAAGAGGCATCCCATGAAACTGCATCTGAAAGGTGGCAGGCTGGTTGATCCGGTCTCTGGTAAAGACGAGTCGCTCGATCTCCTGATCCGAGACGGCCGTATCGAGATGATCGGCAGGAATCTCTCGGCGGACAGCTCCTTCCGGAGCGTGGACCTGCGGGGAAAGGTCATCGCCCCGGGGTTCATCGATATGCATGTGCACCTTCGTGAGCCCGGATTTGAGCACAAGGAGACCATTGAGACCGGCTGCGCGGCCGCAGCCGCGGGCGGATTCACCGCAGTCTGTTGCATGCCGAATACGAATCCGGCCATTGACGACGAGTCGGTGGCCACCTACGTCCGTGAGAAGGGAAAGTCTGTCTGCGACGGTCTCGTGGACGTGTACCCGATCGGCGCGGTGACCAAGGGGCGCGCAGGAGCCGAGCTTGCCCCGATGGCGGAGCTTGTTCAGGCCGGGGCAGTTGGATTCTCCGACGACGGGAGCCCGGTTGCCAGTGCGGAGATCATGCGACGAGCGCTTGAATACTCCTCAATGTACGGAATCCCCATCATTCAACACGCGGAGGAGTCCACCTTGACTCAAGACGGCTGTATGAACGAGGGATTTGTCGCAACCCGGCTCGGGATGCCCGGCATCCCCTCGGTGGCAGAGGAATTGATGGTTGTTCGTGATATCATCCTTCTCCGGTACATTCCCAAAGCCCGCTACCACGTTGCGCACATCAGCACCGCCAATGCGCTTGACCATGTCCGCAGAGCCAGAAAGGAGGGGCTCGATGTCACCTGTGAAGCGACGCCGCATCATTTCACTCTGACAGACGAAGCCGTCAGCGGATTCGATACGAACACGAAGATGAATCCTCCACTGCGGACGGCAGATGACGTCGCGGCGTTGAAGGAGGGATTGCGCGACGGAACGATCGAGGTCATTGCTACCGATCACGCTCCTCACACGATCGATGAGAAGGACGTTGAATATACCCAGGCGCCATTTGGCATCGTCGGACTTGAAACGGTCGTTGGATTATCCCTCACGGAGTTGGTCGATGCAAAGATCATCACCCTCTATCAACTCGTGGAGAAGCTTTCTACAAATCCCCGAAAGATCCTCTCTCTTCCTCCCATCAAGATCGCGGAAGGAGAACCTGCAAATCTCACGTTGGTGGATCCCGTTGTTGAGTGGACTGTTGACCTCGCGGCTTTTCATTCGAAATCCAGGAACTCCCCGTTCCACGGCCGCCGCCTGAAAGGTCGGGCCATCGGCATTCTCAACAACGGCAGCGTCCGGCTCTCGTAAGGCAGAGGACGACGAAACCGCCGGCCTCTTCCGGGCCTACTGGTGGGAGTGCAGAGATCTGGCGCCTGTCTCCGTCCACAATTGTGAACGCGCTTGCGCAGGAATCGTACACTCCACGCCCCCTTACCTCGGAAATCTCACGCAAATCCAAAGCCCCACTGGCACGGACTTTGAGCCTTCTCCCTCAGAACGAGGTATTGCATCTGGAGGAATATATGAAACGCTTGATCTTGTTGGCTTTCGTAGCCTCGGCTTTCGTCGGGTGCCACAAAACTTTTGTCATCGATACGACACCTCCGGCACCGCCACGAGGGATCTTGGCGGTGGCTATGGATAACGCTGTTGAACTGAGCTGGTACGACAACACCGAGCCGGATCTCGCCGGCTACAATGTCTGGATCAGTGACCGGTACGATGGGGAGTATGAGATGCTCGGCTCGACCGCGAGGACATCGTATGTCGATCACGGAGCGGACAATGGTGTACGAACATACTACGCTCTGACCGCGTACGATTTCGAAGGGAACGAAAGCGATTTGAGCCGTGACGTGGTCTATGCGACGCCGAGGCCGGAGGGCTACGGCGTCCGGATCAACGATTACCGGACAGCTCCTCTTCTGGCCGGGTACGATTTCTCGACATATACGGTCGGAAGATACAACGACGACTATACGGATGTCTTCTTTGAGCATTTCAACGGGAGGTTTTACCTCAACGTCTGGGACGACACGGATATTCAAGACATGGGATACACCCGATCGCTCTACGACATTGTGGCTGCTCCGTCAGCAGGGTGGTCGCCGTCGAGAACGGTCGAGGCAATCGAAGGTCATACCTATGTGATCTGGACGTGGGATGACCATTATGCCAAGGTACGTGTCAAGGAAGTGACGTCGACGCACGTGAAGTTCGACTGGGCGTACCAAACCGCCGTCGGCAATCCGGAACTGAAACGAACCGCAGCCGACAACGGAAAGCGTGGTCAACATCTTAGGGCTCTCCCAGAACTAAGGAAATAATGGAGATGGTGTGAGTTCTTTTGAGAACACGAAGCGACGTTGCCCGGGGGGAGATGCGGGGAGGATGAGGCGAACGGGCAATGTCGCTTGCGTTTTTGTCGGTTTTCTGATACTTTGCCTACGCTTATGAAGCTCCTCGTATTCTTCCTTCTTGCTGTGTATGTGCTTGCGGCGCCGGCGCAGCAGCGGCAGAACCAACAGCGCACGACGAGGAAGAATTCCATCGTTGACCCTCGGGCTCTGGTGCCAAATGCGCAGCAGCTCGATGTTCGCAAGCTGTTCGGGCAGATCGAGGACGGCCTCCTCAAGTCGAGCCTGGCGGCCGCGCCGGTTCAATTCGCCAGCCAGGTTTCCATCAGCATTCCGGGCGGCGAGAGCGGATATTTCTCGGCTAACCAAGCGGCTTCTATACTCGATTCGTATTTTTCCCGGCGCACGCCGCTTTCCTTTCAATTCACTCGGTACAACGACAAAGGCCCAAGCCCGTTTGCTACGGGACGCCTCACGTTTGTCAACCGAGGGCAACGCGAGTCTGTCCAAATATACATTTCATTGGTTCACCAAGAAGCACGGTGGGTGATCCGTCAGTTCAATATCTACTAGGACTCCCACCATGCTCCCTCAGGTCGCCCTCTCCGACAAGAAACTACGCCCCTACCTGTGGGGCTTTTTCGTTTCGCTGGCACTACTCATCCTGCTGACCGCTGCCCGCAGCGGTTGCGCATACCTCGCCGAGAATCAGCTAGCTGGAAAGACATCAGCCCGACGGGCGGAGCTCGTAGACCACATTGGAGAGCGCTTCCGTGAGAGAGTTGCCGTCCAGTTCGAGATCGCCGGGGAGGCTGGCAGGGATCAGGAATTGCTGCGTCTGCTCGGGCAGAAAGATCCGACGAGTTTCGCTGCTCTCTTTGATCGTCTGGATCGTCATCGTCGACACGAGGACGTGACGATCGACCTCGCGGATTCGCAGGGCGCCATTATCGCGTGGGCTGGACGGAGTGTCGTTTCCGACTACGGATCGATCCTCGCTTCGGATACGCGTGATTCTCTCGTTGCCATTTCACAATCCGGTCTTCAAAGAAACCTCTCTGTCGTTCTTGCTCTTTCCCCGGACCGTTTCTTTGTAGTTGTGAGCCGTCCGCTGGAGACAAACTACCCTCTCTCCAATCGATTTGTGACACGTTCGAGTCTTGGCGAAGATCTTTCCCAGGAGCTCGGAAGCACAATCCGGCTGGTTTTCGAACTCTCAGCGCGAGATACAGCTTCGTCGAGCATCTTCGCCATTCCCCTCAAGGATCTCAAAGGCAGGGCCCTTGCCTATGTACTTGCTCCTGTTCCAACGATTGCAGGCGAGGTGAGCGCTTGGATGGGGCTCTTCGGCAAGTGGCAGCGGGTGATCATTGCACTCGGATCGATTCTCCTTGCGGTTGTTCTTTACCATCGAATCCGCACGTACCGATCGGCCGTTACCAGGATACTCCTGGTGAGTGTTGTGCTGTGGGGTGTTCGATTGATCTGGAGGGAGACCGATGTTCCGTCGACGCTAATCGGAGGATTCCTGTTCGACCCTTCGGTCTATGCGTCGCCGTTCATCTCGCGCCTGGCCTCGTCTCTGGGGGAGCTCCTGATCTCGTGTGTTATTCTCTTCCTTAACGCGCTGTTCGGAGTCTCAGAATTTTTCAGATGGTGGGCCTTGCGCCTACCTGAGAGCAAGGATGTGACTGCCGGTAAGAAGGCGGCTTCCGCCTTCCTCATTGCCAGTTTGGCCCTTGCATCTCCGTGGATCATTCGCGGGTTCGGCGCTGCCGTGAGGAGCTTCGTGTTT
This sequence comes from Ignavibacteria bacterium, assembly GCA_016873755.1. Lineage (GTDB taxonomy): Bacteria > Bacteroidota > Ignavibacteria > UBA10030 > UBA10030 > VGWB01. The sequence goes on along the minus strand of VGWB01000131.1, from coordinate 2,832 downwards.
GATTCTACGCTCCGGTACCAGGATCCCTCGAGTATTGTACCGGAAATCTCGGTCCTCGTTATGCATGTGAACATCCTTCTGCTGACGCTCTCGTTGCTTCTCATATTCGTCTTTGTTTTGCTGGCGTTGGTTCGCCTCGTCAGTGTTGTTCTCCCGGGAGAGGAACGGTCGCTACGGGTGTATGCTGCGGTGTCCGCAGTGATGCTGGTCGGATATGGATTCTTCCTTTTTGTCAACAAGTTCCCTCAAACGCCGTTGTACTATCCACCGCTGGTCCTCGCGTTCTCACTCTGTCTTGCTTGGTGGGTGGGACCGCGCGCAATGGAGGGGCATTCCTGGCGTTCTCCGTCATTCCGGCAGATGGTGTTCGTCGGCGGCGCGGTGTTTGTCCTCTCCGCGTTGCTGCTTGACATGTGGCAACTCGAGAGGGAGCGTGCCAGAGTTCAAGTGCTGGCCGATGAGTCGTTGCGCCCGGCGGACAACTGGTTATCCTTCGTCGTGAGTGACGGTATCCGCTCCGTCGCGCTCGGTGCGAGTGAGGCGCTGAGTGATGGCAACGGTGAGTCATCGCAGGCTTCAGATCTTGCCTTTGTGCTCTGGATACAGACCCTGATGAGCAGGGAAGGGTATAACTCGGCAATCTATCTGTATGACGCCGACGGCAAGGAATTCAGCAGATTCTCGGTCGGGTTGACGACCTACGAGCGGGGGGAACTTCTCTCCAAGATCTTTGAAACCGACGAAGAGGTGCTCCACGTCGTGGAACGGACCCTCCCGGGAGGAACGATAAAGTACTACGGCGAATGGGGAAGCATCCTCGACGCGGAGGGCCAGCATCTGGGAACTGTGGCGGTGATGCTCTCGGCCAGTCGGCGGGCACTGTTCCGTGGTGAAGCAGCCGAGCCGCTCCGGACCGCTTCGCGCGATCAGTTCGATGAGATATTTCGGAAAGTGTCGCTCTCCGAATACCAGTCCGGCATATTGGTCTCCACTACCGACCCGATGCTCTTTCGCGGGATGAGACTCCCCGCTGCTGTGGAATCAAAACTGTCAATTCCCGACAAGAGATACTTCTGGTCTCAATATGATCTCGGCGGAGAAGCGCATGATGTGCTGTACGCAATGGATGAATCAAACGAGCAGCGGGTCATTGCTCTCAGCTGGCCTTCACCGGATATTCGATGGCACGCCTTCAATGTTGTGAAAATGCTGGCGGTGTACGTCTTCCTTTTTGGAGCAGGTGCACTCGTGCATATGGCGTGGAGATCTCTCCGGCGAGGTTCGGTGAAGCTCGGCTTTCGTGAGAAACTAGTTTCTTCGTTTGCCATCCTATCGATTCTTCCACTCCTCCTGATGGCCTATTACAACCGAGAACTCGCCGTCGAGCGCCTCGACGAAAACATAACCCAGCGGCTCGCGGAGGATTTGGATATCATCCAGCAACGCATCACCAATTCCGTCCTCGACGAGCAGGATTTCTATGTCGGAATCAATGATGACTACTGTGAGGTCGCGGCCGCGGATTTGGGGGTTGACTTCAGTGTCTTCAACGGGTCGGTGCTTCAGGCGAGCAGCCGTCCGGAGCTTTATCGATCGGCAATCCTTGACGGCCGCTTGTCGGGAAAGGCGTTCGTCAATACGATGATGTTGGGGAAAGGCTTCAGCAGAGACTTCGAGCGAATCGGCACCGTCCGGTACCTCGTCGGCTACCGTCCCGTTGTCGTGGGGAATCGAGTCCTCGGCGCTCTTGTCGTGCCCGCATTGTACCGCCAGCGGGAAGTTGACGAGGAACTTGCCCAGCGCAATGCGTTTGTGCTGGGCGCATACGCGGTAGTGGTCGTGCTTGTCGTCGCGATCGGTTTCCTTCTGGCAAACCGTCTCTCCCGGCCGCTCAGGGAGTTGTCGCTGGCAGCGCAAGACATCGGCAAAGGGAACCTGGATGTGCGGCTCGAGGCCCAGTCGGGGGATGAGGTCGGAGATCTTGTCCGGTCATTCAATGTGATGACGACGGAGCTCAAGGCGAGCCGCGAGAATCTGGCGCGGGTGGAGCGAGAGGTCGCTTGGAAGGAAATGGCTAAGCAGGTGGCGCACGAGATCAAAAATCCGCTCACGCCGATCAAACTTTCTATTCAACATCTTCTTCAGGCGTATCGAGATGGGGTACACGATTTCGAACGGATTCTTCAGCGTGTGTCGACAACCGTCATCGAACAGATCGAGACTCTCTCGCGTATTGCCTCGGAATTCGCTGATTTTGCGAGGATGCCTGAGAGGAAATTCGAACGGGTGGATGTCCGCCAGCTCCTCCAGGAGACGGTGACGCTCTTCCGCGAGCTTCAAGGGATTGAATTTCGCTCAAAATTTTCCGAGACTCCTGCCATTCTCATCGCCGACAGAGACGAGCTTCGTCGCGTATTCATCAACATCATACGGAACAGCGTCCAGGCTATGGATAAAGGGGGATCCATAACGATCGAGACGAGCGTTGCCAACCAGGTCTGCACCATTGTCGTCAGCGACACAGGCAGCGGTATTCCACCAGAGCTGCAGGCGAGAGTATTCCAGCCCAACTTCTCCACGAAGACGGAAGGTATGGGGCTCGGACTGGCGATTGCACAGAAGGTGATCGAGGATTTGAACGGGACCATTGCTCTCCGCAGTGAAGTCGGCAAAGGAACCACCGTGGAAGTGAAGATTCCGCTCAGACTAGTGTAGTGCGTCCAACGCTTCTTTACATTTGGACATCTTTGTGCTGAAGTCCTTCCCCGAAGGGGGAAGATATATCAATCAGTTACCCTGAAAGGGTTACGTACCCAGAAGGACAATCATAAC
>VGWB01000130.1 GCA_016873755.1 Ignavibacteria bacterium | reverse complement strand
GCACCTTTCCAATGCTGATCCCAGGCTTCAATCTCGCGCAGCGATGGCATTGGCCAACCTGCAGGACACCTCGACCGTTCAGGCCGTGCTTCCACTGCTGAAGGATCCGGAAGCGATCGTCAGAGAATCAGCGGCATTTGCGCTTGGCCAGATAGGGTCAAACGCAGCCCAGGACTCGCTGCTCACCCAGCTCAAAATCGAGACGAATCCAGATGTTCTGGTGAGGATTCTGGAGGCTCTCGGAAAGGTCGGCGGCGGACGAGCTCTGTACGAAGTTGCAGAGTACAAGCCGTCAACGGCTGATTCCAGCTCCTTACGAGCTGAAGCAGCCATCAGCATAGCGCGTTTTGCGCTTCGCGGGCTCAAGAACGAGCGCTCGATATGGCGCTGCTTTGACCTCGCTGGAGATCCCGACTCAAAAGTCCGTTGGTCAGCGCTGTACGCCCTGTGGCGCGTAGCCCCGCACGGTTTGATTGATGTCGAAATCGCCAAGCGGGAGGGGGAGCTGTCAAAACTGGTCTCAGATCCCGACCCAGACGTGCGTGCCAATCTCTTGACGCTTCTTGGACGATCTCAGTCCAGCTACGCGCTCGAGATCCTTCGCAAGGCTCTGGGGCAGGAGCGGCTGCGACCCGAGTGGCGGGTTCAGGTTCAGCTCGTTCGCGCGCTTGCAGCCCATGTTCCGGACAATCCGGAGCTTCTGCGCGACCTCGTGCAATTTCTGAATTCGAGCAGTGATCACGTGAAGATGGCGGCTCTCATAGCACTGTCGGGATTGCCAAAAGAGATCGTTCAGACATCGCCTGATACGGCTCTCCTCAAGCCCCTTTTGCTGAGGCTGGCTTCGAGCTCGGCTGAGCCGGCAGAGATGACGCGGGGGGAAGCCTCTGTTGCGCTGGCAAAGCTATTTCCTGATGACTTTGTTCGAAGCGCTTCACAGCTTGAACAAGGGATGACGCAGCGCCAACGGACCAAGATTCTCGAAGGGCTGAGTTTCATACCCACGGGGAGAAGTCTCGCCATCATTATGAATGCGCTCGAGGATAGTTCGGCCCGGGTTGCGATGGCGGGGTGGGATTTCATTCGTCGGTTTCTCACGCCATCGACGCTTGCGCGCATGCGGTCCGGTGATCCTAGCTGGGAGGATGCTCGCCGTGCTCTCTACCGCAAATCGGTCAGTGCCCTGCAGCGCGGCGACATGGGAATCACGCATCTTGTATCGAACGCTCTGGGCGATACAACCTACTTTGCCCTGTTCAAGGACTCAGGTCAATCCGACACTCTGATCCTCGCACTCCTTGCTGCCTACGGCCGGCTGGCTTCGCCGGACGACGTCGAAGCCATGCAAAGCGCCGTGGCGGCCATGGGCGAGCTCGGGGATGCGCGGTTCGTTCCCGTGCTCGAAAAGGCGCTGCAGGATCCTGATAAGACGGTAGCAACGTTCGCGGCGGCAGCTCTCAAAAAGATCACCCAGCAGGACTATTCGGCTCGGATTCCAAGGGCGACCAAGGCACTCCATACAGACTATGACTGGGAATTGTTTGAGTCCCTCCGACCGGCGCACACTGCCACGCTCAGAACAAGCAAGGGTGTTATCAAGGTCGAGCTGCGGAAAAACGGTGCCCCCTTTACCGTGCTGAGTTTTGTGAGACTAGCCAGGAGGGGATTCTACAGCGGGCTGACATTTCACCGCGTTGTTCCGAACTTCGTGATCCAGGGAGGTGACCCGAGGGGCGACGGTTGGGGCGGTCCGGGCTATGCGATACGCTCAGAATTCTCACTCGCTCGCTTCGACCGGGGCGCGGTCGGAATCGCGAGCGCGGGGAAAGACACCGAGGGATGTCAGTTTTTCATCACACATTCCCCGGTACCTCATCTCGATGGTCGGTATACCGTCTTTGCCGTTGTCGTTGAAGGGCAGGATGTTGTCGACCGGATCCAGGTGGGTGATACGATCACCGAGATCACGGTCGACTGAGAGAGATTGTGCAGAGCGGCAGGTCTCTTCTCACCTTCTCCGATAGTCGTCGTACGTTCCTTGATGGCCAGGATCGGCAGCAACGAGACGATCGTAGACAAGGCGGTCAGGCCATGCGAGAAACACCTCGGCGATCTCGAGATACTTCGAATCGAAAAACGTTCTGACGATGATGCTCCGGGGATCCTGCTTCTGGCGGATCTCGGCGATCGACTCGATGGCCCTCATCATCCTGTCCAGTCCCGCTAGTTTCTCTGCCGCCAGGAGGTCGATGCCATCGAAATGGTAGGTGAAGAAGGAGAGGCGGAACTGCTGGTTCTTCAGATTCATCAGCTCGTCAAGAAATCCGAATCTGCTGTACGTGCCGGCGCCCGATTGCCAATCCTTGCCGAATGACGTTGCGCTGGCCTGGTTGCAGATGTTGAGCGCTCGTTGAAGGAACCGGGTGCCCGACAGCTCGGTGTAGGTGTCCAGGTCCATTCCGATGATCAGGTATGCGTAGAAGTCCAGCACATCGGTGAGCGGATCGAACCGGAAGTCGTCCTTGATCATCGGCTGATTCGGCACGTAGCCGAACTCCCACTTCTCGTCGACGATACGAAGGATCTGCGTATTTCTTCCGGATTTTTCGTTGTTGACATAAACCGGACGCTGACTCCCGACAACGATCTGTGCGGTGTAGCGGTTTTCACCGACCGAGGCGATGAAGAAAATCGACATCATGCAGTCGATTTTTTCGCCTCCCATATCCTCATCTGTCCATTTGGTGTTGTTAAGGTAGTTCTCGACAACTGACTCGAAGTCCCTGAGATAATCGCGCTGTGCGGACGGGATCTTCTCCGTGTTGACCGTGACGTCGCAATTCAGCTCTTGGGCGGCTGCGTTCAGCGTCAGCGCGAACGTGAAAAAAAGGACAACGCTCTTTATGCGCGGCATCGTTCTCCACACGAATTGTTCGGCCTCAATATACCCATTTTCCTTGGGAGCCACAAGAAGGGAAGTTCGGCGCGGCGTGTGCGTGGCGTTGCTCATGCTTGTGCCATTTGCCATTGCGTCCGCTCAGAACAACGGGCGCGGCTCCAAAGCAATTGCGCTCGGGAACGCGTTCGTCGCGATTGCGGATAATCCATGGGCCGTAGCCTGCAATCCTGCCGGACTGGGACAGCTCGCGTCGGTGAGCGGTGCGGTCTTCTTCGTCCCCCGTCAATTCGAGCTTGCTGAACTGAAGACCACCTCCGTTGCGGCGGCGGTTCCGCTGGGTCCCGCTACGCTCGGAGTCAGTGTAGAACAGTTTGGCTTCGAACTCTACAAGGAAACAAATGCCACGATTGCGGCGGGGCGCAATTTCGGGTGGGGACTATCTGCAGGGATTGCCATCAATCTGCATCGGATCTCTATCGACCGGTATGGGTCAACCGGGCGTCTCACGGTGGATTTCGGACTGCTCGCGCGGGCTCAGGACGATTTGACCTTTGGATTTGCCTTGAAAAACGCGACTGCAGCGACGATCGGGCAGACTCGCGAGCGATTGCCGCAGACCTTTCTGCTCGGAATGCGATATGCCCCGTGGAGTGACTTCCTCGTGACGCTGGAAGCCGAGAAGGACAACCGGTACCCGTTCATCCTCAAAGGCGGCATCGAACAACGTTTCTTCGAAATCCTTTCCCTCCGCATAGGCGCATCAAGCAATCCTGACAAATTCTCTGCCGGCATAGGGGCTCGGTATTCCATCATTGAGTTTGCGTACGCCGGCTACAGTCACCAGCAACTCGGCTGGACGCATCAAGTCGAAATCTCATTCCAGCTTGGGGAGTAGGTTATGCTGGCAAGAATTGCCGCTGCTGTCTTCCTCTGTGTGGGATTCTTGTCTGGTGCACACGGGCAAACCGCTCCGGCGCGGGACACAGCACGAGTGCGGTATCCACCCGACCTCGAAAACGTCCTGGAGCAAGTGACCCTCGACGCGGAGGACTCGCAGCTCATCGATCTGCTCGCGCGTCTACAGGAGGATCCGCTGGACGTGAACAGTGCAAGTGTCGAGGAGTTGCAGCAGGTTCCCGGCATCAGTTCGATCCTCGCTTTCAATATCGTAGCGCATCGCTCGAAGACCCGGTTCAACGATTTGGATGATCTCCTCCTTGTCGGCGGCATGACGTCAGACCTGCTGTTGCGAGTACGACCGTTTGTGCGCGTCGGAGGTCTGGGGACAAGAATAGCTGGACCGGTTCTGACGCGCGTGCACCTCAGAACCAGGGCAAGTGAGGATCTGGAGAGAAGGAGAGGATTTGAGGACGGTACTTTCCAGGGTTCGCCCCTCAAGCTGTACAGCCGATTGACGGCGGGCTTCGTGATCGGCGATATCAAACGAAAGCGCCCGAATGCACCGGGCGGTCTGGGTGAAGCATCTTCGGTGGACCTCGGAATCGTCACAGAAAAGGATGCGGGAGAGAGGAAGATGACTGACTTCATCGCGGGGTACGTAGCAGCTACGATTCCTTCCATTTCCACCCGGTTCATTCTCGGGGACTTTGCGATGGAATCCGCTGAAGGCCTGGTCTTTTGGCGCTCGGCCGGCTTGTCGAAAAGCACCGAGGTCATTGCGAGTGTCCGGAAGAATGGGGTGGGGATTCGGCCTTATCTCTCGACAAACGAGAACTGGTACTTCAGAGGGATGGCTGCAGAAGCTTCAATGGATTGGGTGAACGTCACGCTGATGTACTCAGACAAACCGATGCACGGCACGAGGAATGATGAGGGCGTGATCACCAACTTCGACAACTCCGGGCTCTTTCGGACGGCATCTGAGCTCAGCCGGCGGAACCAGACGCGGGAGCGTCTCTTCGGAGGCCGACTCTCAGCCACACCGGTGGATGGTATGAAGGTCGGAATGACAGGGTACCAGGCTCGTTTCACCGACGCGGTTGAGCTCTCCAGCGTCTCTCGTCTTCTTGGCCGAACTGCTGCCGTCGTTGGATGGGACGTCTCGTACACCCAACGATGGTTCAACATCTTTGCTGAGCTCGCACGAGATCATGACAACAGTACTGCAGGTGTTGCCGGTATTTTGCTGAAACCGCACGAGACTGCAGCCGTTTCGTGTGCGGTGCGATCGTTTCCGGAGAGGTATGTGAGCTTGCACAGCAACGTTTTCGGAGAATCAGGAGGAGTCGCCCGCAACGAGTCAGGAGCGTATATCGGCCTTGCTCTTCGTCCGATCTCGGGATTCTCCCTTTCGCTGTATTACGACCAGTTCAGATTCCCGTGGAAGAGTTCTTCGAGTCTCTTCCCCGCGGCAGGGCATGACGTGCTTGCGTTCTCCGAGATGAGGCTCTCGGCAAGACTCTCGCTTCAATTGCAGTACAAGGAGAAGAGGAAGAATGATCTTGGAGTGAGCACGGACGCGCTGGGCCGGGAAATGAGGGTCGACGAAGTGCGGACTCAACGGAACTATCGCGCCACTGTCGAGCTCGTCTCCTCCCGCGCGTTCCGCTGGAGGAGCAGAGTCGAGCTTGTTTCCGCGAGCTACTCAGATTCCAGGCCGCGGCAGAAGGGTGCGCTGGTGTTTCAAGATATCCGGTTCTTCCCGCTCCCGCGATTCCTCATAGATGCTCGCGTCATCGCGTTTCAGACGGACTCCTACGATTCACGTGTCTACGAGTTCGAGAGCGAACTCTCTGGCACGTTATACAATCCCGCACTCTACGGCAGGGGGCTCCGCTGGTATCTCCTTGCCCGTCTCGAGGTCACGCCTGCCGTCGACCTGTCGGTGAAGTATTCCCAGACTCTCAAAGATGGCGTGAAGAAGATCGGCTCAGGGTCCGGCGAGATTCTCGGGGATCGCGAACGGCGCGCAAGCGTTCAGATGGACGTGAGGTTCTGAAGATGAGGAAGAACGCATCATAGAGAGCACACCAATGTCCCCCTCACGGACTGTACAGGCTGGGGAGGCAAGGGCGTCAAGACCCGGTGGACGATTTGTAAATGAGAAACAACGGTGTCTTATACAGAAAGCATATATCCCCCAGCGGCGAGGGCTGTACGCGAAAAGGACGGCCTGCAATTGCAGGGCTTATGCGTTCCTCGGTTTCGGGGTGTTATATCGCGATTTCGCGGCCCAAAGGTGTTATGATGAAACCACGTGAGCATTGTTAGGTCTTGCAGCATGTATTGTCGTACACTACCAAGCAAAGTAAATTTGGAGGAGACTCGTGAAAGCGATTGTATACACCGAATACGGCTCACCCGATGTTCTCAAACTCACAGAAGTGGCAAAGCCCACCCCCAAGGACAATGAAATCCTGATCAAAGTCCATGCCACGTCTGTCAAAATCGGGGATATATGGGCGAGAAATATCAAAGCCGTTTCTCCTAGCCAGTTTTCAATGTCATTTCCCTTTTGGGTTCTCACGCGCCTCATGTTTGGTGTGAACAGGCCAAAGATAAATATTCTGGGCGCAGAATTCGCTGGCGAAGTGGAAGCGGTGGGAAACAAAGTCACGCTCTTCAAGAAAGGCGACCAAGTGTTTGGCTATCGTGGTCCTGCTTTCGGCGCCAACGCCGAAAATCTCTGTATGCCCAAAGATGGATTGGTGGCACTCAAACCCGTCAACATCACCTTCGCCGAAGCGGCAACTGTGCCTTATGGAGCGCTGACGGCCTTAAATCTCCTCCGCAAGGTGAACATCCAGCGTGGACAAAAAATCCTCATCAACGGTGCTTCGGGCGGTATCGGCTCGTATGCAGTTCAACTCGCCAAACACTACGGCGCAGAGGTCACGGGCGTATGCGGTACGCCAAGAGTGGCCCTGGTCAAAGCACTGGGAGCGGATCATGTCATTGATTACACCAAAGAAGACTTCACTCAAAACGGCAAGACCTACGACGTGATTTTTGATGTGTTAGGCAAGAGTTCGTTTTCACGCTGTCAAAACTCGCTCACCGAAAACGGAATTTATCTCTTAGCCAGTTTTAAAATGCCGCAACTTTGGCAAATGCTGACAACGTCCATGAGGGGCGGAAAGAAAGTTGTTTGTGCGTTGTCATCGGAGACGCCCGCAGACCTGCTCTACATCAAGGAATTGGTCGAGGCAGGGGAGATAAAAACCATTGTTGACAAACGCTTTCCGCTCGAACAAACCGCCGATGCCCATAGATACATGGAAGCAGGGCAGAGGGTGGGGAACGTAGTCATAATCGTAGAACATGACAACAAAACGTAACAACGGGTTGCAGCCGACGTTGCTCCGCTCCGCAACGCGGCTGGACCTGGTCGTTAGGTTTTGCAAGCTCCAGGGAGGCGATCGAATTATGCAAGATACAAGGATAATACTTTCAGGATTGTGGGTAGCTACAATGTTGACCTATCTTCTGGGAGATGTGCTGCGAATAATGGCTGGCGATGTAGTGCCGGGAAAGCTCACAGGTGGGATGCAAGCAACTCAAGGAATGTGGTTGTTAATCGCAGCAATAATGTTGATTCCGGTTGTTATGGTCGTGCTGACCCTGACGTTGGAGTATCCCGCGATTCGTTGGGTAAACATCATCGTAGCTATACTCGTTGTTGTCTTTAATCTCTTTGGCTTGCCCTACAAGGGCGCCTATGACAATTTCCTGATCATTGTGAGTTTTGTGTTTAATGCACTGACTGTCTGGTATGCGTGGACGTGGGTGCCCTAAAGGGTAGACCTCTCCTTCGCCCACGAGCAAACAACCTCTGAAGAAACACATGAAAGCAATTGTATACACACAATACGGACCACCGGATGTTCTTCAGCTAACAGAGGTAGAGAAACCTACGCCCAAGGACAATGAAATCCTGGTAAAAGTATATGCGACAACAGCATCAGCAGGAGTGCTGTGGGCGCGAACCGGCAAACACCCGGATTCCAGACTGTTTACTCTCGCAGTCCGAATAATGTTTGGGCTCACGAAACCCAAAAAGACTATACTGGGGTATGAGGTATCCGGGGAAGTCGAAGCAGTGGGTGAAGATGTAAAGCTGTTCAAGAAGGGTGACCAAGTTTTCGGAACTACCACCGGATTGCGAGCCGGTGGCTACGCAGAGTATGTATGTCTGCCTGAAGAATGGAAGCAAGGAGTGGTAGCCAGGAAGCCTGCGAATATGACCTACGAAGAAGCTGCCGCCGTTCCTATCGGGGGTATGGCGGCGTTATATCTTCTTGAAAAGGCGAATATCCAGCGGAGACAAGAAGTCCTCATCTATGGCGCTTCTGGAAGTGTAGGTACTTTTGCGGTACAGATTGCCAAGCACCACTTTGGAGCGGAAGTTACCGGAGTATGCAGCGCTTCGAATATGGAACTGGTAAGATCTCTCGGAGCCGATAAGGTAATTGATTACACTCAAGAGGATTTCACCCGGAGCGGTGAAACCTATGATGTTATTTTTGACGCGGTGGGCAAGATCTCGTCTTCACGCAGAAGCTCCCTGAAGAAACATGGGGTATATCTAACCGTCAAATCCCCAACAAGTGAAACGACCGAAAATTTGCTCTTGCTCAAAGAGCTTATTGAAGCGGGAACGATAAGAGCAGTCATTGATAGAGGCTATTTGTTAGAACAGACTGCCGAAGCTCACAGGTATGTCGAGAAAGGACACAAAAAGGGGAATGTAGTCATCACAATAAGACATGGTGGCAAAACCTAACAACGGGATGCAGCCGACATTGCTCCGCTGCGCGCCGCGAAGCTGCTGAACCCGAACGTTAAGCATACACAGGTCGCTGGCTATGGATTTTGACAAGAACAACCGACTACTGTCCAGCCAATCTCTTGTATCGTTAGGATTATTGAGCGGTATTGCCGTGCCGATCATTTTCTGGTCAAAAGTATTCATCTGCTCTATGATTCTCGGCAACTACAACCACGTAACCAGAATGGTGAGTGAACTGGGCGAACTAGGCACGCGCTCACAATATGTTTTCACCGCTGGCCTGGTACTATGTGCAATACTCAGTCTGTATTTCACATTCACTTTGATTTGGCTATGCAAGCAACTCGAGCTGTCGTGCAGCTGATACCCCAATCCGATACAAAGTTGTTTGATCGAACGTTCTTGGCGACAGTCACATTTGTCCGAGACGGAAAGGACAAAGAGGATCGACTGATATGGAATCATGGCGGAACTGATTACATCGCCACGAGGTCTTCGGAAAAGTGACTAGGGGAGTAGTTGCGCTCACTCGATTGCCCTCTGAAACGACTCAGATCGTTCTGACCAAAGATTAGATATTAGCGAAGACTCATTTTCACAAGCCATTTCGCGGAACATCTCACTCACATTACACCGGAGAGCGGACCGTATGAAAAGCAGTTCGCCAGCAACAGGAAACTTCATGAACACAATCCGAATTCTTATATCAACGTTCGCCCTGATAGCGTACGCCGTTTCCGCACAAGCGCAGGAAACGAACAAGGATGAACTGACGCAGAAAGTGTTATTCAAAAAAATGACGGGAAAATGGGAAGGTACCTGCCGAACCTGGTTCGAACCGGGCAAGCTCGCCGACGAGTCGAAGGTCACCGGCGAGATCACCGGAGTCCTCGATGGTCGGTTTCTACGTCACACCTACCAGGGCATGATCCAAGGAAAGCCGCGATGCGGCGAAGAGCTGATCGCATTCAATTCAATCACGAAGACGTTTCAATCCTCGTGGGTGGACGACTTTCATATGAACTATGCCATTATGTTCTCGCAAGGCAAGGCTACCGAGCGCGGTTTCACCGTACGGGGCGAATACGACGTTGGCGAGAATGAACCCAAATGGGGCTGGAGAACGGAATTCGAGCTGCTCGATGACGATCATTTGACGATCACCGCCTACAACATCCATCCTGAAGGAATGGAGGCCAAAGCAGTCGAGACGACGTACCGCCGGGTCGAGAAGGAAGATGACGCTGACCGGTGATCGAAGTCGTTAGAGAACAGAAAGGAGCCAACTTCAGAAAGGGATCTACCATAGCCTCTTTATTTGGTCATGCGGTCCTTTCGGTTGCAGTTGGAAAGGCCTTCTCGTCCGAGAAGCAGTCATTGAGCTTCTGGTTGTTGGCGGTGTATTGTTCTGTCCTTCCCGATGCTGATGTGATATCATTCTATTTCGGAATTCCCTATGGGCACCTTCTGGGCCACAGGGGTCTGTCACATTCGATCTTCATCGCAGCTCTTGTCGGCTTCGCAGTCGCGTTTTTCTTCTTTCGCCACGTGCCACGGTATTCTCCTCGATGGTGGCGGTATGCCTTCTTTTTCTTCCTTGTGATGGTCTTGCATGGCCTCAGTGATGCTATGTCAAACGGAGGTCTGGGCGTGGCGTTCTTCGCTCCGTTCAGCAATGACCGCTACTTTCTTGCCTGGAGACCGCTTGAAGTATCGCCGATCGGCGGACTCACATATTTCTTCAGCGCAGCAGGGTGGCGGGTGATAAAATCGGAGCTCGTCTGGATATGGCTTCCCTCCGTCGCTCTTGTGTCGCTGTCATACGTAGTTCGAAGATTCATGAGGCGCACCACCTCTAGTCGCGGCTATTGAAAGCTCTGTTTTGCCGGTGTCAAACGGAACTCACGCCCCGTTGGGTGAGTTCGGAGACGCGCACGCGGCAGCAAAGCGGTAGCAGCGACCATCATACCCCAATGATTCAATGACCGATATCCGTACTGTGCGACTCGTAAGCGGGGGTCGGGCGCTCGGGAGCCGCGATGTCACTGAGCGAACGGGCCAAC
>VGWB01000129.1 GCA_016873755.1 Ignavibacteria bacterium | reverse complement strand
CTTCGAAAATATTGTTAATTGTCATTCCGCCCCCGCGCCAGTGTACTAAAAAGCCGAGTCACTGTCAACGTGAAGCAGAACGCAGATAATAGCCTCATTTTTCAAGCCAAACGGCTGCTGGATGAGCATATCATCGTGCGGTCAACGAGTCCGCGATTCACCGGTCGAACGTTTAATTCGCTTCGAGACGTCATATACCAGCTGGAATCTGATCTGACCGCCGCCCTTTCGCGTCCCGAGTGGAGGGAGATCCTCGAGGGTGTGCTGGAGGATATTGTGACTGGCCGGATCGTCACAGCGAGAAAGCAAGGGTCAACGACTTGACGCAATGACATTAGGATTAGAACATATCCGGCAATTCTTTGCCTCGTACCGACGTACTGAGATTCACAATCCGGCACTTACCCGTGCCGGTGTGCTGGTGCTTCTTTTCATGAAGGACGCGGAGCTGCACTTCCTGTTGACCAAGCGGACGGAGGACGTGGAGCACCACAAGGGGCAAATCTCATTTCCCGGCGGAGTGATGGATGAAGACGATGGAAGTATCGTTGAGACCGCGCTGCGCGAGTGCCGCGAGGAGATCGGATTGCTGCCGGACGCCGTTCAAATTCTTGGCTTGTTCGACGACTACGAGACACCATCGAGATTTGCCGTGACGCCGGTCGTTGCCTATGTGCCGGCACTTCCCAAGCTCAAACCGAACAAACAAGAGGTCGCGGACGTACTGGAGGTTCCCATCTCGTTGTTCCTTGACAAGGCCAACGAGAGGATCGAGCAGCGGAAGCGGTACGGGGAAATCTTCGACGTGTACTTCTACAGGTATCGCGACCATGATGTCTGGGGTGCAACTGCTGCCATCATCCGTTCGTTCCTGAGCGCCATACGTGACACCTAGCTTGGTACCGGTTGACACTCGGAGATCGACCTCCTCGCCGGCAAAAAAGTCTTTGTGAAATTCCGAATAGTTCGCTATCTTTGCACTGATGGCGAGCTGAAAAATCATGTAAAAAAGATCCGCGTCAGGGTGAGCGAAGTCGAACCCTGATATGCGCATCGTGTTGCACGTTTCGACTACGCTCAACGTGACGCGTTTTTTCAGCCGACACTCGTTAGATTCTCAAAAGAATGTGCTTTATATAGGAGAAAAGGATGGCACAACACAAATCGGCTGAAAAGCGGGCCCGCCAGAGCGTTCGGAGACATGCTCGAAACAAAGCGTATCTCTCAAGATTGAAAACGCTCATGAAGAAGGTTCGCTCGTCGAAAGACAGGGAGAATGCTGCCACAGCACTGAAGGTAGCGGTCAAGACGCTGGATCAGCTTGCAGCGAAGGGCGTGATACACAAGAACACCGCAGCCAACCAGAAATCACGGCTGACGAAGTTTGTGAACGCGATCAAATGAGTTGGCAACTTGTGTAGCCTCAGACTTCAGTCTGAGTTGCCATAGAAAACAAAAACCCCGACCACCAGCCGGGGTTTTTTGCTGAGTTCTTTCTCTTGTCTTGCTACTGCTCCTTCTTCTTCATCTCCTCAATTTCCGCGATCCTCTGCTCATACTTCTCTCGCTCAGCGGGCTTGCTCTTGGCCAGCGCCCGATACGCTTTGATCGCATCGTCATACCAGCCCTGCTTGACGTAGATTTCGGCCAGAGTTGGTGTCACAAACCCTGTCTCTGCCGGTGTGTCGGTCTCGCTTGCGGGACGGGTTGTCTTCTCAGTGAAGTCTATAACGGGAGTGATCTTCTTTGGGGCCTTGAGCTTCTCGGCAAGGTCCTCGATGTTGTCACTTGTTGAAGCTGGTTGTTCCTCTGGAGAGGACGCAAGGTACTCATCCAGGGACAAGGTGTTCTCTGTGCCGAAGAGCTCCATCCGCGTGCGGGCCGCGAATTCCTCATACAGCTCACCTTCAATTGGGCCTTCAGTGCCGGGTGCTTCGGCTTCGGCACCAAAGGCAGCGAACGGATTCTCTTGCTGGACCTCCGCCTCAGGCGTCGGCTCGGCGGTTTCTTCAGTTGGCTGTTGAAGCTGGCTGAATGCCTCAAGCCAGCTCGGTGTTTCCTCTCCTTCAGCAGGCGGCGTTTCCGCAGGTGGTGCTTCTTCAACCGGTGCGATCGGCTCGGCAACGGCTGCCTCTTCGGTTGGCTCAGCGGGCGTGATCTCGGCAGGAGGCGCTTCCTCTACCGGTTCTGTTGTGGGCTCCGCATACGGCTCGGGCTGCTGTACAATCGGCTCTCCAAATGCATCCAACGTCGCCTCGGTTGCTGGAGGTGTCCCCGCTGGAGCGCCAAAACCAAAATCCATGGATTCGGGCTGAATTTGCTCCTGGAATTGATCAACGGGAGCCTCCGCTTCCATTGCCGGTGCCTCTGCTTCGATCTCCTCCGCTGCAGTAATCGACGGTTCTTCCGCAACAGCTTCCTCCGGCGGAGCTTCTTCAGCAGCAACCTCCTCAGGAGCGGGAGGAGCAAAGCCTTCTGCGGGAGTCGGCTCCGGAGCGGGGGGTGCGGTGAGATCCACCGAAGGACCGAGGTCGATGCTCGAATACAGCTGTGCAGCGCATTCATTGCCGGGAAGCAGTCCGAGGACGACTTCGAACTCCCGCTTCGCTTCCGCGAGCATCTTGAGCTCCAGAAGAACCTTTCCTTTGATGAGATGACCCGTGGAGTAGAACGGGTACTGAGCCAGTCCTTCGTCACACAGGCGGAGGGCTTCCTGGGCGCGTCCGGCCTCAAGGTAGTGCTGCGCGAGCCGTGCGAAGAAGGGCGATTGCGGTTGGTTGGAGAGACGTTGTTCCAGCGCTGGGATCTGTTCGTGAAGCGGTTGAGCCATCGTCGTTATGAGCGTTGTTGCCGAAGCTTGCGCGCCTCTATGGCGTGTTTAATGGAAAGAACAGACACAAACGAAAAGCCGAGGAAATACAACAGCTGGAAAGGGAGCGCGGCGATTTCCAGATAGCATAATGAGGAAATTACGCCGAAGAAGCAATAGAGTGCAAGCGAAACCTCGATGAGAACGATCCAATCGAGCTTGCGGGCAACGTATTTCTTCTGCAGCCAGGAATCCTTCTTCCCCTCGATGCGGTATTTGGGCGTCCGAACGAATTCGCTCTTCTTCCTGAACAATCCCTCGAAGACCGCGCGGGAGTTGTTGACTGCAAACCCCATACTTCCGGCCATAAAGAGCGGGAAGAGAAGAAGCCGTCTCCGCCAATCGGGATAGACTGCCTTTTGGGAGAATGTGTAGAAGAGGAAGGAGCCGATGAAGGCCAGCACGAAAATCGACATCATCGCGAAGTATGCATCGTGTCCCCCCTGGTGCTTGATGAACATAAGGGGAACGTTGAGTATGCCTGCCAGCAGGATGAACGGAAACACAATGTTGTTGGTTAGATGAAATGTGGAGTGGATCTTGACCCGAAGCGGGAAATTGGATTTCCAGACTTCGGGCAGGATCTTTCGTGCGGTCTCGATGGCTCCTTTCGTCCAGCGGAACTGCTGCGACTTCAAGGCGTTCACTTCCGCCGGGAGCTCGGCAGGAGAGGTAAAGTCATCGAGGTATTTGAATTTCCAGCCGCGGAGTTGCGCCCGGTAGCTGAGGTCGAGGTCTTCCGTCAGCGTATCTGCCTGCCAGTTCCCTGCATCGATGATCGCCGACGCTCGCCAGATGCCCCCCGTGCCGTTGAAGTTGATGAAGTACCCCGCCTTGTTCCGGACGGACTGTTCGATGACGAAGTGCCCATCGAGTGCCATCGCCTGGGCGCGGGTCAGCAGGGAGTACTCGCTGTTGAGGTGCTCCCAGCGGGTCTGGACGAGTGCGATGCGCTCATCCCGGGAAAAATACGGGAGCGTCTTCTTGAGAAAACTGCTGTTGGGGACGAAATCGGCGTCAAAGATCGCCACGAACTCTCCCCGGGCGGTCTCGAGCCCATTCTTGAGCGCGCCCGCCTTGTATCCGGCTCTGTTCGTCCGGTGGATATGTTTGATATCGTATCCGAGCTTCTGATAGTGATCCACCGTTCTTGCGACCACAGCGACGGACTCGTCGGTCGAGTCGTCAAGTACCTGGATTTCAAGCTTGTCCTTCGGATAGTCCAGGCTGCACACGGCTTCGATGATTCGTTCCACGACGTAGTACTCGTTGTACATGGGAAGCTGAACGGTGACGACCGGCTCTCGTTCAAGAACCATCAGGGCATCCTCTTTACCCCGGGTCCGGAGATAGTGATAGACCATCACGAATCCGTGCGCGCCAAAGGTAAACAGAATAAGCAAGGAGAAGAAGTAGAGATAGAGGACCAGGTCCGTGAGATACGGGCTCTGCAAGATCTCCTGTCGGAAAAAACATGCTGCGACTATCATGGTCTTGTTACCATCCTGCTACTGTTTCGTTGAGAATATCCTCCGTTAATTTTCGCACCGCTTCCGCGATCCCCTCATTTCGTTGTGTCAATCCTCCCCCCGATGGGTAATCGCCCCACTGGGTGAAGTCTTTCTCCCATACCTTCTTGCGCAGCTTGACGTCCTGAAACGTCATGTGGACCGTGACCGAGATCCGCCGCTTGGCAACCTGGTCGCCTCCTTCGATAACGACGGGGGCATCCCTCACCGATGTGATGACGCCTTCGAGAATCGAATCCGCGGAAGTCCGATCGGCCGGCTGCAGGGTATTGTCATTGATGAAGCGCTGCACCAGCTGGTTCGAGAACTGGTCGCGCAATGTCGGATCCCCGTAACCGCTCTGATCCTCGACAATGGGGATAGCGATTGTCTTGAGATGCGGCGGCACCGACGCTCCGGTAAAGGAGTACGGGCAGCCAACGCAGCCAGAAAGGAAAAGCAAGAATGAAAAATGAAAGAAGAAGAATCGATGACTCAACCCGAGAACTCCCGCTTGCCAATCCCTGAGGTACAACTTACAACCTACCACCCACAACCTTTAACTTATAGATTGAATCCAAACTCCTTGATCTTCCGATACAGCGTTCGCTCGCTGATGTTCAACTCTTTCGCGGCCATGCGCCGGTTCCCCTTGTTTCGATCCAAGGCGTTGAGGATCATACGGCGTTCCATCTCATCGAGCGTCATAGCGCCGTCGTGGTTCGAGTGATGGAGTGTGGTGTCTTGTGAACGCTCGCGGCCTGCGGCGTCCTGAAGAACCAGATCGCGCAGCTCGAGAATCGAGCTCTTCAGATCAAGGAGTGCGCGATAGATCAGCTCGCGTTCAGCCTGTTCGACAGTTTTGTTCGCGACGACCGGCAGGTTGCGCTCGACCACGGTATCACGGTACTCCCGCAGGTGTTTCCGCACGTCATCCGCGGTGATACGTTTGCCGCTCTCCAGCACCAGCATGCTTTCGATAACGTTCTTCAGTTCGCGGACGTTGCCGGGCCACCGGTAGTCCATGATCAGCTCCGTGGCATCGTCAGCAAATCCCTCGAAGCGGATGCCGTTCTTGTCGGTGAATCCCTTGACGAAATGATCCACCAGGAGCGGGATATCCTCGCTCCGGTTGCGAAGTGGCGGGATGACGATGTTCACCGACCGGAGCCGGAAATAGAGATCCGGGCGGAACCGCTTGTGCTGAACTTCGTAGTGCAGGTCCTTGTTCGTCGCGGCAATCACACGGACGTCAGACTTTCGCGGCGATGACGAGCCAACCCGCATGAACTCGCCGCTCTCCAGGACTCTCAGCAGCTTGACCTGGGTCGCCAGCGGCATCTCGCCGATCTCGTCGAGGAAGATCGTTCCGCCATCGGCGATTTCGAAGTAGCCTTTGCGCGTATCGATAGCGCTGGTAAACGACCCTCGTTCATGCCCGAACAGCTCGCTTTCCATCAAGCCTTCCGGTATCGCACCGCAGTTCACTGTGACGAGCTGCTTCTTCGACCTCTTGCTCGCGTTGTGGATCGCCTGAGCGATGACCTCCTTGCCTACGCCGCTTTCACCACTGATCAGGACGGTGATGTCCGTAGGGGCAACCTGCTGAATAACATCGACGATCTCCTGGATCTCCAGCGACTTGCCAATGATGCCATGTTCTTGTTGAAACGCTTCACGATCCATACAACTTCAACTCCTGCTCGCGATGAGGCGGACTCAGCGGGAAACGATGATCGTCTGAAGATTATATTTCTTCTCGATCTCGGCGCTAAACCGCCGTGCCTCTTCTTGCTTCTGGAACTCCCCTACCCAAACCTTGTGAAATTTCTTACCGTTGTTGACAATAGTGAAAATCGTCGATGTGTAGCCGTCGCGCTCGAACCGCGCTTTCAGCTCTTCCGCGTTCTGGAGCACAGAAAATGTCCCTGCCTGGACAGTGTATACCGTCGAGTATCGTTCCGCCTTGCCGGGGCGCGTCACCACGGCCGGTGGCTCCTGAGGAACAACCTTCGGCTCTTCAACGACGGGCTGATCAGCCGCGTAGGTTGAATAGGGGAAGTCGCGCTTGAGCTGCTCCATTTTCTGGTCGGCTGTCTTGTACAAGCCGATGGAATAATAATACTGATAGAGCTTGAAGAGAGCGTCGTCGGCCCATTCACTTTTCGGGAAATTATCGACAATGGTTTGATAGACCTTCGCCGCCTCTGTGCCGTCGGTTGTGAGAACCGCCTGTAAATACAGAACGCCCGGGTGATTCTGGAACATCGTCATTAATGTCGGCAGCTCAGCTTTGACGGCTTCACCCTGACCTCTTTCGATCAGCTCCAGTCGCCGCTGGATGTCGGGTTGTCCGCTCTGCGTCGATTGTGCGAACAAGGGTGCACCAAGCAGGATAACCAGAACAGCAGCCGTCAGCAGAATTGTGCGTGTCTTCATGCCGGTCTTCCCTCCTTATCCATTCGCTGCAAGTTTTGAGTGTCCGTATCCCTGCCGCGCTTGCAGGACAGGCCGACCGAACAGGGTTGCAGAATTCGCTCGCTCGATCGTGATGTTCAGATAATGCCCGATCTGGGCGTCTCCTCGCGGGAATACAACCGTTTTGTTCGTATCGGTTCGCCCGCTCAGGTCGCTCGTCGATTTCCTGCTCTCTCCCTCAACGAGGACCTCCACCGTCTGCCCGATCAACCGTTGGTTTCTGCGGTATGAAACCCCACGCTGGGCTTCAATGATTTCGTTGAGCCGATCGATCTTGACTTCTTCGGAAACATCATCGCCGAGGTGCCATGCCTTGGTGTTCTCTCGCGGCGAATATCGGAACGTGAAGGCTCCGTCATACTCCACTTCACGAAGTACATCGAGCGTCCTCTGATGGTCCTCTGCGGTTTCGGTCGGAAAACCAGCTATAATGTCGGTGGAGAGGCTCACGCTGGGAATGAAGGATCGAATCCTGCTGACGAGCCGCAAGTACTCGGTGCACGTGTACATCCGGTTCATCAATCGCAGAATGCGATCGGAGCCCGATTGAATCGGGAGATGAATGTGGTTGCAGATGTTCTCGTGCCCGGCAATCATTCGGATGAGCTTCTCGGACATATCCTGTGGATGTGACGTGGTGAAGCGGACTCTCATCGATCGATCAACCCGGGCAACGTCTGCCAGCAGATCGGCGAAGTCGTGTTTGCCGTCATGGTAGGAATTCACGTTCTGCCCGAGCAGCGTCACCTCCTTAAAGCCGCGCGCAGAGAGGTTCTCCACCTCCCGGACGACGCTTTCCAGCGTCCGGCTGCGCTCTCGTCCTCGGGTGAAAGGAACAACACAAAAAGTACAAAATTTGTCGCACCCGCGCATCACGGAGATCCAGGCCGTGATGCCATCTGTGCGAAGAGGTATGATGTCGTCATAGTTCTCGACACGCGAGAGCCGCACCGCAATCCCCTTCTCGCCGGCGACGGCGTTCTCGATGAGCTCGGGGATCCGACGATACTCATCGGGTCCAACGACCAGATCGATGTGGCTTTCCGATTCCAGGAGGTCGCGCCGGAGGCGCTCTGCCATGCAACCAAGGACGCCCACCACCAATCCCGGATTCTCCCGCTTGTAATGTCTGAAATCCCCCAGCCGGCCGTACACCCGCTGCTCAGCATGATCCCGCACCGCGCACGTGTTCACCAACACAACATCCGCTCGGGCCAGATCGTCTGTTTGCGTATAGCCGGCTTTCGTGAGAATCCCCAGCACAACCTCGGTATCCGCAAGGTTCATCTGACAGCCGTACGTCTCAACGAATATCTGTAATGGGTCGTTCATGCTGGACAGGCCGCTCTCACGGGTGACAAATTTAGTGAAAGAATGACAGATAAGCAATCAGCCGGACGTCGATTAAAGTCTTTTAACACGATATGAATTCCTGAGATTTCGTCAATCGCTTCCCAGTGAATTGACAAATAGTCAGTTCGACGGCTGGCGGAAACGGGTTGATTGAGGTCCGAACGCTTGGTATATTCACTCCGAACCAAAGTGGTTCAAAGCGTGGGTGACGGCAGGGAGAGGGTGGAGAGTGATTTCGAAGCGAGGAACGCACCCGGCCTCTCCAGGCACCTCTGCTGCAGATGTACCCAAAACGAGGACACACCTATGATACCCCTTCTGGAAGAAATCAGATCGAAGGCAAAGCGGTTGAAGCGGCACATCGTCCTTCCTGACGCCACGGACGAGCGGGCGATCCGGGCCGCCAGAACTTGCGTGGATGAACAGCTGGCGGCTATATCGTTGGTCGGGACGGAAGCGGAGATTCGAGCCAAGGCAAAGCAGATCGGCGTGAATCTGGACGGCGTCTCCGTCGTTGATCCGGCGAAATCGGACAAGCTGAATGAATTCATCAACATCTATTTTGAATTGAGGAGGGAGAAGGGAATACAGCTCAACCAGGCCCAGGAGACGATGCGCCGGTCGTTGTTCTTTGGAGCGATGATGGTCCGTCAGGGGATGGCGGATGGAAGCGTCGCCGGGTCGATCTCGACGACAGGGGACGTTCTTCGAGCAGGAATTCAAATAATCGGCGTAGCGGAGGGAATCAGTATCGTCTCGAGCTTCTTTCTCATGATCTTCCCGCAGAAGACGTACACGTTCGCCGATTGCGCAGTTGTGCCGGATCCGACGCCCGAGCAGCTCGCCGATATTGCCATTGCCTCCGCGGGAAACCATCAGAAGTTGACCGGTGCGGAGCCGCTCGTCGGCATGCTCTCCTTCTCGACAAAAGGCAGCGCCGATCACCCTTTCATCGACAAAGTGCGTCAGGCCACGGACATCGTGAGAAAGAAGAAACCGCAGCTCGCCGTTGATGGGGAGCTTCAGGTCGATGCCGCAATCGTCCCTTCGGTCGGTGAGCGTAAGTCCCCCGGCAGCCCTGTCGCAGGCAAGGCCAATGTGCTCGTCTTCCCCGATCTTGATGCCGGCAACATCGCTTACAAGATTGCTCAGAGGATGGGCGGAGCCGAAGCAGTCGGGCCGGTTGTTCAGGGACTTCGCAAACCTGCTTTCGACCTCTCTCGCGGCTGCAGTGTGGAAGATATCGTCAATGTGGCTGCCATCAATGCCGTGATGGGCGCTGTGTGACACGACCTCAACGCTACCGGTTCCTCGATCTCTATCGTGGACTGATTGTTCTGTTCATGGTTGAAGGGCACGTGCTGCGCGCCCTCCTGACGCCAGAGTCCCAGCGATCGCCTCTCTTCACCTTGCACGAGCTGGCACACGGCATCACAGGACCGGGATTTCTCTTTGGCGCCGGTTTCGCCTTTGCCATTGCAACACAGCGGCGATGGGAACTGCTGCTCTCGTTCACTCCTGCCTTCTGGCGGCGGGCGGGACGGATGCTGCTGCTCATCGGTATCGGCTACGCCCTGCATATTCCGTTTTTCTCGCTCAAGAAGATCCTCGAGCAGTCGACGCCCCAGCAATGGACGGCGTTCTTTTCCTTCGACGTCCTTCAATGTATCGGCCTGACGCTTCTTGGGCTCCGGTTGCTCTTGGTTGTGCTGCGCTCTGAAACTCTCTTCGTCCGCGTGGTTATCGCTCTCCTGATCTTTTTCGTGTACACGACTCCGTTCTTCTGGTCAAAGGAATTGAGCGATCGTCTCCCGGATTTCGTGGCAATGGGACTGAATGGCGTTGGGGGATCGCCATATCCACTTTTCCCAAACTCGGCTTTTGTTCTTGCCGGAACAGTGATGGCCTGGCGCTTCCTGCGCTGTGCTCAGGAAGGCAAAGAGGACAAGTTTGTGCGAAACCTCACAATTGTGGGACTTCTTCTCATTGTCGCTGGCCATGCGCTTGACTGGCTCCCGTACCGGACATTTCCTGAATACAACTTCTGGAATACCAGCCCGAACTACTTCTGGATTCGTCTGGGCGTGCTGTTTGTGCTCCTTGCAAGTCTCTGGCTTTTCGAGAGCCTCGTCGTTCACCGGGAAGTCGTCGATGTCTGGATGCCGAAGTGGCTCATCGTTCTGGGGGTCGAGTCATTTGTCGTGTACATCGCTCATCTTGTCGTTCTCTACGGCTGGGTGGTCAATCCGGAATTCAACATGACCGTGTGGTGGGGATTGCGGCTGAGCACTGCGCCCACGATTGCCGTCTTGGTTGGCTTCACGCTGTTGATGATCGCGCTTTCTCAGCTTTGGCACTATGTCAAGAGACGCCATCCTGTTTTGATGCGCGGCGTGTACTGGTTTCTTGGGTTCACGTTCTTGTATTACTTTCTCACCAATCCGTATTGAGGCAATGATTGATTTTGGTTCAAAATCCAATAGATTAAGGGCGGAATCGCAATCCTGATTCGGCATGAATCCCGTCGAGACATACCTCAAGCAGCTAGCCGAAACCCGGGCCTCCGGTGCTGTGGTGGGCGAGACCTCTCGCTACACTTATCTTTCAAACTTGTTCAATGAAATAGGCAAAACGCTCAAACCGAAGGTGAGATGCTTCCTGGGCCTGAAGAATCGCGGGGCTGGAATGCCTGACGGCGGGTTGTTCACAGCTGAGCAATTTGAGAAGGTGTCCGATCTGGAGCCGTTGCGAGGGCAGGTTCCT
>VGWB01000128.1 GCA_016873755.1 Ignavibacteria bacterium | reverse complement strand
CACAACATTATCCATTCCTACGAGGTCGACAAATCGTGACACGAATCCGCTCTGCCCGCGCGGCGTGTAGACCACGTACGACTCCTCATTCTTCCGCCCGATCATCCTTCCAAAGTTCACTCCCCAGCGGTACTGCTTCTGCTGATGAAATCGTAGCTGCGAAAATGGTATACGCATCTCCACGGTCCATCCGTGACCGTTGATGTAGACCTTCCCTTCCCACACGCCGTCCCACGAATCATCGTCCGAGTCGTCGTTGTAGAGTACGCCGTCAAGCAGCGTCCCCGCTGCGCTGATGCCGAAGTAGAATCCGCTTCGCCGATCGTAGTAGGGATCGACCCAGAACACGAACCAGTCCGCCGTGATGAAGGCATCGCGCCTGCCTAAGACCTGCATGATCGAATCGGGAGCGGTTTCGTGCAGATCGGCGGCGATGTAAATGGCCTCTTCGTCGTACGCGACCCAGACTTCTGTCCTCTCCGTCGCCGGTTCGCCCTGATTGGGTTCCTTCTGCTTGAAGTCGGAATACCCTGACCTGTGCCAGACCGGTTCCGTGAGAATACCATCGAGGGTAATGGGGGAATCCAGGCGGACTGCCTTGATTGTGACCCTTGGCGGTGTATCCTGCGAGAAAAGCGGTGGGGCAAAGATGAGAGCGAGAAGGAAAAGAGCAGCCGTTCTTTGCCTAGTCATAGAATGTCCAGAAAGATGTGTATGGGACCGACATACTATTAAGACTATAGGATGGCCAGAAAGGTTGCGTTTCTAGGAGAAGAAAAGAGAGAGAGGGGGGAATGATGGAAGGATGGAATGGGACTCTCGTTGCCGCGGTCTCCGCGGGAACGCATATGGTGTGCGTTGCGCGCCTGATCTTCCGAGAGCGTGGAGGTCAGTTCACTGACCATCTCTTGTACGGCGACTTTGTGCCGGGCTGCCTCGACTTGCTCAAATTGGGCGGAGGTGAGCTTGCCTGCGAGGATCTCCCGCGCGCGCCGATAGAGTTCAGAGAGCAGCATCCCCTTCCAATCCGTCCACACGTTCTTATTCACCGCGCTAAGATCGACGTAGGTGAGGAGATACAGCAGATCCAGCCGGTGCGTGGTGGAGCATCGTGAAGCGAAGTCGACAATTGTCTGTGGATCGCTTAGATTGCGGCGGAAGGCAACCTGTTCCATCAGCAAGTGGTTGCGCACGAGGAAGAGCACATCGGCCATCACATCGGTGTAGCGGAGTCGCTTCAAGATGGCTCGTGCAACGTCGACGCCGATGATCTCGTGGTCCCCGATGCGGATGGGCTTTGCGATGTCGTGAAGCAGCGCGGCAAGATAAAGCGTATCCCGTCGCGGAATCGTGCGGAAGACTTGACCGAATGTATTTTGGTTCTCAGCGAGCCCCTCGGCGTGGGCAAGGACCATCAGCGTGTGCTCATCGGCGGTATAGAAGTGATACTGGTTGTGCTGGAAGAACGCTACGAGCCCTTTCCACTCCGGGATCCATCGGGCCAGCAGACCGAGGTCGCTCATTCTGTGGATTGCCTGACTGACGCCATGCTCTTTGTTGAGTAGCTCGCGAAAGAGAAGCGTTTCCTGTTCTGACCGGAGGTAATGGTACTTCGACGCGCTTCGGCTCAGGAGGTCTTCTAGCTGATGCGAAAACGATGCGTGGTGTTCGATAGCGAGGAGAAATGCGCGGAGGGCAGCCTCGCTGGAGAGGCTCTTGACGTTTCGTTTGAGCCCGATCGTGCTATCCTGGAGGACAAAGACGCCATTCAGCGGCTTAACGTGTTCACTCGCGGAGGGTTTGATGAAGCGATCCTCTGCCCAGCGCGAGGTGCGTTGAGCGAGTTGAGCGAGAGAGCGGGCGGCAACGTAGTAACTGTGCATGAACCGCTCAACGCTCGTGCGCTTGGTGGTTGCCCGGTACTGCAGCGCTTCTGCAACCTGGCGCTGAAGATTGAATTCGAGCGTGTCATGAAGCGCCTCTGCCTGAAGGTGCATCTGATTCCTGCAGCGGAGGAGAAAATCGAACGAGCGGTGGACGTCGCGCAAGAATCGCTGGCTGAAATGTACGCGAAGCGATGGGCTTTTCAGAAGTTGCGAAAGCGCAGTGCGGCTTTCCGGACCAAGAGCAGGTATCTTTGTTCGCCCCGTTCCCCGCTGGAGCCAGAGGACGGTATGTAGATCGCGTAGCCCGCCTGCGCTGTGCTTGATATTCGGCTCGAGGAGCTTCGTTGAATCTCCATATTTTTCGTGCCGCAGTTCCGTCGTTTTGATGAGCTGCCGCACGTATGAGCCCTTGTCAAGTGCATGAATCTGTCGCTGCAAGCTTGCGCGGAAGTGAGAGAAGGTGGGGCGATTGCCGCAGATGAAGCGTGATTCCAGCAGCGAGTTCCAGGTCTCGAGATCCGACACTGCAAACTCTAGGCATTCCTGAATGGTCCGAAAACTATGGCCAATGTTGAGGCCGAAGTCCAGGAGATCATGGACCAAGTCGCCGACGATGGGAGCGGCGTCAGCCTTCTCGGAGTCATCCTTGATGAGGAACATGACATCCGTGTCGGACGAGAAACAAAGCTCTTTCCTCCCGTAGCCGCCGAGGGCCACAACAGCAATGAGATTCTTATCGGAGCGATGCAATGATGTGTAAATGGACTTGATGAGGGAATCGAGCCGTTTGGTGAGCGCGATTGCGACCCGCAGTCCTCCGGCACCGCGCCGGTGAAGCTGAATGATCTTGTGAAGCTCACTGTTAAACCATTCCTTACGACTCTTCATCGAAGTCTCAATAACATCGAGTCCCGACGTGCTTCAGGGTAGGCTCCGTCGAGAAGTGTACGCTGTCTCCCCTCAACGACTGACGGATCAACCAGCACTGATTCTTGCTCGCGCGAGCTCTCGCTTCCTCGCGTTGCGAGCCAATATACGTAAACGCGCTCAGGTTTCAAAGCAGCTGGGCAACAAGGCTAGAAGTTCGATTAGAGGTGAGAGGATCGTGCGCGAGCTGACACCCATCGGGGGATTAGAGAGGGCCTCGGAAACAAAAAAGTCCTTCGGTTAGAAGGACTTCAGGAGGAAACGCCAGGTCTTGTGCCAATGGAAGGTGCGATCACTCATAACATTGTCCCTCTGGCTGGCAGCCGAACACTGCTGGCGCGTTGTAATAGATCTCAGATGGGTAATAGTTAGGACTGCCCGGCGGTGGAACCCGAACCATCGCATATAAGTCGCGCGTCATGAGACCCTTCCGGCCAGGGCAGCCATTGTTCCCGTCAACGCGGAACATATTCTCCCGATCGCCCTGTTCGTGACCCCACTGGAAGAACCCCTTTGTCTGTTGACCATCAACGATCTCATTGGCGAACAGGAAATAGTCGTACTCCGGATAATAATCACCGTCAAACAAGACCTCTACTATTATCTCCCACTCGCTTGGCTTCGACGTGCCCGGCCAGCATTCTAGTAGATTGATAGTAACCGTATGCATGATGGTTAACCTCCCTTTTGGTGTACGGTTTGTCTGAAAACTCTCTCGAACCACTCAACATGTGATGAATGATTGAGTGAAGATCCTCCTTCCGTACCATTAACCCGATAGGACCTTTTCGCGATCGCCATCGGGGTAGCTAGATTTTACTTCTTACACTATCTCTGAAGAGCTGAATTGTCACACCCCGTTCATAGAAATCCCGCGCACGGCTTGTTTTCGAGAAGGCACAACCCTCTGGAATGACACGCATTCGCTGTGTCGAAGACGAAGTTACAGCAGCTAGATGCGGTTGATGAGTCGCACGAGCTCACTTGAGCAAGATCATCGCCCTTGTCTTGATGAAATCTGCACCCCTCAAACTATAGAAGTAAATACCGCTTGGAAGAGGTCCTGCATTCCAGGATGTTGTGTATGTGCCAGCGGCAAGTTCTTGTGACACTAGTGTGGCAACTCGTTCTCCGAGCGTATTGAATATCCTCAGCGTCACGTAAGCCGCGCGAGGAAGCGAAAATTGAATCGTCGTAGTTGGGTTGAAAGGATTAGGATAGTTCTGTTCAAGACTGAAGACGGCTGGCAATTCACCGAGGTGCGGAGTCACCGATGTAAGGATTTCCGACAGCGGACGGCGCCAGACACCGCTGTTATAGGTCCCCGCGAAGAGGCTTGTGCTGGTGACGGTAAGAGCAGCGACAAGTGTGTTTGGCAGCCCGGCATTAACGGCAGTCCAGCTTGCGCCATTATTGGTTGAAACAAAAACCCCTCCGTCAGAAGTTCCCGCAATGAGGTTCGTGCCTTGAACGGCGAAGGATCGGACAGACATGCCCGTGAGTCCAGTCTTGACAGGAGTCCAGCTTGCGCCGCTGTTAGTTGAAAGAAACACTCCGCCACCAGTTCCTGCGAAGAGACCTGCGTCACCAACGATAAGGGCATGCACGGATGTGCTCGTCAGCCCTGTATTGACGGCAGTCCAGCCCGTACCGTTATTGGTTGAAAGAAACACGCCGCTGTTGGTCCCTGCAAAGAGGTTCGTGTTGCGTACCGCAAGCGCACGGACCGAGGTACTCGTCATTCCCGTATTAACGCCAGTCCAGAGTCCTCCGCTGTTGGATGAAAGGAACACGCCATCGCCATCGGTCCCAGCAAAGAGATTCGTGTCGGCCGCGGCAAGGGCAGAGACAGGTGACATCGTCAGCCAGGTTCTGATGTCAGTCCAGCTTGTGCCGTTATCCGTTGAACGATACACCCTGCCGTTGTTGGTGCCTGCAAAGAGGGTCCCGGCGTTGAAAACAAGGGACCAAACAGAGTTGTCAGTCAGCCCGTAATTGACTGCGCTCCAACTTGTCCCATTGTTGGTTGAAAGAAAGATTCCTCCGCCGAGAGTCCCCGCGAACAAATTGGCGCTGCTAGAGGCAAGGGACCATACAGAAAGCGCCCTCAGGCCCATATTAGCGGCAGTCCAGCTTAACCCGCTATTGGTAGACCGAAAGACGCCCTCGCCATAAGTTCCTGCAAAGAGAGTAGAGCCACTGGAAGCAACGGCACGGACATCCGTGTTCGTCAGACCAATGCCAGTCCAAGTCAAACCCATATTGGTTGAAAGAAACACGCCGTTTGACGCCCCGGCGAAAACGTACGTGCCGGTGACAGCAAGCGCATAGACAGCACCCATAATAAGCCCCTTGCTGACAGCAGTCCAGCTTGCGCCGCTATTGCTTGAAAGATACACGCCGCCGGAATACGTGCCTGCGAGGAGACTCGTGTCGCTGATCGCGAGGGATCTGATCATTATGTCAGAGCCGAGGCCTGTATTGATGGGGGTCCAGGTCGCGCCCTTGTTGGTTGTAACATACACACCGTTCGCAAAAGTGCCTGCAAAAAGTTTCGTGCCGACTGACCCATTGGGGCTCATGGCAAGTGCGCGAATGTCTGCGTTGGTGAGCCAGACTCCACTCCAGCTTGCACCACTATTGGTTGAAAGAAATACCCCGCCTTCCGTTCCCGCGAGCAGAGTGTCGCCGCTAATGGCAAGCGCGCGGACAACCGTGTTCGTCAAGCCGGTGTTGACAGCGGTCCAGCTCGTGCCGTTGTCCGTCGAAAGAAACACACCGTACCCAAAGGTCGCTGCAAAGAGGTTTGTGCCGCTGATCGCAAGCGCTCGGACATCTGCATTCGCTAAGCCGCTATTGGCGGCAGTCCATGTCATTCCACCGTTGGATGAAAGGAATACTCCAGCACGATCAGTTCCAGCAAAGAGATTCGTGCCGCTGATGGCAAGGGAATGAACAAATCCGCCCTCTGGGCCGTTCGTTTGAATCCACTGAGCCAGCGCCAGCGTTGTGCTGGCAAGGCCAAACATCACAAAGATGAACATACCAAAGATATTCTTCATACCGTATCCTTCTTGCGGAGGTCGCCAACGGGGATTCAAGGTGCTCTTCTGTTCCGCACCAGGAATCCACGTTGGACGTTCTACTAGAGATCCGGGCGACAACCCCCTGCTGCGAGGTTGCCGCGGTGATGGGTCAGGTATTTGATGCCTTCATCGATATTGATGGCCTACAAACGATCCTCGTGAGCCCCATGAGGACAAACGAGGTCAATAATAGCAGACAACAGACAAAAGATCCAGGACCTGAGTGTGTACTGGCGAAGAGCGCCAGGTTCGCCACCGTGGCTGCCAGGGCCGCTTGAAAGAGAGTTTTTGTTGTTCCGAAGTATCGAGCCTTGCGAAGGCCGAGCCATATGAGTCGAGCGATGCGATGTTCGGCGACCACACGTTGTCGGTAGAGCCTTCGATACTCATCTGTTCTTTGATATGCTTTGGCCTGCTGGATCAAGTCTTCATACTCATTGACCGTGATTGTGCGTCGCGGCGCATGGGGTTGAACACAGTGAGGACGCAACGAACAAGAGCCGCATTGGTCGGGGCTGAAGTAGAAGATTTTGTTCTTGAAGATGGTCCCGCGTTGGGTCTTCGTGCGTCGCTCATACCAAAGCGAACACTTCTGTCCCGCTGGACAGGTGACGGAGTTGTTGACAAGATCCATCACAAAGTCATCTTTGGTGAAGCGCCCGGTCTGTGGAGACTGTGCAACAGGTGCCGTGAGGGTGTAGCCAGCAGCTTGTGCATCCAGACGTGCTTCGACACTTCCGTAGGCACCATCGCCCAAGACACCCTCGACCGTTTCGCCGAGATTTGTCGCTGACTCCGCCACCAGCGCCGGGGCGCTCGTGTTATCGTGCGCATTGGCGGGGATCACGTCGACATCGGCAATGACCTGACTGTCGATCTCCACTGCGACAGATGCCTTATAGCCTTCGATGCGTTGACTGACGCTCTTATGTCCGTAGCGCATCTCGGGATCATGCACAGAGATGATGCGATCTTGTGCAACACCATCAATGATTTCGGGCTTTCCCGCATCACTCTGGCGGACATCCTGTGCGAGCAGCTTGCTCAGTAACTCTGCGGCTTCAACGATCTGCTTGGCTTCGGGAGAGTCTTGGGCATAGTCCTTGAGCCGGGAGCCGGCCAAGACCAGAGCACGCCGACAATCGGCAACCAGGCTGTCCAGGACCGTTTGACGCTCGTGCTTGTCATCCCAGTTGATCGGCCACGTTCCCTTGAAACTGGGGGCAACATACCGACCGAAGTCATGGTTGCGGGCAAAGTCCGTCAGCTCTTGCTTGGCAAGCTCGGCCAGAACCCGCAAGACCTGGCGCAGCCCTTCGGCAAGCATGTTAAACGTATCTTCGACTGCTCCTTTACCAAAGATCGGTGTGGTATCCAATGCAAGCCGGACCTTGTGCCGCTTGACGAACCCCTGCTTGCGAAGATACTCCAGTCCCTTGCGGAAGATCAGCTTGGCTTCTTTGTGCAGGATGAGTTGGTTGCGGAACAAGCACAACGTGCTCTTGACAAATGGCACCTCCTCATCGCTCACCCCCAGGGCTAGGTGCCAACGCTGATCAAACTTTGCTCGATCCTCGGCCTCTTGATCCGAGACCCGGTCATAGGTCTGAAGGATCAACGCCGTCGCCAAGAGACTCGGCGGCACGCTCGTGCGGCCATTGTCCAAACAGTAGAGCATCGAGAAGTCTTCATCACGGAACAACTCGTGTCGATGGTCTGCCAAGAACACATAGAAACTCTCTTCGCCCACTTTCTTGCGAAGACGATTCTCAGCTGTGAACAGTTTTCCCTGTGCTGATCGCTTGCCAAGCATGATTATGCTCAAAAAATCAAGGATGTTGATTTGTGACCAAATCATTAACAACATCCATGCCAAGCACCACCGGACTTTTCGCCCGGATCGCTAGGAGCCTATGAGGACACCGGCAATTGTCGCCGTGAGGAGGGTCGCAAGCGAGCCTCCAAGGACTGCACGAAGTCCGAGGGAAGCCAGGTCCTTTCTGCGGTGAGGGGCCATCGGACTGATTCCACCGATCTGGATCGCAATCGACGAGAAGTTTGCGAAGCCGCACAGGGCAAATGTCGCCATGGCAATTGCTTTTTCTGACACCAGCTTGTTCTCTGTTATCATCTTGGCCATATCGAGATAGGCAACGAACTCATTCAGTACAACCTTTGTTCCAATTAGGCTGCCAAAGTTGAATGCCTCGTTTCCGGGAACACCCATCGCATGGGCCGCGAATTGCAGGATAAATCCGAGGACCAACTGCAAGCTCAGCGGTTGTCCGTATGTTGAGTGCAGGTACGCATTTACCCCCAGCCAGTTCCCAACTGCCCCAAGGAAAGCATTGAACATTGCGATTAACGCTATGAAGGCCAAGAGCATAGCTCCGACGTTTAACGCGAGTTGTAGGCCGTCGGACGCCCCTCCAGCAGCAGCCTCGATGACGTTGCTCGCCGTTTTCTCCACATGCACCTTGACGACACCTCTTGTCGTCGGCTCGCCCGTTTCTGGAAATATGATCTTGGAAATAAGAAGGGATGCAGGCGCCGCCATGATGCTTGCGCCAAGAAGTTGAGCTGCGAACTTCACCTGAGCCGTCTCAATTGGCAGGTTATGGGCTTGTGCAAAGGAGTGGCCAAGCATTTGAACGTAGGCCGCCATGACGCCACCCGCGATGGTAGCCATGCCTCCAACCATGATCGTCAGAAGCTCGGATTGTGTCATATTTGCGACATACGGTCGAATCATCAGCGGCGCTTCGGTTTGTCCCACAAAGATATTGGCCGTGTTGGAAAGTGATTCGGCGCCGCTTGTCCCCATCAATCGCGCCATCACCCACGCCATGCCTTGCACGATCTTCTGCATGACACCCAGGTAGTACAATACAGACATCAACGATGAGAAGAAGATGATTGTCGGTAGCACTTGAAACGCGAAGAAGAAACCCAGAGAGCCTTCAAATCCTTGACCGATCGCGAGGTTGCCGAAGACGAACTTCGCTCCTTCCGTTGTGAAGCCCAGAAGCAAAACAAATCCTTCCGCTATCCATTCAAACAACCTCTTTGGCCACGCCAAGGGTGAAAAAAGGGCACCAAGTTCCTGACCCTTGATTACAAGCACGCCAAAGGTGAGCTGTATGAGCAGACCGATGCCAACGAGCCGCCAGTTCACCCGCCGTTTGTTGTTCGAGAAGAGAAAAGCAATGCCGAGAAGCACGAGAATGCCAAACATCCCGTGGAGAGCCGAGAGAATTGTCATAGTGAATCCTCTGCCGTATCCGAGAAGGGGGGAAGTATGTCAGAGCTCTGTCGGGGGTTCAAAGCAGTGCCTGCAGCGGGCTTCGTAGATGTCTTTCGCCCCAACGAGAACGCGGTCTGCGTGTTGAGTCTTCCGCTGCGTGCGGTCTGCCGGATTGCCGCACACGACGCAGATGGCGAGCGTCTTCGTAATGTACTCTGCGACTGCCAGGAGCTGAGGCATCGGCTCGAAGGGCTTGCCCCGATAGTCCTGGTCGAGACCGGCCACGATGACGCGTTTCCCCTGGTTTGCCAACTGCTCGCATACGTCGACAAGGTTCAACTTGAAGAACTGTCCCTCGTCGATTCCGACAACCTGGGCTTCAGCGCTTCGCTCGGGGATTTCCGTAGCATCGTCCACAACCTGTGAGACCAGGGATTGCTCGCTGTGTGACACGATGTGCTCCGGGCTGAAGCGGCTGTCAATCCTGGGTTTGAAGATGGCGACTTTCTGTCTGGCGATCTCCGCGCGTCGCGCACGTCGGATCAGTTCCTCCGTCTTGCCGCTGAACATACAACCGCAAATCACTTCGATCCAGCCTGTTCTTCGGGGAACACTATGGAGTTCTGATGTGTCCATCGTTCACTTCTTTCCTCTTCTTTTGCGCTCAAGGTTGCGATGTGTAAAAGCGAGTGGAAGCAAGGCCTTCAACGGGACAGATTTGACCCGCTGGCTCCCGTCGACCATGAGGAAATCAATATTGCCGGCCAGTTCGATGAGCACCTGGCGGCAGGCACCGCACGGGGGCGTGTACTCAGGATCATCGGACACCACCGCGATCGCTCTGAAATTCCTCTCTCCCTCAGAGACAGCCTTGAATATCGCTGTTCGCTCAGCGCAGATGGTAAGGGGGTATGTGCTGAGCTCGATGTTGCATCCTGTATAGACTCTTCCGCTTGTTCCGAGGAGAGCGGCTCCCACTCGGAAGCGAGAATAGGGAGCGTGCGCCCGCCGTTTGGCGTTTATTGCTGCCTTGACGAGTCCCTTATACTCGGCGCGCAAAGGAGTTCGTAGTGGTTGTCCGATTTTGAGGAGAATTGTTAAGCGATCGAGCCAAAGCCGTTGAAAATATAGCCAAGTTTGAAGTGAAATGCAATCATGCGTGAGCTTGACAATGCGCAATCTTGCAGGCTCCCACCCGAGAAGCAGCGACACGACTCGACGACGGACGCCCTGACGGAGTTCATACTTGAAGAGAATACAAGGTGCACGCGAACGGGTTGTCGAAGCCGATCGAGGAGTTGGGTTAGACAGCTCCCAGCAGAAGGACGCTGCAGAAAAAGTACTGTCAACCACCATGAGTCTGAACTCATCTTGCTGGACAGCGAAAGTTGCAGTGCATCGGCTCTTAGGCATCTCGCCCAGCGAGATGGGATGGGCGGGGAACTGATAAGCCACCGGCATTCGGCATATGGCGTACCGGATTGGTTCTCCTGATAACAGAGCATTCTTCTCCCACTCCGTCGAATCGCCTATGTCCGAGAGCGAGGAGATCGACGCGACCGTGTATGCTCTTGCTCTCGTGCCGCGGCTGCGAAGCGACTGCGGCATTGAATAACACCTGATGGTTGTAACTCTACTCAAAACTCTCTATATTCAGTCAACCAGCAATGGCTCGCCGAAAGAAGAAGTTATTTGCCAGACTCAAGCTCCCCGCAGTTGTGCTGGGTGTCGCCCTGCTCCTCTTTTTCTTGCTGGACAATGTGGTGATGCCGCGATATGTGCAACAAGGCAAGACCACAAAGGTCCCCCACGTTGTCGGCAAGAAGCTTGACGAGGCCCTTCAGATCCTGGCTGTGAACGGTCTCGTCGGCAAAAAGGCGGAAGTCCGGACGGACAAGCGGTATCCAGAAGGAACGGTGGTGCAACAGAATCCAGCTGCGGACTCTGAGGTGAAGTTCGGGCG
>VGWB01000127.1 GCA_016873755.1 Ignavibacteria bacterium | reverse complement strand
GGTCGATATGTTGTAAAGGGGAGTAGTGATCATACAGCAAAGCTCTGGGACTTGAGCAGCGGACAAGAAATACGGACGTTGACCGGACATACCTCTGGGATCAATTCTGTTGCCATCAGCGGCGACGGGCGATATGTCGTGACTGGGAGTGAAGACAGTACCGCAAAGCTCTGGGACATGACTAGTGGGCGAGAAGTACGAACGCTGATTGGGCATTCCGCTGGGATCAATTCTGTTGCCATCAGCGGCGACGGCCGATATGTTCTGACCGGAAGTGACGACTACACGGCAAAGATGTGGGAGACCAGCAGTGGCCAACAGATATGGACGATTTCTGAATATTCATATTCAGATGAAGCTTTTAGCTTCGAGGGTATTGCAATCAGCGCAGATGGTCAGTACGTAGCCACGGCGAGCGGCATGACGGCACGGTTGTGGAGGACAACCAACCGAGAGCAGGTGCAGACCTTTTCCGGGCATTCAAATTCTGTCAATGCCGTTGCCATCAGCGAGGATGGTAGATACGCTGTGACAGGGAGTGATCGCAGTACAGCGAAGCTCTGGGACTTGAGGAGTGGCCAACAAGTACGATCATTCTCTTTGCATTCGGATCAAGTGAAAATCTATGGAGTCGATGCTGTTGGCATCACAGCCGATGGTCGACATGTCGTCACAGAAGGCTGGGATAATACCGCAAAGCTCTGGGATGTAGGCAGTGGTAAAATCATACGAACGTTTTCCGGGCACGCAGAAGGCGTTACTTCTGTTGCCATCAGTGCTGATGGCCGTTACGTCGTCACTGGGAGCTATGATGGCACAGCCAAGCTCTGGGAGGCAGGTAGCGGCAAAGAGATACAGACGTTTTCCGGGCATTCGCTTTACGGGCATCCAGAGGGGGTCAACTCAGTTGCCATCAGCGGCGATGCTCGGTACGTTGTGACTGGGAGTAATGACCGTACCGCGAAGCTCTGGGACCTGAGTAGCGGACGTGAGATACGCACGTTTTCTGGGCATTCAAGTCATGTTAGCTCTGTCGCCATTAGCTCCGATGGTCGATATGTTGTGACGGGAAGTTGGGATAATACCGCAAAGCTCTGGGATCTGGGCAGTGGTAAAGAGATACGAACGTTCTCCGGCCATTCACATTGGGTTAATTCCGTCGCCATTAGTTCTGACGGTCAATATGTCGTGACAGGAAGTGGTGACGGTACGGCAAAGCTTTGGGACTTGAGTAGCGGGCGTGAGATACGAACGTTTTCTGGCCATTCATCTAGCATCAACTCTGTTGCCATAAGCGCCGCCGGTCGGCGTGTTGTCGCAGGGGGAAGGGACGCGAAGACCATCATTTGGAATCTGAGTACAGGAGAGCGGCTTGCCACGTTGGTGTCCTTGGACCAAGACGACTGGGCTGTGATTACGGAGGATGGTCGCTTCGATGCATCGCCAGGTGGAATGAAGTCAATGCATTATGCGCAGGGACTAGAAGTGCTCCCTCTCGAATCCTTCTTCGAACAATTCTACACGCCAGGGCTCTTGGCGCACGTTCTCAGCAGCGGAACGCACCCAGCGACAAAGACCTCTGTTGATTTTTCGCAGACGATCAAACTTCCGCCACTTGTTAGGATCGTATCACCGAGCCAAGGTCAGTCTTTCACATCTGATGAGGTCCAGATTACTGCCGAAGTCACGGATCAAGGTGGCGGCATTGATGAGATCCGGTTATATCAGAATGGGAAGCTCATTTCTGAAGAGCAGAGAGGCGTGAAGATCTTGCCGAGCAAAGAGGCAAAGCTGGTAGAGAAGTACGACGTCAATCTTGTGGCAGGACTCAATGAATTCAAGGTGACGGCGCTTAATATGGATCGGACGGAGTCACTCCCCGCAATCCTCACCATCGAACTCAAGGCCGGAGAATCTGTGGCAGACCTTTACATCCTTTCGATAGGGATCAATCAATACAAGAATTCCAGACTTAGCCTCAACTATGGCAGACCGGATGCGGAAGCCTTCCTCGAGGTTGTGGAGGAAAAGGCAAGAGGGATCTTCAAAGAGATTTTCACATATGCGATCTATGATAGCGATGCAACAAGAGCTGCCATCGAGCTCGCCTTTGCCAGAATCATACTTGGGTCCAGTGCTCAGGATGGATTTATCTTCTATTACGCTGGCCATGGTGTAGTGAGTGAGGGAGATTCAAGCGCGAAATCAGATTTCTACCTCGTGCCAACCGGTGTTACACAACTTTATGGAAATGATCAGATGCTCTCAGCAGAAGCAATTTCTGCCACGGCTCTGAAAGAGTACTGCAGGAAAATTCCGGCGCAGAAACAGTTGATTATCATAGACGCCTGTCAGGCCGGGGGTGCTGTGGAAACGTTTGCAGTGCGCGGGGCGGTCGAGCAGAAGGCGATTGCACAATTGGCGCGGAGCGCCGGAGTTGTCGTCCTGGCGGCCACAGGCACGGAGCAGTTTGCTACGGAGTTCAGGCAGCTGGGCCACGGCGTGTTTACCTATGCACTCTTAGAGGGACTGCAGGGTGAAGCTGATGGGAGCCCAAAGGATGGGAAGGTTACGGTTGCAGAACTCAAGGCCTACTTGGACGATCAGATACCCGAGCTAACAAAGCGATATCGCGGCCAGGCACAATATCCAATGGCGTATATGAGGGGGCAGGATTTTCCTGTCGGTATAGCGAAGTAGCTGTTCCCTTCCTGAGATGATTTCCTGATTCCTGCCGCAGTACACATCCGCATCTCGATGGAAAGAACTTGATGTGCGAGAGAACTCGACTATCATAAGAGCACGGTTGAAATCCCCTGTTTTCAGGCAATTTTGGGCTCCTCAGAAGTCGACCTGCCACCTTAACATCGTCAGCCTCACGACCTCCCACTATGGATCAGTGGGTTGGCGAGGGTCGTCCGTCCTTTTGTGCGGAGATTATCAGCCGTCCTTCACCTGCGCTATTTTCTCCCTGAGGATTTCAAGTGTTTGTCCAACTGTATCAAGATGCGTTCTGAAACAGAGAACGGCAAGTCTCAAGGTGAATCGACCATCGAGAACCGTCGACGAGAGAAACACTCTTCCATCCCTCTGGATTTCATTGACGAGTCTCCTGTTGAAATCATTTGCATCACCTGATTCGGGAACATATCGAAAAGTCACTACTGACAATTCGGGAGTTGGCCCCACCTCAATTCGGTTGATGGTTTGGACTTTCTCATAGAAATACCTTGCCAGCAGGATCTTTTCCTCCAGCATAGCACGGAATGGTTTCACACCGACGAGCTTCAGAGGTAACCACAGTCTTAATCCCTTGAAATGCTTTGACAGCTCGGGTGAAAGATCGGCTGGAGACAGTTCATCCGTTGAGCTTAAAGCATCCTGCATATAGGTCGCTTCATAGTGATGTGATGCAAGAAGTTTCTTCGCGTCTTTGACTAGCACGGCGCCAGAACCATAGGGAAGGAACAATCCTTTATGTGGATCCATCACAACGGAGTCTGACGTGTCCATGCCTTTCAATGCCTTCTTGCCGGAGTCGCAGAGAACGAAGAACCCTCCATAGGCTGCATCAAGATGAAACCATAATCTATGCTTCTGAGCAATTGCCCCAATCTCACTCAGCGGGTCAACTGCACCAACATCTGTCGTACCGGCGGATGCGATGATCAACCACGGGTTTAGACCTGATTTTCGGTCCGTGATGATTGATATGTCGAGTTCTGAAGGTTTCATCCTATAACCTTCACCAAGAGGAATGTACCTGACGATACATTCTCTCAGTCCGGCGATTCGAATGGCTTTGTCAATTGAATGGTGCGCTTGCGTCGATAGATAGATGACACTCTTTTCCAGATCTTTGCCTTTGAGGTCAAACGCATCTCTCGCGGTAACGAAACCGATCAGGTTGGCCAGACTCCCACCAGACGTCAAATTGCCGCCGCAAGTTCTCGGATAACCGATGATCGCTGCCATCCAATCCAACAACATGTTCTCCATCCGAACCGCACCAGGTGATGCAAAGAACACACCAGCATACCGATTTGTGACTGCGGCAAGGTAATCTCCCAACGCTGCATGATAGATTCCTCCGCCAGGGATGTACCCCAAATGACCCCTCGAAGCAGGATTGAGACCTGGACTGTCGACATTGTTCTTGAGCAGTTCCAGAAGTTCGTTTATACCGACCGGATCGTCTTGAATTGGTGAATCATAGAGACCGATGCCCTTCGTATCGGATACTCTATATGCAGGCAGATCATAAATGTTGCGAAGGAACTC
Organism: Ignavibacteria bacterium; assembly: GCA_016873755.1. Lineage (GTDB taxonomy): Bacteria > Bacteroidota > Ignavibacteria > UBA10030 > UBA10030 > VGWB01. The sequence continues at coordinate 7,032 of VGWB01000127.1, read as the reverse complement.
TTCTGAGTACTTCAATATTGCTCGTGCCATCTTCTCCCGTTCACCCTCATCAGGCTCAAGGGCAGGTATGAATTTCTCGAGAACCTTGATCTTTTCGATCATAGTGCAGTCATGGCTCCTCAATTGAAGGATGTAAGGACGTTCTGAAGTTACTCAAAATCCAGATCACAAAGTATCGCCGTGACCTGCGGGCAGCAGGGATTCGTGGGGACGAAGAAGATGATCCTTCTTCATCAGGATAGTCTCTGTGCTGTCGTGCTTGGCTGACGCTCTATCTAACTGAGCTACAGGGTATGACAATTTCCGCTTTGGCAGGTTCGAATCGAAGGTCGCCAATGATCAATCGATAATGTTCTGATCACAGCTTGGCGCATTTGCCTTTCAGTCTGAACTGCCGTAGCTTTGTACCGCTGGATTTGCCCGCCAACACCGTGGAAACACCATAGTCATCATTTCTCACGGTCTCGATCCCCACCGGAGGAGGTCCTATGATCGGGGCAACTATTACACACGTCGGAATTCTGGAGAAGCTTGGTGAAGGTGGGATGTCCCAAAACGGCCCACGAACGCCTTTCGTGAGTGGTTGCCGTTTTGAGGATCCGCCTTCCTTTTGGCGGAGGCTTGAATCATGATCGGCCAAACAATATCCCACTACAGGATTACGGAGAAGCTCGGCGGTGGGGGAATGGGCATCGTGTACAAAGCCCACGACACCAAGCTCGACCGCTTTGTCGCGCTCAAATTTCTCCCACACGGAATCCTTGTCAGCGAGGAGGACAAAGCCCGTTTCCTGCAGGAGGCGAGGGCTGCCTCTGCAGTGATGCATCCCAACGTCTGCGTTGTCCACGACATCGCAGAACATGCCGGGCAACAGTATATCGTGATGGAATTCGTGGACGGGAAGACGCTCAGGCAGATCATTCCAGTCCAAAAGATGCAGGATGCCATCACGTACGCCATCCAGATCGGCGAAGCCCTTCAGGAAGCCCACAGCAAAGGCATCGTCCACCGCGACATCAAGACCGACAACATCATGGTCAACACCAAGAACCAGGTGAAGGTGATGGACTTCGGGCTGGCCAAGCTGAAGGGTTCATTGAAACTGACTCGCACGTCTTCGACAGTTGGTACACTTGCGTACATGTCACCAGAGCAGATTCAAGGTGGTGAAGTTGATGCACGCTCGGATATCTTCGCATTCGGGATCGTATTGTTCGAGATGATCACGGGACGACTACCCTTTCGTGGCGAGCACGAAGCTGCCATGATGTACTCTATCGTGAACGAAGAACCGGAGTCAATCGAAAAGCATAAGCCTGATTTATCTCCGCTTCTTGCAAACATCATCCATCGTGCACTGGAGAAAAATCCGAACGATCGTTACCAGACTGCTGCGGAACTTATCACCGACATCCAATCGTACAGAGCAGGATCCCAACGTTCTCAGGAAACAGGAAAGATGCCGAGGAAGAAACGCAGACTGCTCCTTGTTGGATTCGGACTGTTTCTTGCGGTTGCGGTGGTTGCTGGAATCCTATTGTCTCCACGGCATGGCGAAGCGATTGACACAATCGCAGTCCTTCCATTTGTGAACGTATCAGGCAGTCAAGATATGGAGTATCTCTGCGACGGACTCACAGAGGCGGTTCTCGAAGATTTGTGCCGGGTTTCTGGTCTGCGAAAGGTGATTGCATTCAATTCGGTAATGCAGTACAAGAACAAGGAGATCGTTCCCGGCCAAGTGGCTAGCAAGCTTGGCGTCGCCGGGTTGATCATTAGCCGTCTCTATCGGCGTGGCGATGATGTGACGATCAGTGTGGAACTTATTCGTGGGCAGGATGAAAGTAGAATTTGGGGGAGTCAATACACCCGATCACTGTCACAATTGAGTACGGTACACAGCGAAATGTCGAAATCCATCAGGGAGAATCTGCACCTTCAACAGCCAGCGGAGACTGCACCACGCGGCACACGGCAGTATACGAAAAACCCCGAGGCATACCGCCTTTATCTTCAGGGTGAGTATTTCTTTCACAGGATAACAAATGAAGGTCTACGCAAGGCGATTGAATTCTACCGCAAAGCTCTGAAGCTTGACCCGGATTTTGCACTGGCGCATGCCGGGATAGCCAACGGGTATGCGATGCTCATTGACTTGAACTATGCTACTTGGGATGAAGCGGCTGATTCACTACGGGTGGAAGCGGCAAACGCCCTCGCAATCGACAAAAACCTTGCAGAAGGCCATTTGGCGGTCGCGCTGCTTCGCTACAAGAGCTATGAGCCTGAGGAAGCCGAGCGGGAGTTCAAGGAAGCAATAGCACTGAATCCACTTTGTGCTAACGCAATACACTGGTATGGGCACTTCTTGTCGGAGCATGGGCGTCATGATGAAGGCTTAAGATTTATGAGACAATCTGTCGAGCTGGAGCCTCTCTCCGCCCATTACCAACTGTGCTTGGGTTTTCTATATATGCAGGCTCGCCGCTTCGATGAGGCATTGGTGGAAAATGAGAAGATCAGGGATATTGATTCGACCTTCTATATGTGGGAGTACGGGGCTTCGATGATCTATTTCTACACAGGAATTTATGACAAGGCAATCGAGTACGCCAAACGCTACGCCTCTCACGTCCCCAATTTTGAAGTTTTTGTGGACTACATGGGGGCCCTGGTAGATGCAGCGAAGGGTGATGTTCGTGCAGCTCAACGCCAGCTCCGGCGAGTGTCCGATGCACGTCAAGGACCGAGAATGGACCCCGTGATTGTCGCCACTGTCTATTCTCGACTCGGCAACAAGGATTCCGCGATCGTGTGGCTGGAAAAGGGATATAGGGAACACTCGAGTCTCTTCTTTCAAGCGAATACGCTACCGGACTTTGACCCGCTTCGGACGGATTCCAGATTCGTGCAGCTCATGAAAAGAGCCGGATATACGAATTGAGCTTTTGCACAGCTCATCTGACGTGTCATTGCTAGAAAGCGAAAACGACTGCCCGACATTTTGAATGCTATCGCATCGCGGGGCAGGATCCAAACGAGTTTTGACGACGAACACGTGGTCTTCTTGAAGCAACGATTCGACACGAGATCGGCGCTAATTGAGGATGTGTTCGAGTAAGTAAACATGACAGGACAAATCCCGAAGGGGATTACCTGGTGACAATATCTGATGCTCATCCAATGTTCACTCTCCGAATTCCTCGACTTGGCTCAGGACAAGATTGGGAGAGGGATGTCACGATGTGACAGGAGGTGGCAAACGGAGGACCAACAATGATTGGACAAACCATATCACACTACACAATCCTCGAGAAACTTGGTGAGGGAGGTATGGGTGTCGTGTACAAAGCCCACGACACCAAGCTCGACCGCTTTGTCGCCCTCAAATTCCTCCCGCACGGAATCCTTGTCAGCGAGGAGGACAAAGCCCGCTTCCTGCAAGAAGCGAGGGCTGCCTCTGCCGTGATGCATCCCAATGTCTGTGTCATCTACGACATTGCAGAACACGAAGGACAGCAATTCATCGTGATGGAATTTGTCGATGGGAAGACGCTGAGGCACATTATCCCCGTCCAGAAGATTCAAGACGCTATCACCTATGCTATCCAGATTGGGGACGCACTCCACGAAGCCCACAGCAAAGGCGTGGTGCACCGCGACATCAAGACCGACAACATCATGGTCAACACCAAGAACCAGGTGAAGGTGATGGACTTCGGGCTGGCCAAGCTGAAGGGATCGCTGAAGCTGACCAAGACGAGCAGCACCGTTGGCACGTTGGCCTATATGGCTCCCGAACAGATACAGGGGGCAGAGGTTGACGCGAGGAGTGACATTTTCTCGTTTGGCGTGGTGCTGTTCGAGATGCTCACGGGACGTTTGCCCTTTCGCGGGGAACACGAGGCAGCGATGATGTATTCGATCTTAAACGAAGAGCCTGCTCCGCTCCAGAAATATCTCCCGGATGTCTCTCCCGAGTTGGTTCACATCGTAATTACGGCGTTAGAGAAAGACCCGAACGACCGATACCAATCTGCTGCCGACATGGTGAGAGACTTGCGGCGAGTGCAGAAGAAAACCTCTCGCGTGGTCCGTCCACAACCGACAGAAGCAATGAAGGCGGGAATCGAAACCCCTCCGATTCCAGCAGAACCGAGCGTAGTTGCACCCAAGCGACGGTTGCCGCGGGTCGTCTGGGTTGCTGTAGCGACTGTTGCTCTCATTATTATTGCAGTGAGTCTGTACTTGTTGTTCCGTCCTCTCGAAATGACAACTCCTTCCCCGGCAATGAAACTAAGTCGATTGACGGCAACAGGCAACGTCAACAACGTTGTCATATCGCCTGATCAGCGGTTTATCGTTTACAGTCAAAGGGAAAAGGGAAAGCAAAGCCTCTGGATGCGCCAGATTGCCACGGCAAGCACGATTCAGATCTTGCCACCGGCAGAAGTGTTCTACCAGGGTTTAACACTCTCGAAGGATGGCAACTATTTGTATTATGTTGTTTACCAGGTTGGAAGTCCTAGATCTTCACTCTACAAAGTACCATTGCTGGGCGGGACTTCAAGGAAACTTCTTGATGATGTTCAAAGTGCAATTTCACTTTCGCCTGATGAGAAACAGTTTGCCTTCCGCCGGTACTATCCTAAATCGGGTGAGTTCGCTCTAATGGTTGCCAATGAAGACGGCTCGGCTGATCGGATTCTTGCCACGCACAAGGCAGACAAATGGTTTTACGGCAAACCGTCCTGGTCGCCCGATGGAGAAACAATTGTTTGTGCGTTGGGAGACCACACAGGTGGATTTCATTACACCCCCATGGCGGTTCGAGTAAAGGACGGGAGCGAAAAGCGCGTCACCTCTCAACGATGGCAGGACATGATAGGAGTCGATTGGCTTGACGATGGCAGCGGTCTCGTTGTTTGTGGGCTGGAAAAAGGATCTACAGATAACCAACTGTGGTTGGTTCAAGCTACAGATGGAAGCGTACGAAGAATCACGAATGATCTCACAAGCTATTCAAGTCTTTCGCTGGCTCAAGGTTCTCGCACGCTGTCTGCGATACAATCTCAGAGTCGTTCAAGTCTCTGGATCGTTCCCCGTGCTGATGCGACGAAGGCCGTGCAGATCACAACTGGCAAAGAGGAGGGATTCCAAAGTATCACATTCACTCCCGATGGTCGTATTCTTTATACCAATTATTCTGGCGGGAATGGAGACATCTGCATCTGCGATGCCGATGGGAGTAACCAGAAGCAGCTCACGACAGAGCCATCGAATGAGTTTCAACCGGCAGTCTCGCCGGATTGCCGCACAGTTTACTTTGTCTCCGATCGCTCAGGGGTTCCCAATATCTGGAGGATGCAGATTGACGGCAGCAAGCCGCAGCAGTTGACGTTTGGAGGGGAGGACTATTTCCCCGAGGCTTCCGTTGACGGGAAGTGGTTGTATTTCAGCTCTTGGGACACAGGACCTTTTCTCGCCATGAAGCTTCCTGTTGAAGGGGGAGAACCCACGACAGTGTTCGCCAAAGGCGCTTCGTATGGTCCGACACCGTCACCCGACGGGAAACTTCTTGCATTTCTTTTCGCGGACGATCAGCGGTTGGGAAAGCCACAGATTCTCATCATACCATCTGCTGGCGGGGACGTTGTCAACACGTTGGAATTCCCGATAACGGCACAGGACTTTTCTACCTTCCAATGGACACCCGATGGCCGAGGGATTTCATACGTTGACGACCGTGAAGGCATCTCCAACATTTGGGAGATTCCCCTCAGCGGTGGTGAGCCACGAAAGCTGACTGATTTCAAATCCGACTACATTTTCTCCCATGCTTGGTCACCGGACGGCAAACAACTTGCCGTTGCTCGAGGACAGCGGACCAGTGATGCTGTCCTTATGAGCAACTTCCGATGAAAGGTCAGAAGGAAAAACACTATGGTGAATGAAACGATACCTCACTGTCGGATCCTAGAAAAGTTGGGTAAAGGTGGCGTGTCCCCAAATCACCTACACCTGGCTGCGTGCCCGCCTGCCCTCAGGATGAAGGTTCGGCGGGCAGGCCGAAGGGCACTTCGGCAGACAAGAGCAGCTTCAGCCAGTGGCTGTGATTCTGCGGATCCCGGTGTCTCTTGGTGGGAGGTATGAACTATGGTAGATCAGACAATATGTCACTACAGGCACTAGGCGAAGGCGGAATGTCCCAAAGTTGCCCACGATCCCGACGCAATCGGGAGAGTGGTTGCAACTTTGAGGATCCCGCTGCAGCGAAGCGAAAGCGGGAGGTGTGAGTTATGATTGGACAATTGATTTCACATTACAAGATTTTAGATAAGTTAGGCGAGGGCGGCATGGGTGTCGTCTACCGCGCCGAGGACATCAAACTCAAGCGTACCGTTGCCTTGAAATTCCTCCCCCGCGGACTCGAAGCCCACGAGCCGGAGCGAGCACGCTTCCTTCAGGAGGCACAAGCTGCGGCCGCCCTCAATCATCCCAATATTTGCACCATCCACGATATTGCGGGGGAAGGAGACCCCAAGGGGGCAGGCCAGCAGTTCATTGTGATGGAATACGTCGACGGCAAGACCCTGAGGCAGGTAGTGCCCGTGCAAAAGATGCAGACCGCCATCGACTACGCAATCCAAATCGGTGAGGCGTTGCAGGAAGCCCACAGCAAGGGGATTGTGCACCGGGATATCAAGACCGACAACATCATGGTCAACACGAAGAACCAGGTCAAGGTGATGGACTTCGGGTTGGCCAAGCTGAAGGGATCGCTGAAGCTGACGAAGACATCGAGCACGGTGGGGACCCTAGCATATATGGCACCTGAGCAGATACAGGGAGGAGAGGTTGATGCAAGATCGGATATCTTCTCGTTTGGGATTGTGCTGTATGAGATGCTCACCGGGATACTTGCCGTTCAGAGGAGAGCACGAAGCGGCGATGGTGTATTCGATCGTGAATGAAGATCCCACACCGATACAGAAGTACTTGCTCGATATCTCATCGGAGCTGGTGCACATT
>VGWB01000126.1 GCA_016873755.1 Ignavibacteria bacterium | reverse complement strand
CGTGATCGGCCAGTTCTGGAGCTGATGGGCAACCAGTTCGATCTCCTTTCTGGAATATTGATACATCGGCTTTGAGCCTCCGATGCGTGCGCACCACTGCTGCGCGTAGCGCCGGACGATTGCGTTCCCACGGAGACCGTGGGAACGAGCACGTGAGGCAGGGGAAACGATATGAAACCCCGGCTCGTCCCATTCCATTGTTGGTCGGAAGGCGGGCCTCGCGTCTCTCTTGATCAAGGTGTAATGCTCCCCCTCCTCTCGAGTCCCGCCCACTTGGTCATCCCGGGCTGTTGTCGGGCAAGATCTGGACGCGCCACTCCTGACCAATGAGGTCCCGACCTAAAGCGTGTCGGGACGACAGGTGGGGGACTTCTGGCTCAGACGCAGATATGTCACACTGTCATTCCGAAATGCTTCTATTCGGAATCTCGAGTCGGACTCGCGAATCGTTCGCCCTGTGTGATCGCCACAGTTGCGCGGTATTCAAGTAATCCCTAACATTCCGGCGTTCCCATGCCCAACTCCATTACACTAGTCAATCACGCCACGGTCTTGATCCGGTTGGGCGACATCGTAGTCCTGACCGATCCAATTTACTCACGAACGATCTCGTACGTCTTTCCGCGCGTTCAGAAAGCAGGAATTCCGTTCAGCGACCTGCCCGCGGTGGATTACATTCTTATCTCACACCATGACTATGATCATCTGAATCTCAAAACTCTTCGTCGTCTTTGCCAGCGAGGCTCCGCCAGTATCATTCTGCCGAAAGGGCTGGCGCCCTACGCGCGGAAAGCGGGGTTTGACCGGATCGTCGAGCTCAACGTGTGGCAAGAATTCAAGAGCGCCGGCCTCCGCATCGTCAGCGTCCCGGCAAAACACGTGAGCAAGAGAAAGGCCCTCGACGACAACCGATCTGCATGCTGCGGCTATGTCCTCCAGACAGACTCCCGCTGCGTTTACTTCGCCGGCGACACCGGCTACGGAGATTTCTTTCAGGAGCTCGGAGATCGCTTTTCCATCGATGTGGCGCTGCTGCCGATCGGGGCGTACAAACCATATAGCTGGTTCAAAGACCTCCACCTCCACCCCACCGCTGCTACCCAGGCGTTCCTGGACCTTCGGGCGAAGCATCTCGTGCCCATTCACTGGGGAACATTCTGGATCAGCGATGAACCGATGGATGAGCCGCCGGTTCTCCTCCGGCACGAGGCTGAGCGGCGCAGTGTTCAGGATCAGGTCCACATCTTGAGGAACGGTGAGCAGTTTGTGTTCTAACGGAGCTTGTAGTTGTAGTTCTTTGGAAGTACCTTTGTTCTAACTGCATTGGTTGCCTATGCTCGCGTACGCCGCCACAACAGAAGGAATTCGCATCGTCGTCCAGCCGGTTTACCTCGACGGCCAGTCCGAGGTGCTTCACCGGAAGTTCGTCTTTGCCTATTTCATCCGTGTCGAGAACCACAGCCATGAGAGGGTGCAGCTCCTGCGCCGACACTGGTTCATTCGCCATTCGAGCGGGCGTGTTGAGGAGGTTGAGGGGGAGGGGGTCGTCGGAAAGCAGCCGATCATTCCTCCCGGGAAGTCGTTCGAATACAACAGCTACTGTATTCTTGAAACACTCGAAGGCAGCATGGAGGGCACGTACCTGATGCAGCGGCAAAACGGCGGCCTCTTCCGTGTTACGATCCCGAAGTTCACCCTCCGCGCGATGGCGAACTGAGCGCCCGAAAGAGACCGCGTCGGGGTAGAAGCAGCATCGTTGGAATCCCGCCAATTTTCCCCCTGGGCGACAGCCAGCACTCCCTACCGCCACACACCGAAAAAAATGACCCTTCACTTCCTCGAATACGGCTCCGGCTATCCTTTGATCATCCTCCATGGCCTCCTCGGATCCCTGGACAACTGGCACGCACAGAGCAAGTTGTTTGGGGCACGGTACAGAGTCTTCGCCGTTGACCTGCGGAACCACGGACGCTCTCCGCATTCCGACGTCTTCAATTACGAAGCGATGGCTGAAGACCTCAGGGAGTTCCTTGACCGGCATCGACTCTCTTCTACACACATCCTCGGACATTCCATGGGCGGCAAGACAGCGATGCTGTTTGCCCTCCTGCATCCGGATCGAGTTGACAAGTTGATCGTCATTGATATCGCTCCGCGTGCGTATCCGGCACTCCACGATGAGATCCTCGGTGCACTTCTCTCCCTCAAGCTGTCCTTGTATGATTCTCGACGGGAAGTTAACGCCGCACTGGCTCCGGATATTCCCGACTACGCCGTCCGACAGCTTCTCCTCAAGAATCTGAGGCGGAATCCCACCGGCACTCTTGAGTGGAAGATCAATCTGAAGACGATTCAGACACACAACGGCGAAATCTCTGCGGCGATTGAATCAAGCCGACCTTTTCCGAAACCTGCCCTCTTCGTCCGAAGCACTCGTTTGGGCCACGTCCGTGATTCTGATATTGCAGACATCACCCGTCTGTTCCCACTTGCAGAGATCTCTGAAATCGATGCGGGACACTGGATTCATGCTGATGCGCCGGCTGAGCTTTCTCGCGTCGTTATGAGTTTCCTGGCTCAGGCCCGGTCCTCACCATAGGCACGCACGTCATTTTCCTCTTTGAAATTTCTTCATTTTCCATTTAATTATCGCCACTGTCGTGTTGCACCTCCTTAGCTTCGTCGGCCGATCAATCCCATGATCAGAACTCTTCCTGCTGCACTCGTTCTTCTTCTCAACCCACCGGCCGAAATCAAGACATCCGACGAATTGATACACGCCGTGCGAGATCGCTATGCCTCCGGCTGGTATTCGACACTGACTTTCGTGCAGCGGACGACCCAGCTCCAGCAGGATGGTACGAGCCGGGTCAGCACGTGGTATGAAGCCATGAGCCTTCCTGGCGCGCTCCGGATCGACATTGACTCCATGGGGATCAATGGGATCATTTTTGCCCGCGACACACAGTACGTCTTCCGAGAGGGAAACCTCGTGCAAGCCCGCCGGTATACTCACCCTCTCCTTCTGCTCGGATTTGATGTGTACTTCCTGCCGGTTCAAGAGACGCTCGCGAGGCTCAAAGAACTGAATTTCGATCTTACAATTCTTCGGGAGGATACCTGGCAAGGCCGACCTGCGTACGTCGTTGGCGCAAAAAGAGATGACCTCCACTCGCCCCAGTTCTGGATCGACAAAGAGCGCCTATACTTCGTGCGCCTTCTGCGGCCAGCCGGGCAGGACAGCTCCCAGACACAGGAGATTCAATTCAACAGGTATGAACGGCTCGCGGGCGGATGGGTTTCCCCCGAGGTGATTGTCAAGCTCAACGGCAAAGTTGTTATGACTGAAGAGTACACCGAGATTGAAGCCGGAGTCCGGCTCGATCCGCAACTCTTCGACCCCCAACACTGGCGGACTGCCCGCTGGAGGTAGATGTGTTGAAGGACCATTCTTTCATTTCTCTTTGAGGAGAATCCGATGAGAAGACATTTGATCGCTGTCGCTCTGCTGCTGTTAGGTCCTGGTGCAGCGGTGCTGACACAACAAGCTCTCGCGCAATCCACGCCGTTTCTCACGGACGACGAAATCCGGATGATCTCGAACGAGATTTCCGGCGACAGGGCCTTTGAGCATATTCGATGGCTCACACACTGGCACCGCAACTCCGGCTCAGATGGATACTTCAAGGCAGCGGACTACATCGTCCAGGCAGCAAAGGAGGCAGGCCTGGAGGATGTGAGGTTCATCGAGCAGCCATTGATGCGCCGGACCTACAACGCACGATCTGCTGAACTCTGGATGGTTGAACCGGTTGAGTTGAAGCTTGCCGACATCGGTGAGCATGCCGTGTACCTCGCCGATGGCAGCCACAGTGCAGATGTGACCGCCGAGCTTGTATGGATCCGCGACGCCTCACCGGCCGGTCTTAAAGACCTGGATGTCAAGGGAAAGATCGTACTAACGAATGCGTCGCCCTACAGTGCGGTGCGAAATGCTGTGTGGGAAAAGGGGGCCGTCGGAGTCGTGTCTTATGAGACTGCCGGGGGGAAGGACCCGTGGGACTATCCGGACCAGATCGGCTGGAAGAGCGTACCCAGCACGCCACCAGAAGGGAAACAAGGTACCTTCGCATTCATCTTACCGCCGCGGAAGGGGGAGACGCTCCGCAGGATCCTGGAAACGGACCAGATGCAGGACTATTTCGGGACTGGCAAGAGAACCAAAGGTGGACGTGTTGTCCTGAAAGCTAACGTCGCGACGGAGTTCGGAGAAAATCCCGGGCGCACGGGGTTCGTCGAGGGATGGATTCGGGGCAGCAAGTATCACGATCAACAGGTAGTTCTCACTGCCCATATTCAGGAAGAACAGGGCTCCGCAAATGATGACGGCAGCGGGTGCGGAAACCTCCTGGAGCTCGCTCGCGCCTTCACAAAGCTCATTCGAGAGGGAAAGATGCAAAGACCCCTCCGAGATCTTCGATTCTGGTGGACCGATGAAATCTATTCGGAGTACCGGTACTTCAGCGACCACCCGGAAGAGAGCAAGAACATGCTTGCGAGCCTGAATCAGGACATGACCGGTGCAAACCTCGCCATCGGAGACCGCGTCCAACACCTGATTCTCGCTCCCCACTCGCGCACCTCCTTCCTGGATGCAATCTTTGAGAGCATCGGGACCTTCGTCATCCAGACGAACACCGCTTACCTCGCAGCGAGCAGAGGTAGTTCATCCCCGCGCACCTTCACCCGGCCTCTCTTTTCAACCCGGGGGACACATCAGGGGTACAACGCACGTTTCGTCCCATGGTTCGGTTCATCCGACCACATCGTGTTTCTCGAGGGAGCCATCGGCATACCTGCTGTCGCAATGATCAACTGGGACGATGACTTCATCCACTCGACCGACGACGATCTCGACAAGATTGATCAAACCCAGCTCCGCAGGAACAACTTCATCATCGGGTCGACGGCCTACGTCCTTGCCTTCGCAGAGGAGAAAGACATACCGACCATTGCAGGAGAGACGTTCGCTCAGGGGATGCGACGGCTCGCAAACGACCTCCGCGTGGCCATGGAGATGCTTCAGATGTCTGCGACCGAGCCTGACGACAAGTGGAAAGATGCTTCTATCATCATCGAGCAGGGTGTGCAGCGCGAAGTGCGTGCGTTGAACTCGTCACGGGCCTTCGTGCGAACCGACAAAGTCGCGGCGCAAACCATTGATGATCTCGTTCAAAGGATGAAGCGGAAACAGGAAGAGCTCACCGCCGATCTGCAGGCGTACTACAGGCGGCTCCACGGCAACAAGCCGAAATCTGTGAAGCTCTCACCTGAAGAGGTTGCAGCGACCAAGAAGGTTCCGGCAAACGTGCCTTCGCTCATGACGTATTTCCAGAATCGCATGAGAGGAGCATCCCCGGCTAACCTGCACTACCTGATGCGAAGCGAGGTGTTCAACTTTGTCGACGGTACGCGCAGCTACTACGATATCTACAAAGCGGTTTTTGCCGAAGCGGCCGCCGCCGGTTCGTGGTACTACGGTACGGTTACGCTGGAGGATGTGTCTACCGTCCTCGACGCAGCTGTGAAGGCAAACGCCTTGATCATGAAGTAACTATGCGTTCCGCGTTCAGCCATGAGCACCCCTCACCCGTGCCAGCGTGTGGACGCGGAGTGAACTATCCACTATCTAACAAGAGGACAGACCAATGAAAGAGACCGTTCTCGACCGATTCCTGCGGTACGTGAAGATCGATACGCAGTCGCAAGATAACGTCGAGACATATCCGAGCACAGCCAAGCAGTTCGACCTGCTGAACCTTCTCGTGAAGGAGCTTCAGGAGCTTGGGCTGAAGGACGTGTCCATTGACGAGTACGGCTACGTGATGGCAACTCTGCCGGGCAACATTCCGGCGAGCGACCCGGCCAGCGGTAAGGTCCCGACGATCGGCTTCATTGCCCACGTTGACACTTCACCCTCGACATCCGGCGCCAACGTCAAACCACAGGTGATCAAGGACTATCAGGGTGGCGACATCGCGCTCCCAGGTGATTCTTCCGTTGTGATCCGCGATGCGGAGAATCCCGAGCTGAAGAAGAACATCGGCAAGACCATCATCACCAGCGATGGAACAACGCTGCTCGGCGCCGATGACAAAGCCGGGATCGCCATTATTCTTACTGCACTACAGAGGTTGCTCGAGAATCCGAAGCTTCTCCATGGCGACTTGCGCGTCGCTTTCACGCCGGATGAGGAAGTGGGGAACGGCACGAAGTACTTCGATACCAAGAAATTCGGCGCCCGGTTTGCCTACACTGTCGACGGGGATGCGCCCGGAGAGCTGAACAAAGAGACCTTCAGCGCCAATTCGGCGGTCATTACCGTGCACGGTCGCAACATCCATCCCGGTATGGCAAAGGGTATCATGGTCAATTCGATCCGTGCCATGGCCGACATCATCGCCCGCATGCCGAAGGATGTAGCGCCGGAGACGACCGACGGATATCAACCGTATATCCACCCCCACGTGCTGCAGGGTGAAGAAGCAAAGAGCACGCTGAAGATCCTGTTGCGTGACTTCCGAACGGAGGGGCTTGATGAACTGAAGAAGACACTCGAGAAGATCATCGCCGTGGTTCAGCCGCTCCATCCGAAGGCAAAGATCGAGCTGCAGATCATCGAATCGTACCGCAATATGCGCGAGGGCCTGGAGAAAGATCCGCGTGTCCTTGAATGCTTGTGGGAAGGAACGAGGCGCGCGGGATTCGAGCCGAAGTGGGTTCCTATCCGCGGCGGCACCGACGGCTCGAAGCTGACAGCCATGGGTTTGCCAACACCTAACATTTTCACCGGCGGTCAGAACTTCCACGGCAAGACCGAATGGCTTTCTCTCTGGGGGATGGAGAAATCGATCGAGACGATCGTGAACCTTGCCCAGGTCTGGGTGGAGAAGAGCAGGTAGAGATTGTACAGTGGCATCGCAGGACGGCATTTGCATCCCCGGCAGGTCAAACATTTTGCTTAACCATAAGGACAAGCAGGAATGCTTGTCCCACCGATATTTGCTGTCAGACATTCCTGTCCGGTCATACTGAAAAGGACGAAGCTGACGTCTCACACCACTTCGCACGTCACCACAAAAGGATCGAATCTATGGAACAGCAACCGGAAACGAGACGACTCCCCGAGAACGCATACAAGGAATTGAAAGAAGGCGAGATCTATCGACCTGTGATGGATCCGATTGCCCCGGTTCCCGAGGTGCGGCCGTATTCTGTCATCTGGGGCCTGGTGATGGCCGTGTTGTTCTCCGCAGCAGCGGCATACTCCGGGCTGAAAATTGGCCAGGTGATGGAAGCGGCTATTCCCATTGCTATCCTCGCGGTCGGCATCTCTGCATTGATCAGACGAAAGGATGCTCTTGGCCAGAACGTCATCATTCAATCGATCGGATCGACATCCGGTGCCGTCGTTGCCGGCGCGATCTTCACCATCCCTGCGCTCTACATTCTTGATCTGCCCACCAATTTCTTCCGGATGTTCCTGGCTGCAACGTTTGGAGCATTCCTGGGTGTTCTCTTTCTCATACCGTTTCGGAAGTACTTCGTCAAGGATATGCACGGGAAATTTCCTTTCCCGGAAGCAACGGCAACCACCGAGATTCTGATGGCCGGTGAACGCGGCGGCAGACAGGCGCTCGTCCTCGCCGTCAGCGGACTTATCGGTGGCATCTACGACTTCATGGTCACCAGTCTCGGATGGTGGTCCGAGGTCGTGACGTCAAAGGTGATTGATTTCGGGGCAGGGATCGCTGACAAGCTGAAGGTAGAGTTCCGGCTCAACATCCTGTCGATCGTAGTTGGCCTTGGATACATCATTGGCCTCAAGTACGCTCTCATCATCTGCGCCGGCTCCTTCCTTTCCTGGTTCGTGTTCGTGCCGCTTCTGTATGAGATTGGGCAACAATTGAGTGTCCCGCTCGGTCCCACGGCGACCAAGCTCATCGCTGATATGAGCGCTGAAGAGATTTTCCGGTCATATGTCCGGCTTATCGGCATCGGCGGGATCGCGATGGGTGGGATCATCGGCATTATCCGCTCGTCGAAGATCATCGGCGGCGCATTCTCGCTCGCCTACCGCGAGATCGCCCACACCAGGAAGACGGAAGCCGCAACAGATGTGCGATGGCAAACAGACATCAGGATGATGTTCGTCGTACTGTTCATTCTCCTGACTGCGCTGGCGACGTTTGTCTTCTTTTACCTCGGGGTTGTTCCAACATTGACACAATCGATCGTTGCACTTCTCGTCGCTATCATCATTGCCTTCCTGTTCACAACCGTCGCGGCGAATGCTATTGCCATCGTCGGCACGAACCCGGTTTCGGGCATGACGCTGATGACGCTGATCCTTGCGTCCCTTGTCCTGACACAGGTCGGCTTATCCGGAACCGAAGGTATGGTCAGCGCGTTGATCATCGGCGGGGTTGTCTGCACGGCGTTATCGGTGGCCGGATCCTTCATCACCGACCTCAAGATCGGTTACTGGCTCGGGTCAACGCCGAAGAAGCAGGAGAGCTGGAAGTTCACAGGAGCGCTGGTCTCCGCGGCCACGGTCGGCGTTGTAATTATGGTTCTGAATGAAACGTATGGATTCAAAGGTCCGGGGGCACTTGTTGCACCGCAGGCAAACGCCATGGCGGCCGTCATCCAGCCACTGATGTCAAAGGCACAGGTACCATGGGTGCTGTATCTTGTCGGCGCCGTGATTGCGTTGCTCTGCGTTGCGCTCAAGGTCCCGCCACTTCCCTTTGCGCTCGGGATGTACATTCCACAGGAACTGAACACGCCGCTGCTGGTAGGTGGCCTGATCGCGTGGTGGGTCTCGCACCGGAGTACGGATGAGAAGGTCAACAGCGCGCGCCTCCATCGGGGAACGCTCATTGCGTCCGGATTTCTAGCAGGAGGATCGCTGTTCGGTGTGCTGGGCGCGCTGCTACGATTCGGCGGCCTCGATTGGCTTGCTGCGGAATGGCAGGAGACCCTGTCCGCGCAGTTCCTCGGCTATGTGGTGTTTCTACTCCTCCTTGTCTATATGATCTGGGATAGCATGCGCGCAAAGCCGGAGTAAGCCGTCACCCTCCACACCAGTGCATGTAGTAGTGTTTGGGATTTCATGAGTTGGGAATAGAGGAGTTGTCATCCGCGTTAGGGAGGCTTTCAGTCAAAGACTTGAGAGATCTCAAGGGACGAATGCCTTTTAAATAGTAGCCAGGTGCCAGAAATCAACCAAAATAGCTCAGTTCTGCAATATTGAGAGGCACTCTTCGAACCTTTTGGCTGGAATTGCGTTGATTTGAGTTAAACGGAATTGCCGTTTGCCTGTTGCAGGGGGTCCTGCTGCACCTCCAGACCTCTAAAGAGGCACCGAGGAAAGTCTTATGGCTTTGGGGTGCTTGATATTCTGAGAACGGTTTGGTATAGTGGTGAAGAAGGTCGAACAACTCATTTCACGCAGACAACAATTGGCGCCACTGATCGCAGAAACTCTCCTCACAATGCACCTGTGGTATCCTGGAGGAGGGAGGGCACCAAGATGCTAGACAAAGAGTTCAAATACTTCCTCGATCATCAAGACGAGTTGCTCACTAAGTATGAAGGCCGTTACATCGTGATCAAGGATCAAAAGGTCATAGGGAGTTACGAGTCCGAATTAGAGGCGTACACTGAGACTCGAAAGAAACACAAACTGGGCACCTTCTTGATCCAGCATTGCATTCCCGGCAAAGCGGCCTATACTCAGACATTTCATTCCCGCGTATATGTGGCGAGAGTGTAGTTCTCGATGGCGCAGAGCTTCACTACGACGTACAGCGGGATTACCCTTTCGCCGATAACCGACGTACAAATCAGCGAGGTTTTCGATCCCAGGGCCGGAGGAACTCACCCTCCGGCTTTTCCTTTTAAAGCCATCTGGGACACAGGTGCAACACATTCCGTTATTACCGAAAACGTTGTCAAAAAGCTTGGGCTGGCGCCCATATCGAAGAGGGAATCACATACGGGTGGTGGTGTAGTAAATGCTGATGTCTACCTCATAAACCTTATTCTGCCTAACCGGGTCGAAGTTGTCGGAGTCCCAGCGGCATGTCTCCCAATTCAAGGTATGGATGCTCTGATAGGCATGGACATCATTGTGAGAGGCGATTTTGCCATCACCAATCACAACGGTGTGACAAAGCTAAGTTTCCAAATGCCCTCTACGCATGACATCGACTTCGTCAGGAATCCAGACTCATTCAAGAAGCGTATTCCGAAGCCTGGCCGGAACGATCCATGCCCTTGCGGCAGCGGCAAGAAGTACAAGCATTGCCACGCCGCATGATTAGCAGCACGATGCATCTGGAAACTCCCGGAACCGCGGAGATTTCGGGGGTCTTCTTCCGATAGACACGATAACCGGTCTTCGTTGCTCGCCTTGTGGCAGATGGATGGTGGGTCCTCTCTGCCAAAGGTACCACACGCCAGCTGCATTTCGGCTTTCGGTCTGAAGTTACCACGCACACTTTTGCTGCAGTAAGACTAGTCTGTACGACGGGGGAGCGTAATTTTTGGCGAAGGGGATCCTGAGGACTTGCGATATGAAATGGACACTCGCTTTTCTCTTCCTGTTGGGATCGACATCGGCTGCACAGATCTCAACCTTTCCGTATTCTGAGCGGTTCGATTCCGTCCTGGTGCCCGCGCTCCCCGCCGGGTGGATTACCACAGCCAATCGCTCAACTGCCGGTGATTTCGTCACGACGACCTCTTCGGCCCGGTCTGCCCCGCACACCGTGCTCTCAACCAACGCCACGATCTCGCAATCGCTGACCTCTCCCTCATTCGATTTCTCAAACCGCGCTCCCACGAAACTTGACTTCTACACCGCTCGATCGAACACCCATACGGCACCTCTCCTCGTAGAGGCCTCACTTGACGATGGAACGTCCTTCACGGTCACCCTGAGCGACACCATCCGTCATCCGGGCACGACGGGCTATGTGCTCACGTCGGTCGTACTTCCTTCATCGCTTGCGAATCAGCCCGCGGTGCGGATTCGCTGGCGGTTGATCGGCAACCCGGCGGGGGGTGCTACGGGAACATTTCGGCTTGACGATATCACAATAATGGCAGCATCGTCGTGGGATCTGGAATTGACACACCTGATGGTTATTATCCCATCGGATGAAGGCGCGGCCCCAACCACCCAGCCCGTGACCATAAGAGCCAACGTCAAGAACGCGGGGACCCTGCCTGCGGCGGGGTATTCCGTCCAGTTC
>VGWB01000125.1 GCA_016873755.1 Ignavibacteria bacterium | reverse complement strand
TGTCAAGAACATCTCCATGGTTCTGTGTGACCTTGACAAGACGCAGGCCAGCAGGACCCTCGTGCAGGACTTCACGAACTCCGGCTACTTCACGATCGAATACGCAACGGAGGATTACGGGACAATTCAACAGTATCTGGATGACAACAAGGTGACGATGGCGCTGGTCATTCCCCCGAAGTTCGGTGATAAGGTGCTTCGACGGGAACCAGCCACAGTGCAGGTGCTCCTCGACGGAAGCGAGGGCAGTACAGCCGCAATCACGATGGGTTACATCAATCAGATCATCATTCGATCGTCGACCGAGATCCTTACAGAAGTGTTTGGTGGAACACTTCCCACGGGCCGGGTTGACGCAGAGATTCGTGCGTGGTACAATCCCTCGCTCAGAAGCCGGAATTTCATGGTGCCCGGTGTCCTGGTGTTGATCCTCCTCATCACCACGACAAATCTCACGGCGATGGCAATCGTGAAAGAAAAAGAGATCGGTACGCTGGAACAAATCATGGTCACGCCGATCAAGCCGTACGAACTCATCCTCGGCAAGCTTATCCCGTTCACGATCGTCGGACTGGCAGACGTGTGCCTCGTTATGGCTGTCATGGTGTTCGGATTCGGCATACCGATCAAGGGGAGTGTGGCCCTCTTGTTCGGCCTTACCTGTTTCTTCCTTCTGACGTCTCTCGGTGTCGGTCTCTTTGTCTCCACGATTTCAAGGACGCAGCAGCAGGCGATGATGACGGCGATTTTCTTCATGATGATGCCCATGATGTACATCTCCGGGTTTGTCTTCCCTGTGGAGAACATGCCGGAGGTGCTGCAGATCATCTCATTTGGAATCCCAATGCGCCACTATCTCGTCATCGTCCGGTCGATCATCTTAAAGGGCGTCGGCCTCAACGCACTGTGGGTCGAAGCTTTCGTTCTGCTCGGCATGGGCGTCGCGATCCTCGCCGCCAGTGTGTTGCGATTCAGGAAGAAATTGGACTAGAATTTTCCATCGTCTCATCAACTTCTGCAGCGGATCTTCTTCTTGCCGCGCTGCAACCACCGCGAGCGGCTTCACCACCCTGCTTTGCTCACCGCCTTGTTTGATTTTCAGACAAGAAATGGCTAACATTAAATCCAGGGGTTCCCACACCCTGATCGTCTCCAAGGTTGTTACTCGCCCCTCCTTTTTTGACTCAGAACTTGTCGAGGTTACGGAATTGATATGATGAATCAACGCAGACTGTACCGAACTATCGAGAGCTTTGCGTCCTCGCATTTCAGGACGGACAAAGAGCTGCTGAAGCACGTTCTGAATGAAATCGTGAAGGATGAAAAAATCGATCTCAAAGGAGGTCGGATTTGGGAATACGACCCTGGATCCGAGGCGTATCGGCTTATTCATCAGATCGGCGTGATTGAACGGCTGGAGCCGCAGTATCAGATCAAGCTCCAGACCTATCCCACTTTCTACCAGTTGGCCGAGCATCGCTCGATCGTCGCAAACGAAACCGACAAGTATCTGCGGAAAATAGGAATCACCAAGTACTCCGCTACGGGAGTGGGTGAAAGGATCGAAACAAAAAAAGGGGAGATTCCTCAATACGTTCTGGCCTTCAATTCCGAGACCCTTGACGAATCCCTCCTGCCAGACCTCAACATCATCAGTCTCGCGGTGACATCGCTCCTGCGGGGCAAGAAGGTCGAACGGAAGGCCTATTTACTGGAGAAGGACCTGGACAAAGCCAGGGAAATCCAGCAGAGCATTCTTCCGCAACACGCATTCAAGTTCCATCACTACGAGATGTACGGCGTGTCCGTGCCCGACCGTATTGTGGGGGGAGATTTTTTTGACTACCTTACGAGCGAGGATGAGCGCGACCGGCTCAGCGTTGTCATCGGGGATGCTGCGAGCAAGGGCTTCCGCGCAGCAGCGCAGGCCCTCTATGTGGCAGGAGCGCTCAGGATGGGGGTCACGTATCACACCAAAATCGGCTTGCTGATGTCTCGTATCAACAAGCTGGTCAACAAGATGTTCGCCGAAGAGCAATTCGTGTCGTTGTTCTACGCCGAGCTCTCGAATGATCCGAAGGGTTTGATGCTCTACGCCAACGCTGGCCACAACAGCCCCCTTGTCTACCGCGCGGACGACGGATCCATCGAGGCGCTCGAAGCAACTGGCCAGATCATGGGGCCGTTTCCGGACGGTGTCTACCGTGTCGACAACACGCATCTTCGCAAAGGAGATGTGGTTGTTCTGTACACGGATGGCGTGAGCGAGGCCCAAGGCGGGACGGAGATGTACGGTGAGATGCGTATCGAGAACAAAATCCGCGAGTGTGCTTCGCTCGATGCAAAGCAAATCTCCCAGCACCTGCTGGATGATGTGCTTCGGTTTTCGTCTACTTCGGAACAGAGTGACGACAAGACGATCGTTGTGATCAAGCGGATGAACTGATCTAGGCGTAGGACGAACCGATTTCTCAGACGAGGTGTGCAATGACTGAACAAAAACGGGTCGGTGCGGTAACGAGCGTGACGAGCGGGAAATTGACGGCTGTTCTAGATCCGGAAGTCAAATCGCTCAGCCTGGAGCTCAACGGCAGGGTGTACTATGTCGGTCAGATCGGCAGCTATGTCCTCATTCCGGTCGGGAAGCTGATCATCGTGTCAATGGTTTCGGAATTCAAGAAGATCGACTTCTCAGAGAACGGCAAGCTGAGCCAGCGCTGCGTGATGGATCTCGATCTTGTAGGGACCGTAAAGGCCGGACGATACGAGCGAGGCGTATCGGTCGTACCGCCGGTGGATTCGCCGGTGTTCATTGCGGAGGACGCCGACCTGACCGCCGTGTTCTCGGTCTTCCGCAAGTACGGCTTCTCCGTGGGTCAGCTTTCGCTGTTCGAGCGGGAGCGTGCATATCTCGATCCGAATCGGTTCTTCGGGAAGCACCTGGCCATCCTGGGATCGAGCGGTTCCGGGAAATCGTGTACTGTTTCCTCGATCCTTCAGAAAGTAGCGACCTATCCGGACACCAACGTGATCATTCTCGATATCCATAACGAGTACAGTTCAGCCTTTCCGGATTCCAGCAAGCGACTCGACATTGCTGAACTCGAGCTGCCGTACTGGCTGATGAACCTTGCTGAGCTCGAAGAGATGTTCATCGATCCGCGCGATGAGAACGCGGCCAGTCAGGTCTCCGTGCTGAAGGATCTCGTCGTGGCGTCGAAAAAGGGGAAGAACCCGCAGCTCTCCGATATTATTACTGTCGACACGCCGGTCTATTTTGACCTGTCGGAGGTTCGGGCGAAGATACAATATCTCGACACCGAGAAGATCTCGGGTCTGGGTACGGCCCCGAAAGAAGGCCCCTTCTACGGCAAATTCGCGCGATTCCTTGTACGCCTCGACAGTAGGTTGAACGATCCTCGCTATTCGTTCATGTTCAAACCGAGGGAATACGTGCAGTCTTCCTCCTTCAAAGACCTGCTGAACATGATGTTTGGAGGTGATCAAACGGAGCAAATAACCATCATGGACCTGAGCGGTGTTCCCTTTGATATCGTGAACACCATCGTGTCACTGCTCGGTCGTCTCGCGTTCGACTTCAATTTCTGGAACGCCAACCGCCGAGATTTCCCCATTCTCCTTGTGTTTGAAGAGGCACATAACTACCTCCCCAGCGGTCAGGCAGGAAGCGGGGCAGCGAGAAGGACCGTCGAACGTATCGCCAAGGAGGGACGTAAATATGGAGTCAGCTGCCTCATCGTGAGCCAACGCCCCGCAGAGGTCTCTGAGACGATCCTGGCTCAATGCAACAACTTCGTGATTCTCCGATTGACGAATCCGGTCGACCAGAACTATGTCCGCAAGGTCATGTCCGACACCTTTGCGGGTTTGGTTGACACTCTCCCCGCACTCCGACAAGGCGAGGCACTGATCGTGGGTGAGGCGATCCCGATGCCACTGAGGGTACAGATCGACTATCCCAATCCTGAACCCAGCAGCGCCGACATCAAGTTCTTCGACAAGTGGAAGCAGAGCGACGTCAAGACCGACATCCCCGAAGTCGTCGAGCGCTGGTGGAAGCAGCAGCGAGGCTGATTCACTGCTCCTGTTTCACATCCCCCTCTCTAAGTCCTCAGAGTTGACGGAACAAAAGCCGATCGCCGTGCGTTGTAGTCTCAACACAGAGACAGAAACGCAGCGGCGGAAGGCTTTCCCATGCTCATAAAGAAACCGGACGGTGTCAAGTCTTCAGAAATCACTCCTGAGCGTCACTACATAAACCGGCGTGAGTTCATTCGAACTGCCTCGTTGGCAGGCATAGGGCTCACGACAGCTTCATTCCTACCCGAGGCTCTTGTCGGCCAGGATAGGTGGCCTCGGGGGAAGAAGGGTCCCTACGACACCGATGAGGAGGTGAACTCGTTCAAGGAGATCACCACATACAACAACTTCTATGAATTCGGGACGGACAAGGGTGATCCCGCCGAATACTCAGGCCGGTTCAAGCCAAAACCGTGGACAGTCAGAATCGATGGGGAGGTAAAGAGGGCGGCGACATTCAACCTTGAGGACCTCTTGAAGCCTCACAAGCTCGAGGACCGGATCTATCGGATGCGTTGCGTCGAGGGCTGGTCGATGGTCATCCCGTGGAGAGGCTTCCCCCTGGCTGATCTGATCAAGCGCGTTGAGCCGACGTCCAGAGCAAAGTTCGTCGCATTTGAGACAGTCTACAGGCCGGAAGAGATGCCGGGTCAGAAGAGTGATGTGCTGGGGTGGCCTTATGTCGAGGGCCTCCGGCTCGATGAGGCGCTCAATCCGCTCACGATCCTTTCCGTGGGGTTGTACGGCAAGGAACTCCCAAACCAGAATGGTGCGCCGCTTCGGCTGGTTGTCCCGTGGAAATATGGATTCAAGGGCATCAAGTCGATTGTCAAAATCCGGTTTGTGGAGAAACAACCTCCCACAACATGGAATCTCTCCGCACCCGACGAATACGGTTTCTATTCAAATGTCAATCCTGACGTCGACCATCCGAGGTGGAGTCAGAAAAGCGAACGGCGAATCGGGGAGTTCTTCAAGCGCAAGACGCTTCCTTTCAACGGGTACGCAGATCAGGTTGCGCACCTGTATGCCGGCATGGATCTGCGGAAGTACTTTTGAAGAGCGTCGTCAAGCCGGGAGTGTTCGTTCTTGCCCTTAGCCCACTCGCCCTGCTCGCGTGGCAGGGACTGAATGGAGAGCTTAGCGCGAATCCGATCGATTACATAACAGATGAGACGGGCACATGGACCCTACGGTTTCTCACGTTGACGCTGGCAATTACTCCTTTCCGAAAAATTACAGGATGGAGTGTGTTGGCTCGCTTCCGGCGCATGCTCGGTCTCTTTGCCTTTTTCTACGGGATGCTTCACTTCACGACGTACGTTTATCTTGACAAGTTCTTCTCTATTGATGAAATTGTAGCAGATATTGCGAAGCGCCCTTTCATCACCGTGGGATTCGCAGCTCTTGTGCTGATGATCCCCCTTGCGGCTACCTCGGCCGACAGAATAGCGAAATGGATAGGCGGGAAGAGGTGGCGCCTGCTGCACCGGTTGGTCTATCTGACCGCCCTCGGAGGTGTCATCCACTACCTGTGGCTCGTCAAAGCGGATCAACAGCGGCCGTTGGCGTACGGCGCGATTCTGGCATTGTTGCTCGGCTACCGACTTTGGAACTTCCTCAAACCTCGACTTGTTCGACTGCGCCTGCGACTTAATGGGGAAGCGAGCCCCGTCTGATTCGCAGGACGTCGATGGCCGGGAGAATGATACGGTGCAACGGCAGACAAATGATGCGACGATTCTCTAGATACTTCTGTTCGCTCGCGCTTGTTTGGGCGTGGTTGAGCTCGGGTTCCTTTGCCCAAGGGGATGCGCGTGAACTCGAATCACGTCTCAGGTCAAATCCAGACGACCAAGAGGCGTTGATGGAGCTCGGCCGGATCTATCACGACCAGGCTGTGAATGGAGATGATGCTGCTGTTGAGAAAGGATTTCGCTGCTTCGACAAGCTGGTTGCACTGGATTCGGCGAACGCCGTTGCAGTCGTCTATCGGGGGAGCTTCTGGACGATGCGTGCACGTGACGCGTGGTGGCCTCCGACGAAGCTGAAATACATGAGGCAGGGGGGCAAGGAGATGGATCAAGCGGTGGAGATGGCTCCGGACAATA
The DNA here is from genome assembly GCA_016873755.1 of Ignavibacteria bacterium. Classification (GTDB taxonomy): domain Bacteria; phylum Bacteroidota; class Ignavibacteria; order UBA10030; family UBA10030; genus VGWB01. The sequence goes on along the minus strand of VGWB01000125.1, from coordinate 5,260 downwards.
TCATGGTGCGCCTCATCCGAGGGATCAACAGCCTCAGCCTGCCGAGCCTGTTCGGTCGACTGGAAACGGCGCTGGAGGATTTCATTGTGCTGCTGCGACACCCGGACTTCCCCGACCAGACGCGGGAACTGAAAACAGCGATCTTTTACTACGGCGGTGTGGCGTACAAGCGTGTTGATGAGCTTGATAAGGCTCGTGAGTTGTTTCAGAGGTCGATCGCAACTCTCCCCGGATCGGATTTTGCGAGGCGTGCGCAGGAAGAGTTGGATGACATGGACTCCTAGACAACGCCCGCTGGTGTTGTCCCTACACCGCGTCAATGACCCGCAGTAGTCTCCCCTTCACGTCCTCGGCAATCGGTTTTATGCCCTCATTATCCAGCACCTTCGTCATCGAGATCGGGTCGAAGGCTGCCACCGTCGTCTTTCCCTCTTTTTCGAAGACGACAACGTTGCAGGGCAGGAGTAGACCGATCTGCTCCTCGGCTTGAAGAGCCTTGTAGGCGAACGGGGGGTTGCATGCTCCGAGGATCACGTACTTGTTGAAGTCGACATTGAGTTTCTTCTTGAGGGTGTCCTTGACATCGATCGATGTCAGGATCCCGAAGCCTTCCTTCTTCAATTCCCCAGTTACCCTTTCCACCGCTTGCTCGTACGACAGGTTCACCGTTTTTGAGAAACCATACGCCATGTTCAATCAACCTCCTTGTTCGGGATTGTGCTTTTTGGCGGTTTGTTTGTGCCGCCAAAAACGAAAAGCGCTCCAATCAACGCCCCGTACGCGACGCTGCTCCATGGATTGCTGGTGATGGGGCAGGAGCCGTTGGCGCAACCTACGAAGTAGAAGTATGCGTAGCCCCCCAGCCCGCCGATGACGACGGGGAGAAGGCGAAGCATCCAGCGGATTACCTGGGACTGGAGAAATTCCATTCGGAAAGTCCTCCTTTCATATTCGCCGCTGTGAATCCGAGCTTTTTCAGTCTCACCGCCGCTGAAACGCTCCGGCTCCCGGTCTGACAGTAGCAAACGATTTGCCTGTTTCGATGTATTTCCAGCTCGTCCGTTCTGTGCGGCAACTCGTGCAGGGGTATGTGAACAGCACCCTTAATGTAACTGCCTTTCCACTCCCTGTCGGTGCGAACGTCGAGCAGGACCAGATCTTGTTTTCGCTTGAGTCGTTCTTGTACCTCTCCGGGAGTGTACTGCTGAATCGAGCGTGCAACAAGTGCTTTTCGCCCGTACAAGAACAGGATTGCCCCAAGGATGATGTAAACAACGAGCTCGCCGTTCATTGATTCGTCTCCTTGATGACCGAGCGATTCTCCGCGATCCACTTGAGAATTCCGCCCTCCATTGATAAGGCTTTGAAGCCCATTTCGATAAGCAATCTCGCCGCGGTTTGGCTCCGGATTCCGGAACGACAATATGTAATAATCATCCGGTCCTGAAAAGACTCAAGGTCATCGAATCGTGCCTCGAGCTCCTGGAGCGGGATCAAAACGGCATTTGGAAGATGTCCAGTCGAGCTCTTCCACTCTTCAGGCGTTCTCACATCGAGGAGGACAACGCTGTGGCTAGATTCGAGAAGCTTCTGGGTCTCCGTGGTTGTTATGATCGGGACCTTGCTCCTTGATTCGGGACGCCATGAGCATCCGGCGACAAGAGCCAGGCCCAAAACGAGTATCAGCGTGCCGATGGTCTTCTGCCTCATTTTCTACTCTCCAAACGATGCTCAGTTCAAGCCGCACGCGCCCCCGCAACATCCGCCGCCCGATTCGCAGGAAGACCCTGACGAAAGGTCCGAGCTGGACTTGCTGGCTAACGATATGGATGGAGCCGACATCAGCCGCTTGTGGTTCGAGGAACCACAGTGAGGGCATACCACGTCGTCAATCACCTCACGGACCTTGTGATAGACATCGTAGGTTCTTCCGCAGTTCGAGCACCGGTAGTCAAAGACTGGCATGCTAACCCTTTTGTTTGTTGTGGAAAAGGGAACAGGGACCTCTGTCTGAGGCTGTCGATAGTTAGGAATCCAGCGGATTCTTAACGTGTATGATGCGAAAACATACTAGAGGATTCAATGATTCCCGCATGGAGCAATGCCGATTGTCGTCAGGTCAACCTCGACGGATCGTTATGCCACATTGGCTGAACAAGGGCGAACTTGGACTTCGGGGTCTGACAGAAAGTCGGAATCCTGTCAGGAGTGAAGACCGATACAAAGAGCAGCCACGAATTCGTTCATAGGAAGAGGTATTGGGGGTGGCACAGGCTTTGAGCCTATCGTACCCGTATTGGTGTCTCCTTCCCGAAAGCTCTTGATACGCCGTCAATCTGCTAGGGGACCAGTAGTTTCCAAGGATGGTCGCTTCGGGGGGAGAGATGAGACAGGTCCATCGATAAGGAGTCACAAAGAATGCCGCGTAAGAAGGCCAGGCAAGACAAAACCGACAGACAAGAAGCATCCGAACCGGAGGGCCACCAGACGGTTGTGAATATCCCGGAGACTCTTCCGGTTATCCCCCTACGCAATTCCGTCTTCTTCCCGAGGCAGATCTTTCCACTGGCTATCGGTCGGGAGGCAAGCCTGCTTGTGATCCAGGAAGCGCAGAAGGAGAACACGAACGTCTTGATCCTGACCCAACAAGAAAGTGCTGTCGACAAGCCGAAGCAGGAAGACCTCTATCGTGTGGGGACTGTTGCCAAAGTTCTCAAGGCCTTCAACCTGCCGGATGGATCAAAGAATGTCCTTCTGCAGGGGCTTTACCGTGCGAGGGTTCTTACGTTTCTCCAATTTGAGCCAACGATCCGGGCCGCGGCACAGCGCATCGAAGACGAGCGCGTTTCCGGGATTGAGGTCGATGCGCTTGTGACGACTGTAAAAACAGTTTTCCAGAGACTCGTTGAGTTGAGCAACGACCTCACAGACGAACATCTCTCCATTGTGTTCAATACGGAGGAGCCTGGGGCGGTCGCAGATTCTGCGGCTTCGTTTGCTGGGATCACGGTGAGGGAGAAGCAGATGGTGCTTGAGATCCTCAATGTCAAGGAACGACTCAGCAAGGTACATTTCCTCCTCAGTCAGATCGTGGAGCGCCTCGAACTGGGTGCAAAGATCAAATCAGACGTGCAGGAAGAGATCAGCAAAACGCAGCGCGAGTACTATCTGCGCGAGCAACTGAAGGCTATCCAGAAGGAATTGGGTGATGGCGCCGACAATGTTGAGGTGAAAGAGTTCCGGAAGCGCATGGAGAAGGCGAACCCGCCGGAAGACGTCCGAAAGACTATCGAGAAAGAGATCGAGCGACTGGGGAAAATGAACTCGGCCTCCGCGGAATACACAGTGGCTCGAACGTACATCGAATGGTTGCTCGAGTTGCCGTGGTCGATGTCCACAGAGGACAATCTGGACATCGCGAAGGCGCGCGAGGTGCTCGAGAACGATCACTATGGCCTTGAGAAGGTCAAGAAGCGGATTCTGGAGTATCTGGCCGTGCGGAAACTGAAGGAAGGTATGCGCGGTCCGATCCTCTGTTTCGTTGGTCCGCCGGGCGTCGGCAAAACGTCACTTGGTCGGTCCATCGCCAACGCGCTGGGAAGAAAGTTTGTCCGGATGTCGCTTGGTGGTGTGCATGATGAGGCGGAGATTCGCGGACATCGAAGGACCTACATTGGGGCGCTACCCGGACGGATTATTCAGGGGATCAAGAAAGCCGGCTCGAACAATCCCGTGTTTATGCTCGACGAGGTCGACAAGATCGGCATGGATTTCAGGGGCGATCCGGCTTCGGCGCTGCTGGAAGTGCTGGACCCCGAACAGAACTCCACGTTCAGTGATCACTATGTCGAGTTGCCGTTCGATCTCTCAAAGGTTCTCTTCATTGCCACGGGGAACCTGTTGGACCCGATTCCGGCTGCTCTGCGAGACCGGATGGAGATCATCGAAATTCCAAGCTACGTTGAGGAGGAAAAGCTCCACATCGCGAAAGACTTCCTCATTCCAAAACAACGCAAGGAGCACGGCTTGACGGAAGGGATGATTGCTTTCGACGATGACGCGCTGAGAAAGATCGTCACCGGCTACACGAGGGAAGCAGGTGTGCGTTCGCTTGAACGGCGGATCGCCGACGTTTGCAGGGGAGTCGCACGTGAAGTGGTGGAAGGAAAGCGAGAACTCACGGAGGTGAAGGCCGAAATCCTCACGAAGTATCTCGGACAGCAACGGTTCTTCCCGGATGTCGCCGAACGTCTTAACAAGCCGGGTATAGCAACGGGCCTCGCGTGGACTCCCGTAGGGGGGGATATTCTGTTTATCGAAGCCACCAAGATGAAAGGGAAAGGGAATCTGATTCTGACCGGTCAGCTGGGCGACGTCATGAAAGAGTCTGCCCAGGCTGCCCTCAGCTACATATCTGCTCAGGCTTCGCAGCTCGGGATTGAGGAAACGTTCAGGGAGCAATACGATATACACATACACGTTCCTGCCGGGGCAACGCCGAAAGACGGTCCTTCCGCTGGTGTCACGATGTTAACCGCTCTTGCCTCGCTGTTGACGGCGCGTCTGGTTCGTAACGATCTTGCGATGACAGGAGAGATTACGCTGCGCGGAGCCGTGCTGCCGATTGGAGGAGTGAAGGAAAAAGTCCTGGCGGCCCATCGAGCCGGCCTGCGATGGGTGCTGATGCCGGAGCGCAACAAGCCTGACCTTGAGGAGATACCGGCGCATGTGCGCGAAAGCATGCAATTCCATTTCGTGAAGGAAATGGAAGAGGTGCTGCAGTTTGCCCTTCAACAGCGCGAAGAAGTGAGCCCGGCTACACGGAGAGAGCCGACGAGTGAGGTTGCGCTGCGTAACTAGTGTAGTGTGTCCAACGCTTCTTTACATTTGGACATCTTTGTGCTGAAGTCCTTCCCCGAAGGGGGAAGATATATCAATCAGTTACCCTGAAAGGGTTACGTACCCAGAAGGACAATCATAAGGCAATCACTGCGGAACGATGATATCTCACCCCTTCAGGGTTCGATCAATCATATGTTGAATGGGGGTCGGGACGTTGTCCCGCCCTTGAATATCCGACCCCTTCGGGATCAAGAGACAATTTGACAAGGTATCAATGACGCACTACACTAGTTGGAAGGGCACGAGCAGAGATCGTTTGGAAAGCGATGAGGCCTGGCGAATCCTCGAGATCCGCCAGGCCTTTTCGTTATTTCAGCAGGGAGCGGAGAACAAACTGCAGAATGCCGTCATGCTTGTA
>VGWB01000124.1 GCA_016873755.1 Ignavibacteria bacterium | reverse complement strand
AACCTGACAAATCCGTCGATCCCGTCTTGCCGGATGCAAACAGGAACGAATTCACGATCGGATTCGGGTATGAACTCACCCAGAATCTCACAGTTGATGGGGTGTATCATCACATATTCTCATCTAACCGGACGGTCTCGGCCTCTGTCAATCCTTTCCCGGGAACATACAAAGTCGCGGCAAGCCTGTTCGGGATCAGCATCGGATACCAGTTCTAATCGGGAATTCTCAAACTCCAGGGTCTCTCCATTCAACTTCCGGCTGCTTCATTCTTGATTTTGTGCCGTGCTTTTTTTAAACTTCAAGTTAATCAAAATGGCCAGGCATGTGCCAACGGAACGCCCCCCGACCGCGGCCAGGGATCGCTCCAGAAGCTGCCCTCGGCCGTAGTTTCTCAGCAAACTTAGGAGGCTGTATGAAAACAGTGAAGGTATTGGTTGCTGCTGCCTTTCTGGCGGTTCTTTCTCTCGTGTTTACGAGTTCGGGCTGCAAGGAGAAATCAACGGAACCGGAGCAGGGAGTTCAGCCGATCACGGAAGATTTGTTTCCTCTGGTTGTCGGCCGCAAGCTCGTCTTCAGCGGTTTTCTCCGGGACGCGATCACGGATGTCAATATCGAAGCGACCGGTGCCGTGTTTGAAGCTCGCATGACCGTGGCTGCGGTCAATACCCAAACTCCATTTGGGACTGCGCACGTTATTTCGGATTCGATGCGCGTCCCAACCGGTCTCCCTCAACCCCCCACCACGTGGGTCGTTAGTTCATATTACGTGCAGAGATCTTCCCCTACAGGAAGCGGCAACTTTTCGTTTTTGACAAACATAGGTCGTTTCTACCGGACGTTCGGCCTCCAGCGTGCGGATTCATTGAGGTGGATCATGCTGGTGAAACAGGATGCAGGTGTCGGCGAGGAATGGACGGGGTTTGACAGCACTTGGACGGCACCGACCGGTCAGGTACGTTTGCAGATCGTCGGAAAGATCGAACCGAAAGCACCCATAACCGTCAATAATCAGACCTACAGTGTATACAAGGCTACAGCGACCCGAAAGATCTATCTCGGCGGGTCAGCGACGCCTTCCGTCGTAGGTGAGACGGCATCTTTGTGGCTTGCACCAGATCTCGGCATTGTGAAGTTCATCTTCAACGCAGATGGTGAATCCCGCGGGTTCTACAGAGAACTGAAGAGCAAGAACTTCTAGCTCAACCAGAGTTTTCACAACCTTGTATTTTCAGCCCCCGACTCGCGAGAGTCGGGGGTTTTAAATACAGCAGGCGCTGCACTTCGCACCTGCGGAATCTTCTTCACCAAATCAGGAGGTTTGACCGTGCATCTATCTAGGCCTTTGCTTTCCTCACTGATGCTTCTCTCCGTCACTCTCTTCATCTCATCTCTTGGTTTTGGACAGACAACCGGTGTCATCACGGGGACGGTGAGAGGTGACGAGAACAGGGAGTTCCTTCCGTTCGTCAATGTTGTCGTGAAAGGCACAGGACTCGGAGCCGCAACCAACGATCAAGGACGGTACACTATTCGAAATGTGCCGCCGGGGCGTCACACGATCGTGGCATCCGCGGTTGGATTCAAGCCATCGGAAGTGACGGTGAACGTAGAGGCAGGAGCGACGACATCGAAGGACATTTTCCTCGTGCACGCTGCTGTCCAGCTTGGGGAGGTGCTTGTCTATGGTGCATCGCTTCGCAAGGAGCGCATTACTGAGGCCCCGGCCGCCATTTCTCTTGTCGAGGCGAAGGACATCGTGCGTCTGGCAGGGAGTGGTCAACTTCCCAAGTTGCTTGAATCAGAGCCCGGGGTCGACATTGTCCAGAGCGGCTTGTTCGATTTCAACATCAATACACGAGGCTTTAACAGCTCGTTGAATCGACGACTCTTGATCCTTGTGGATGGGAGAGACCTCGCAACGGCATTCTTGAGTGCGACGGAGTGGAACGGGCTCTCGGTTCCGCTCGAGGAGTTTGGTCGGATTGAACTCGTGAAGGGACCGGGCTCGGCGTTGTATGGAGCAAATGCTTTCAATGGGGTTATGAATGTCACTTCAACTTCGCCGAGAGCTGCAGTTGGGACCCATCTTATTGTCGGCGCGGGGGAACGGAGCGCTTTACGCGGCGATGTTCGTCACGCCGGGGTGATCGGGCAATGGAGTTACAAGGTTAACGCCGGATACATCAGCGGAAAGTCATTCAGCACGATTCGAACGAATCGGAACTTCGAGTACCCCGGATTCAACCCGTTTCTTAACAATGAAGTGCGAGATCTGAATCTCGATGCCGTAAGGACCTTATACGGCTCAGCGCGGATTGATTATGACTACGCACGAGGGGGCATCGCCACGCTGGAAGGGGGAATCGCGCAAACGGAAAATGAGGTGATCGTCACCGGGATTGGAAGGGTTCAAGTGCAGAAAGCTACCAAGCCTTGGGCCCGCCTGAGCTATACCGGTGGTGGCTTTAGCGTGCTCCTTTGGACGAGCGGACGGCACAATGTCGAGCCTGAGATATCACTTTCGACGGGACTACCCTTGCTGCAAAATGCCCTCATCACGCATGGAGAAGTTCAATACAACTTCAAAGCCTTCGAGGATCGTTTGTTCGTCGTTGCAGGTGCATCCCACCGCCTGGTGAATATCGACACGGAAGGAACTTTGATGCAAGCTAAACGAGATGATAACTCGAGCGGAGTCTTTGCACAGGTGGAATGCAAGGTATCGGGTGCTCTCAAAGGTATCGTTGCCGCTCGCTGGGATCGAAGCTCATTGGTCCCAAGCCAGTTCTCACCGAAAGCGGCCATTGTATGGTCCCCGCTCGCTGAACACACGCTGCGGCTGACATTCAACCAGGCCTTCCAATCACCGAATTACTCGGAGCTGTACCTCTACGTCAAGCACCCAACAAGCCCGCTCGCATACATCGGCAACGAAAAGCTTGAGACGGAAAAGATTACCGGGTACGAACTTGGCTATAAGGGGGTATTTCAGAAGACGTTGTTCCTTACGGTCGATGCCTACTTCAACCAGCTCAAAGACTTCGTGACCGACTTGGGTCCGGCATTGAATCCAAGATATCCATTCCCTGTGATTCTGCCGGGCGAGGCGGCACCAAGAACCATTTGGTCGTACACCAATGCCGGAAAGGTTAACGAGGCTGGGTATGACATTGCCGTGAACTACTACTTTTCCGACTCCTGGCTCATTGATGCAAATTTCGCGTATTTCTCCTTCGAGGTTGTGGAACGGCATCCGAACGATATTCTGCTTCCGAATTCACCCAAATACCGTATTAATGGAGGCCTTACCTATACGCACCCGAAGGGGCACGACATCGGGATCAAGGTCAAGTATGTTCCGACCTTTCCGTGGGCAGCAGGCATTTATCGGGGTGACATACCCGCTTACACCCTCGTGAACCTGTCGGGCCGCTACACATTCTCCAACAGTCTTTCGCTTAATTTGAACGTGTCAAATCTGTTGGATCGGGAGCATTATCAGATTTTCGGGGGATCCTTGATCAGCCGGCGAGCCATCCTGACAGCGACGATGTTGTTCTGACGGATCATCGCGCACAGCCGCTACGCTCTAGAGTTTCGGATACACGTTTCGCTGTCGAAAAAAATGCCGTCTCAAGCGAGATGGGATTTTCCTTTCTTGAAGGTGAGATCCCCGAAGCGTTACCGAGGCTGGGGCAGATCACGACATTTGAACCTTCCGAAGGACTAGCAACGAAACCTTCGGAACGCATCTGGAACCTTCGGAAGGTTTCATCGTGACACCACAGACCTTCCGAAGGTCACTTAGCGCAGGAGTCTCAAATCGATGGCGAGTTCGACGATCGTCCCATCGTCGGTAATGTGAAACACCACTTTGTCCATGAGCGAGCGCATGAGGAAGATGCCACGCCCGTCGGTCTTTAGAAGGTTCTTTTCCTCGAGGGGATCTGGTATCTCATCAACCCTAAAGCCCTTCCCCTCGTCTTTGACCCGAAGGATCAGGCAATCTTTCTCGAGCACGACCAGGACATGAACGAGTTTGCGCGGATCAGACTTGTTGCCGTGCAAGATGCCGTTGTTTACCGCTTCCGTTCCCGCCACCAGCAGCCGATAGAACGTGCCGTCGTCAAGCCGTGCGACCTCGTTCACCTTCTTCAGGAACGGCTCGATTTTCCTGACCTCTCTCGGCTCGCTCTTACACTCTAGATGAAACGTCTGCGGATGCAGGGCGGGCCGAGGATACGTTGCACGGACAGCTGTTCGTTTCTTGATTCTTTTCCTCATTATAGCGCCATGCTTACTCTCAGAGAAAGATTCGGAACGGTGCGAATGACTCGCCCGTCTTGTGCTTGTGTCTCCCGCCACCCCTCGACCGCAACACGCTTGCCATGTTCGCCTTCCCAATCAAGCACGACCGTAGGACCTGCGGTCTCGAGTCGTCGCTCCAGGATCCTCTCAGCCCCCTGATATCGGTACCGATCCTGGCTGAAGAGGCGGTAGCCGATCCCCATGCGAACTGAGCGCATTGCCACCAATGACAACCGGGGCCAGAACGAACGCTCCACGAAGTAGTTCTGCGGACGCTCTTTGAACTCTTTCCAGAGGAGGATACCTCGCTCATAGACTCTCACTCCACCTACGAAATTGAACTGCAAAAGTTCGCTCAGTTGAACGGTCGTTGAGTCGATCCACGACGCCTGACGGAACGAGAAGCTTCTTGCGCTCGAGATCTCCCCCTCGAAATCGTACACGGTGTAGTTTGCCAACACCTCTGCCTGGTTTACGGTTCGAAACCATGGCTCCGGCGCATACTCCACCGCCGGGGAAAACCGTATAATCCTGTTCCAACTGTTGTTCGCGCTCTGCAGCGCTTTGAGATAGACAAGGTGACTGAGCGTGACGTCGCCGGTGAGCGTGAGCATGAGATACTCGTTGAAGCGGTGAGTTCCCTCCACCCCAATGGTAACTAGCAACTCATCACGGTCATCAGTATTGAGCGTGTCGGGAGTGTCATACCGTAAGATACTTGCCGATCCGGCAAAGTTCAATTGATCTCTTTCTGACGGCTGCAGGCGGGCGCCTGCTGAGACCGTTGTCCGCTTGGCTATGTTGTCCAGTCTGCGCTCCGAGCGCTGCTGCTTGTCGAATACCGACTGGGCTACCCCTCGCTCTTCCTTAACGCTGTGGCGTTCCTCCCGTTCCCTGTAGGAGAGCCGGAGGTCAAGGTCGATCCAATCTGCGAGTCGATAGAACGACGAGAATTCACCGAACAAGTAGAGCTCCTGGATCCTCGTATCAAGGAGCAAGCCGGTCGTGCTGGTGAGAGCCTTATGTTTCAATCCCCGGTCAATAACACGATTCGCGATTCCCCCCTGGAGTGCGACCCGAAGCCTCCCTGAGGGCTGATACGCCAGCGAATCCAGAACCTGAAACGATTCCATTTGTCGGCGGAAGATGTTACTCTTGGTATTGAAGGTCCTCTGGACATCGGCATCGGCCAGCGTATAGAACTCTCGTCGCTGGCGCTCGTACGAGAAGCTGATCGTGTTGCGAGCCTCGTTCCCGAACTCCCGTTGTATCGCCACGTCAAGATGGCCTGCCCCGGGCCGACGCCGTGTCAGAAACGCCTCTCCCCACCGGCCGCTGATGAGGGCGCGAAAATCCTCCAGCTGGATGTTCCTTCCCTCCAGCTCTGCTTCGTAGGCAAAGCCTTCGTCCCGCTCCTCTTGCTGCGAGTCAAACTGATAGCCACCCGATGCACCGACGGAAAAGCTGGAAGACGGATGCAGCCGAAATCCCACGAAAGCCTGGTGCTGGGCAAGCTTCGTAAGGTCGATCGCCCGATTATCGGAGACCACGGAGGAGACCTGCTGGGCCCTCAGCCTCCATCGACCACCCAGCATCGTTCCGACCTCGAGCGTGTCCATGTACTCATCTTGAAGCGACCGTTGCTCGGTGCGAATCAGTCTCGATCGTAATCCCTGACGGAAGTTCACGTCAACGCCCCTCAGTTGTTGGGCGAAGAGGATGTTCCCATTCCACGTGAACGTGTTCAGTACACGATCGAAACTCAAAGAGGAGACTCTCAGGCTGTCGACGCCTCGAGCAAGCGGATGTCGAATCGCTTCCTGCGCCGGGGATAGAGCGACAACTGATACCCCTATCGACAAGCATGTGAAGAACCGTCCGAGCAAACGCGGCACTGCGATCGTTGATTCCCTGTATCCACCGCCCTGATCCGTGTTGTCGGCTACAACCATATTCGCTCATGGAAGAGCTTGAAGAACCTGTCCCTGTCGATCTTGAAGGCAACAGCCGGATCGACGGACCGGGCCTTCATTCTGAAGTCAGCTACCGTCATCCCCCGGGTGAACCTTCCCGTCGTCTCAACGTCGACATGCGTTCGCCTCGTCTCGATAATGGAATCATCGATGGCCGCGGCAACCGCCAAGGGATCATGAAGATACCCGCCGTTGAAGCCTTGGGTCATCTTGTGGCGGAGCATGTAGGAACGCGTGAAGTCGAGGATTGCCTTTCCCACGAGATTCGCCCGGCGTCTCGCCCGGTACTCGAGCTCCTTGCGCATCAGCACAACCTGCTGCGTTACGTCAAGCGGGACGACAGTTATGGGAAGTCCGGAGTGCAGGAACGTATGAGCCGCTTCAGGATCGACGAAGTAGTTGAATTCAGCAACGGGCCCGGTGTTACCCGGAACGCGGAATGCTCCTCCCATCGTGATGAACCGCCCAGCCTTCCGCAGAGCAGCTGGATCCTTTTTCCAAGCCAGAGCGAGATTGGTCAGCGGACCGACAGCGACAATCGTCAACCTCCCGGCGGATGTGCGGCAGCACCGGATGATGACGTCAGCTGCGTGCTCGGGGACCTTGGCCCTGTTCAAGGGGGAGAGCCATCTGATTCCCCCCAAGCCATCCTCTCCGTGGACCTCGGGAGCTGTGAACAGGCGGCGGCAGAGAGGCTTGCTCGCCCCCTGGGCAACCGCAGGCACCTGAGGTAAGTCCATGAGCCGAAGTATCTTCAGGGCGTTTCGCGTGCACTTGCGCACCCCGACATTCCCAGCGACCGTGGTAATGGCCTTGACCGAGAGCTCAGGTGATCTCAGAGCGAGAATCAGCGCGAGCGCGTCGTCGACCCCTGGATCGGTATCAATGAGAATTGGCTTGGGCATTTCGTTCTCAGTATTGGCTGAACCCTTCACCCACTATGATCGTACAATCTCCCTCCACGTGTGCTGCGGAGTGAAGGCGAACGCTTCGTGAGCTTTCTTCCAGCTGATCAGGGAATCCCTGCCGGAGAAGTCCGCGGCGATCGTCGTGGTTCGGGGGAAGTATTTTGACACGAGAGAGCGGCTTTCAACTTCTGTCCACGTCTCGGCCGCCGTTATGAAATAGCAGTCGTGCACCGGGAGCTCGGCTGATTCGATACAACAGCGTATAGCGTTGGCAACGTCGGCCACGTGGATGTAGGCCCAAAGGTTCTTCGACCATTTCGAATATTCGGCAATCAAGTCCCTGTATCGTCGAATCTCCTCCGCTTCCGGTACCCAGATCCAGGGTGGTCGAAGGCAGATCGTCTGGATGCCATATCGCTGCGCATAGCTCTTGCACAACAGCTCACCCACGAGCTTGCTGAGACCGTACGGATCCTCGGGCCGAACCGGGTGTTGTTCGTCAATTGGGATGTACAGCGGCCACATCACCGATGAGGAGAACGCCAAACCGAGGGTGGACTCGCTGGAAAGAAAGATGAACCTCCGGATTCCGCGGTCAGCGCACGCTTCCAGGATGTTCAACGTCGCCATAACGTTCGTGCGGAACACTCTCCCCGCAGGATCGCTGAGCGGATGCGGAATTCCGGCAAGATGGACAACGACATCGCAGTCCGGAAGAGCGCGCTCCACGGCCGGGTAATCCAGAAGGTCAACAGGATGGAATCCGAAATCCTCACGGTGGGGTTTCTTCAGATCGAGGATCTCAACATGGTGCGACTCCGCGAGATCTGCCGTGATATACTTTCCAACCAATCCACTTCCGCCGGTGACGAGAACCTTCATCGCCCGAACTCCGCCTTTTCCCCCCGCCCCGGAATGTGAACACTCTCAAACCCGGCCTCAGAAAGCTTTGCTGAAAGCGCTTCAGCTTGCTGCAGCTCGCCGTGGACAAGAAATATCTTCTTGAGTGCCTTTCGGTCGACAGCAGAGATATAGCCGACCAGCTCATCCTGCCCGGCGTGAGCGGAGAACGCGTTGAGAATAGCCACTTCTGACCTGAGCTGGAACGCCTCGCCGAAGATTCGGACGACCGGCTGGCGTTCCACGATTCGCCTGCCAAGCGTATGCTCCGCCATGTAGCCAATGACAAGGATGGTATGGTGCGGGTCGTCGATGTTATTTGCGAGATGGTGAAGAATCCTGCCTGCTTCGCACATCCCGGAAGAGGCGATGATGATACAGGGCTCATGCAGGTCGTTGAGCTTCTTCGATTCATCAACGCTTCGGACATATTTGAGTCGACCGAAACCGAACGGATCCTCATCTTGCATAATGTACTGATTCGTTTCTTTGTCGAAGCACTCGGGATGAAGGCGGAACACTTCGGTTGCGTTGACCGAGAGCGGGCTGTCGACGAAGATCGGCACTGCGGGGAGTCGGCCGGTATCATTGAGGCTGAACAAAACATACAGGAACTCCTGTGTCTTCCCAACGCTGAAGGCGGGGACGATGACCTTGCCGCCCCGGTCGATCGTGCGGCGGATGACCTGGGACAGTCGTTCCTCCATGCCAACGATCGGTTCGTGGACACGCGCCCCGTAGGTGCTTTCCGAGATCATGATCTCGACATCGCCTATCGGCTCAGGATCCTTCAAGATCGGCATGTTCTTCCTTCCAAGATCTCCCGTGAAGCCGAGCCGGTTCGTCTTGCCACTTTCCATCACTTCAATCAGCGTTACTGCCGACCCCAGCACATGCCCCGCGTCAAAAAACGTGATCCAGAATCCGTCTGCCACTTGAACCTTTTGTCGATATCTCACGCCCTTCATTTGGGCGATCGTCTGTTCGACATCCTCCGATGTGTAGAGGGCCTCGACTGGCGGCTCGTCCCGGTTCAGATGCTTCTTGTTCACGTACTCGACATCCCGCTCCTGGATGTACGCGCTGTCGTACAACATCACGTTGCAGAGATCACGCGTGGCGCTTGTCGCGTAGATTGGGCCGATGAAGCCGCTCCGCACGAGGTTCGGGAGGTTGCCTGCGTGGTCAATATGAGCGTGGGAAAGCACCACCGCGTCGATTGAGGCTGCGTCGAAAGGGAGTTTCCTGTTTCGTTCGAAGGCCTCCGCCCTTTTTCCCTGATACAGGCCGCAGTCAAGCAGAATGTGGCTCCCGTTGGCGGAGACAAGGTGCATTGAGCCTGTGACGGTTTGTGCGGCCCCGAAAAACTGTAGCGTCATTTGATTGAGAAGAAAACAAGACGAGGTTCGCCGAAAAAAGTAGGCAGAAGAGTGCTCAGAATCAATCAAGCAAGAAAGATTCCGAAATGAACGACGCTCCCGGTGTGACCTTCGGAAGGTTCGATCAAGTTACATCCGACCTTCCGAAGGTTCACAGTGTGGCTACTTCAGAAGGATCATCCTCTTCCCGCTGGCGTAATCGCCGGAGATCAGGCGGTAGTAGTACGTGCCGCTCGGTACTTTCGCGCCTCGGTCGTCCGTGCCGTCCCACGTCACCGTGTACCGTCCGCTCGGATGCTGACCGGAGGCAAGCGTCTTCACCTTCTCACCCAGCAGGTTATAGACCTGGATGAGCACCCGGGCGGCACGGCCTTCGACATCCGCAACCTCGTAGTCGATGCGCGTCGAAGCATTGAACGGATTTGGATAGTTCTGATAGAGGAGGAAGGCAACAGGGATTTCTTTCGGACTTGGGAACCTCCTCGCGGCAGTTGCTTTCAGCGCCCGGTCAAACGTCACCACCGTATCTGGCGTGCTGACGATAAGTTCACCAGATTCGATCTCGTCAATGCTGGCCAGTTTGATCGGCAATCGGAAGAGCGGGCCATCGCCAGCGGCGATCGGGATATTCAGCAGATTGTACGCGACGATGCGCACCTCCCGACCGGAGGCCGAGACGTGGAAGGAATCCATTGCAGCTCGCGGGAAGATAACGTCCGGCCTCTTGATGTCTTGGATACTCCTGAACCGAACGAGCAGTTGCAGCCCTTTGATCGGCAACAAGTTACTGACATTGAACCGGAGACCATTCTCTGTGAGCACAAACTCGCTCCTGACCAGCGATGTCGTGTCGTAGTCTGATCGCACACCTTGTTGCGGCGGCGCGAACTGCTCCATGCTTCCTTCGGCAAACCCGAATCTTGCCTCCGGCAGCGCGAGCAAGAAGTTCCTCATCGTCACCACATCGGCAACGCTGATCTTTCCATCGTTGTTCACGTCGGCCTTAACGGAATCATTGCCTACCAGTTTGATCCTCCCAAGGATGTGATCGACAACCGACGTAAGATCAGCGATGTTGACCTCGCGGTCGCTATTCACGTCTCCGACAAGGATCCTGGCAGTCGCGCCGAACCGAGCCGGACTTCCAATCAGGCCGGCGGAGGTAGCTGTCACCGTATAACGGCCGATCTTGTCACCCAGAGTGAGGAATGCCGACGCCCGGCCAAAGAAGTCGGTAACCGCGTTGATCACGCGCAGGCTGCAGCCCGTGGCACCGCTCGGCAAGCTATCCAGGGCAAACCGCACGTTGATCTCAGGAACCGGATTTCCACCGATATCAACAACTGTGACAACGAATGGAGCAAGAAGCTCAGTCAAAACAAGTCCCACCTGCTCATTGCCCGATGTCATGACCAGCGTCACAGGTCGACCTGCTGACGCGTATGCGACGAATCTCACGGGGCTGCCGGTCAAGCCGGGCACGAGCGCGCTCGCCAAGTAAACCCCGACCTTGCTTCCAAGCATCATGAGTGCGGATGCCTGACCCGCGGAATCAGTGATTGCGTTGACGGCCTGCAGCGCTTGACCCGTTGCATTGGGCGGTATGGAATCGAGCGAGAATTGAACACGCACTCCCGGTACAGGATTTTGCCCGACATCGACCACGCGCACGAGCAACGCTGTCTGAAGCAAGCTGTTGATCGGTTGAGTCTGTTTGTCGCCGGCGACGTAGGTAAGCGTCTGGGGGGCGCCAGCAGTCGCACGCACTCTGAATTCAACTGGACTTCCAGCAAGGCCAGGAGAAGCGGCGGTGATCTTGTATACCCCGACCTTGGTGCCCAGCGTGATAGATGCCGCAGCTTGGCCGAGAGCGTTCGTTGTTGCCGTCACGGGTGTGACTAGCTGACCCATTGCGCCGACTGGCACGCTGTCCACAGCAAAGGTTACCGTCTGACCCGAAACAGGCTCGCCCGCCAGACCCAGCACTGTAACAACCAGAGGCCTGCTGAGCTCCGTAAGGATCGGGGCGGTTTGTGCATCACCC
>VGWB01000123.1 GCA_016873755.1 Ignavibacteria bacterium | reverse complement strand
CTGGCGATGACCAGGGGGGAAGGTGGACAGAATCTCATAGGCCCTGAGCAAGGGGAGCTGATGGGGATGATTCGCACGCAGGAACTTCTGGCCGCTCGCCGGATCGACGGTGCGGAGCAACTCTTCACGCGGGCCATCGATTTCGGGTACTCGAAGAACTCTGAGGAAACTTTGCGCATGTGGGGGAGGGAGAGAACGCTCTCCGACGTGGTCTGGATCATTCGCAAGTTCCGGCCGGATGTGGTGATCTCACGGTTCACGCCGACGCTCGGAGGGCACGGCAACCACACCGCCTCAGCGATCCTTGTTGAAGAGGCTTTTCACGCTGCCCGGGATCCGTCCCGTTTCCCGGAGCAGCTTCGTGATCTGAGCGTATGGCATCCGCGGCGTTTGGTCTGGAACGTCTTTCGCTTTCGGCAGAATGAACCGATCCCGACAAACCTTGTTACGCTCGATGTCGGAACGTACACTCCTCTCCTCGGTCGATCGTTCACGGAGATTGCAGGATTGAGCCGCAGCATGCACAAGAGTCAGGGATTCGGCGCGGCGGAGAACCGCGGATCGCTGCTGAACTACTTCCAGCATGTCGCCGGTGATTCCGCGAGAGGCGACCTTTTCGATGGGATTGATCTTGGCTGGTCGAGGGTCAAAGGAGGGGAGACAGTCGGGAGGCTCCTTGAAGAAGCAAACGGCCGGTTCAATCCGCTGGAACCGTCCTCGGTGCTTCCCGTTTTGCTCAAGGCATACGCCGAGCTTCAGAAGCTCTCCGACAGCTACTGGGTTGACCTGAAGCGCACCGAACTTCTCGACGTGATCAAGGCATGTTCAGGGCTGTGGATCGACGCGTTGGCAGCCGACTACCTCGCGAGCCCCACTTTGGAAGTTCGGCTCACGGTGATGTTGCTGAATCGCTCATCGTTTCCGGTGACGGTCCGTAGCATCGCGGTCCCCCTGGGACAAAAAGACTCGGTCCTCAACGTCCAGCTTGCGACGAACAGAAGTACTCAGGTCCCCTTATCGTTCCGTTTGCCGGATACCGTTCCCTACAGTCAGCCCTACTGGTTGTTGGAAAGTCCGGAGAGGGAATCGTACCACGTCCTCGATCAGCATCTCATTGGAATGCCTGAGAATCCGCCTGCTGCTGTCGCGAACGTGAGCCTTCTCCTGAACGACGTACCGCTGGAGCTTGAAATTCCCGTTCGATATCGTTGGGTTGATCCGGTCGAAGGGGAGTTGTACAGGCCTTTTCTCATCGCCCCTGCAGTGATGGTCAACATACGGCAGAATGTCACGGTATTTGCTGATCTGAAGACGAAAGAGATAGAGGTGTCACTCCGATCGGGGGGAGCGGAGGTCTCCGGTTCGGTGTATCTGGAGGTGCCAAAGGGATGGAAGGTGATGCCGGATCGAGGTCAATTCGAGTTGACAGAGAAGAGCCAGGAACAGGTGATCACATTTCAGATTACACCGACGGACGGCGCAATGAGCGGTGTCGTGCGAGCTGTTGCGGAGACTAACGGCAGGAGGATGATCCGGGGAATCCAGACCATCGAGTACAAGCATATCCCACCGCAGGTTCTTTTTCCACTCGCGGAAGGTAAGCTGGTGAGAATAGATGTGCAGCGAAGGGGTCAGAATGTGGCGTACATCATGGGTGCAGGGGATGAGATCCCTGCTGCTCTTCGGCAGGTCGGCTACGCGTTGATGTTGCTTTCGGATGAGGACATCAAGGGGAGTGACTTGTCGCGGTTCGACGCGATCATCGCAGGAGTTCGAGCGTACAATACGCGTGCCGCGCTCCGGCTGAGCCAGAAACGGTTTCTCGAGTATGTCGAGAAAGGGGGAACCTACCTTGTCCAGTATGTGACAACCCAGCGCGGGGAGTCTGAGAACATCGGCCCGTATCCGTTCAACGTGTCTCGTGAGCGCGTGACGGTGGAGGAAGCTCCGGTGAGTTTTGTGAACCCGGGACATCCCATTTTGACTGTTCCTAACAGGATTACGGAGAGAGACTTCGAAGGTTGGATTCAGGAGCGAGGGCTGTACTTTGCCGACAAATGGGATCCAAAATATGCCACCGTTGTTGCGAGCAACGATCCCGGAGAGGAGAAGAAAGAGGGGGGCCTACTTGTTACTCGGTACGGCAAAGGCTATTATATCTACACCGGATATGCGTTCTTTCGTCAGCTGCCTGCGGGCGTGCCAGGGGCGTACAGGCTGTTTGTGAACATGATTTCGATTGGGAAGTAGGATAAGAGTTGCCAGTTCACAGTTTCCAGCTTGGGAGACTCCTTGGCAACATTCAAGAAGCTGGAAGAGAGACAAGTCTGGCGAAGAGCTCGCAAGTTGGCGGGAGCAGTCTACTCGGCTTCTGGGCGTGGTCAATTCAGCAGAGATTTGGCGCTTCGAGACCAACTGCGTCGCGCTGCTGTTTCGATTATGTCAAACATAGCGGAGGGCTTCGGACGCGGGGGAACGAGAGAATTCATCCAATTCCTATCCTTGGATCGACCGACGAAGTCGGGAGAATCATTGGTGCTCTGATGGATTACCTTCGCCACATCAAAATCAAAGGATCAAAACATAAGTGGACTCGAAACTGAAAACCCAAAATTCAAAACTCGAAGTAAGCGAAGACCAGTCCTCCCCACCATTCGTCAAGTCCTGGAGGTCGATGTATATGCTCGTCGTTGGAGAGCTCGCGCTTCTCATCGCCTTGTTCTACTTTTTCATGAAAGTGTTCGAATGAGAACGCTCGACTGGATAGTCCTTGCGCTGACGCTCCTCTCGATTGTCCTGTACGGTCTGTATAAAGGTCGGGGAAGTCGAAACCTCAAAGGCTATTTGCTGGCTGATCGGCAAATGCGCTGGTACACGGTTGCCCTGTCCATTATGGCAACTCAGGCAAGCGCGATCACCTTCACGTCCACGCCGGGGCAAGCATACGTCGACGGGATGCGGTTCGTGCAGTTCTATTTCGGATTGCCGCTTGCGATGGTTATCCTTTCCATCACAGCAGTTCCGATCTTTCACAGGCTCGGGGTTTACACGGCGTACGAATACCTTGAACATCGCTTCGACCTCAAGACGCGAACGCTTACCAGCATCATCTTCCTGATCCAGCGAGGGCTCGCAGTCGGGATAACCATCTATGCGCCGTCCCTTGTACTCTCGGTGATGCTCGGTTGTGATATTCGCGTCACTTCCACGCTGATCGGCGGTATTATCATCATCTACACAACGTCGGGGGGGGTCAAGGCCGTTAACTGGACCGACTTCCAGCAGCTGCTCATCATCATGACCGGCATGGTTCTGGCGTTTGTGATGACAATTGTCCTGCTTCCACAAGACATCGGTTTCACGGATGCGCTGCGAGTCGCTGGCGGATTGGAACGGCTCAACCCCATCGACTTTTCGATTGAAGACCGTTACAGCATCTGGTCCGGATTAATCGGCGGAATGTTCGTGGCGATGGCGTACTTCGGCACGGACCAGTCGCAGGTCCAGAGGTACCTCACAGGTCAATCTGTGCGTCAGAGCCGCCTGGGATTGCTCTTTAACGGCATAGCCAAAGTGCCCATGCAGTTCTTCATTCTCTTGATCGGCGCGATGGTCTTTGCATTCTACCAGTTCGAGCGACCACCGCTTTTCTTCAACCCCGTTGAGATGGAAAAGGTTCGACGGAGCGCGTACGCGGACCAATTCCGTGCGGTCGAGCAGCGGTACGAAGACGCGCTTGAACGCAAGACCGAGGCCGCCCGTAGCTACGTGGCCGCGAAGCGAATAGGAGATGAGCAGATCGTAGTGGCAGCGAAATCGGCGCTCAATACTGCGTCGCAGCAGGCAGAGATCATCCGGACAGAGGGAATCGAAATATTGAAGGCGAATGATCCATCGATCGACACGAGCGACACGAACTACATCTTTCTCAGCTTCGTCATGAAGTATCTACCGGTCGGTCTCGTCGGTCTTCTGTTTGCCTGTATCTTCGCCGCTTCAATGTCGTCGACCTCAGGTGAATTGAGTGCGCTGGCGACGTGTTCGATCATCGATGTTTACCGTCGGCATTTCAAGAAGGAAGGGGAGGAGAAGCACTATCTCATCGTTTCCCGCATCGCGATGGGACTGTGGGGTGTGTACGCTATCGCTTTTTCCCACTATGCAAGTCGTCTTGGCTCGTTGATCGAGGCTGTCAATATTCTCGGTTCCCTGTTCTACGGGACAATGCTCGCGATCTTCCTGATCGCGTTCTATCTGAAATGGATCAGGGGAACAGCGACATTCTGGGCGGCGTTCGCAGGAGAAGCAGTCGTGCTCTATTGCTTCTTGTTCACGCAGATCGCATGGCTTTGGTATAACGTGGTGGGATGTGCTGTGGTCATTGTGGTGGCGATGATCTTGAACCCCTTTGTGGGAAGAAAGCCAGTCGGGTAGAACGAGAGGTTGTCGTGTCACAGAGATAAGTGCCATTCTATGAGTGCGCCAAGAGAGTACTACCGTCGACGGCTTCCACACCGTCAGCCGACCACCGCGAAATTCTTTGTAACGTTTCGCCTTGCGGGCTCATTGCCAAAGGAAGTCATCTGGCGGCTTCTGCGCGAACAGGATCAATGTTTGAAGGCCGTGCGAAAGTAGCAGGATGCGTTCACAAGAAAGCATCTGGAGTCGGACGAAGATCGCCGGTACTTTGAGCGATTTGACGCATATTTGGATACAATTTCAGCCGGACCCGATTGGTTACGCCGAGATGATGTTGCCGAAATTGCAGCAGAGGCAATCCGATATCGTGATGGCAAGAAGTACGACTTGCTGGCTTACTGCATAATGCCCAACCATGTACACATGGTTGTTGACGTAGAGCGATTCGCTGAATCGCTCGTGAGGCGAGACAGCGTCTCGCCCTACATTTTGACCGAGATCATCGGATCGCTAAGGAAGTACACCGCCGCGCGGGCAAACAGAGTTCTTTGCCGCTCCGGCTCATCCTGGCAGCACGAAAGCTACGATCGCGTAATCCGCGATGGAGATGAACTCGAGCGTACCTTGGCGTACGTGTTGCAGAATCCTGTCAAAGCTGGGCTTTGTCAGCGATCGAAAGACTGGAAGTGGTCCTATTTGAAGTCGGGGTTGGGAGCCGTGTAGTGCAGCCTACCGAAACAGAAAAGCCTCACGGAGGTAATCCATGAGGCTTTCTCTTCGACCGGTGCCAGTCGCGAAGATACTCTCCTCCCTATTTCTTCATCTTCCACTCTGATACCAGCTTCTCGAACGCCGCGATCTGCGATTTCAAGAACTGGCTGATCCGACTCTGGTCCATCGCCTTGAACATCTTCAGCGCCTCTTCGCCCGCTGCTATTGCCTCTTGCTTCTTGCCGGACTTCGCCAGCAGCTCAGCCTTCGTGCGGAGCGTGTTACCGTTCTTGTCTACGGCGATGGCGCGTTCGATCCAGCCCATCGCCTCGTCAAGATACTTGTCGTTGTCGAGAGCGAAACGAGCCGCGGCGTTCATAACCTGCCACGTGCCGACCGATGACTGGAGCTTTGCCAGAGTATTGACTTCGATCTTGAAGTGGATCCGCACCTTCTCCCACGCAAGCACAACCGTGGCGGAAAACGGTGTCATATCCGTGAAACTGTACGAAAGCCACTCCTCGTGAGGTCCGGCCTCCGGCGTGACGGCGAACTTCAGCGTGTCGTACTTCGCGTCGTAAATGGTGCCCCAGTTCCGTACCTCGGAATTGAAAATGACAGTCCATTCTTTCTGCGAGGGAATCACCAGGAATCGGTAAGTACCGCCGGGCAGTCTCTTTCCTTCAATTGTAACTTCATCGCTGAACGTGAACAATGTCGGCTCATTCGCGCCGGCCCTCCAAATTTCGCCGTACGGTAGCAGCCCGCCCCATATCTCCCTTCCTTTGACACCGGGGCGGTGATAGAAAATCGTGACTTCGCTCAGGCCAATGACCTGCGTAACCTTGGCTCCTTGGCTGAGGCGCGGAACCCGCAGCGTCGGCAGCGGCGGTGACTGCGGGATTTGTGCCAGCACGTCCTGGCTTACGACCAGCAGAGCAAGCAGGCACAAGCCAAGAACCATCAGTCGTTGCTTCATGAGTACGTCTCCTTTTGTTGGTTGATGCATATGTGGTTGTTGGAAGAACGTTATTGCGAGTCTAGCATATGCCCAAGTGGTCATCAAGCTGTCGGGGACAAATTGCCCGTCTCGTTACTTCGGGAGCCCCCGTTTTGCCACGGTCTCCATCACATCGCAGAAGCGGTCGAGTTCCTTCAGTGTTGTGTACACGCTTGGGGTAATCCGGATACCTTTGAACTCCTCGTGAGCAATGGGTGAGGTCATGATCTTGTGCTTGTCCATGAGGTAGCTTCCGAGAGCGCCGGGTTCTACACCGATAATCTCGACGTTAGCGATGCCGCACGACTGATTCGGTTGCCAGGATGTGTGGAATCGGACGTTCGGCAGGTCTCTCAGCTTGTTCATCCAGTAACGGGAGAGATAGCGGAGCCGCTCCTCCTTTCGTTTCCCACCGATGCCGTTATGGTAAAGCACTGCCTCCCCGGTCGCGAGCCTCGGTGCAGCGGGGTGGGTGCCGATTTCTTCGAACTTGCGGATGTCGTTCTTCTGCGCCTTGTCGGCTGCCATCAGCGGCCAGATTTTCTCAATTTTGTCCCGTTTGACGTACAGGAGTCCTGTCCCTTTCGGGGCAAACAACCACTTGTGCAGGCTGGTTCCGTAGTAGTCGCACTCGAGATCTTCTTGTTTGAAATCGAAGTGGGCGAAGGAATGTGCTCCATCCACAATGACATCGATTCCCCTTGAACGGGCGACCGTGCAAATGGACTTCACCGGCATAATCTGACCCGTCAGGTTGATCACATGCGAGATGAGAATGACGCGGGTCTTCGGAGTGATCGCTTTCTCGAACTCGACGGTGATCTCGTCGAGACGGTCCGGCGCGATGGGCACTTTGATCATCTTGAGGACCAGCCCTTCGCGGGCTTCCCGCTGCCGCAGCGTCGTCAGCATACGCGGATAATCCTGCGTTGTGGTCAGCACCTCGTCTCCTGATTTCAGATCCAATCCCATCAACAGGATCTCAAGAGACTCTGACGCATTACGCGTGATTGCGATTTCCTCGCGATCGCAGCCGAAGATGTCGGCAAGACCCGTGCGCACCGTCTCAACCTGCGGCTCGAGGATTGACCACATGGTGTAGGCTGTCGCGTCCTCCTGTTCCCACGTGTAATGGCAGAGAGCTTCCGTGACGATGCGCGGGGATGGAGAAACGCCCCCGTTGTTCAGGTTCGTGATGCCTCGGGTGACCGAGAACGATCGCTGGATGTCGAACCAGAAGTCCTCGTCCATCGCCGCCTGTTGCGGCGTGAGGTGCTCAACCCGTTTCGCTGCAGCGTAGAGATCATCTAACAGGGCGGCGACGGTGGCTGAAGAGAGGGCGGCGAGCCCAACTCCCTTTCCAACCGCGGAAAGAAAATCTCTGCGGTTGAGGTCCCGACCTGTCAGAGCTGGGGGTGAGTTCATTGATGTTCTCCTTCTTCTGAATAGGTTCAAGATGTTGACGCGAGATCCCTCTGCCATCAGACAGCTTCGAACAAGCAGCAAATGGACGGGTGTCTGCGGGAGGTTGCTTTACCCGAGCGGGCGCGTCCGAAGATACTGTGAGATCGAGAATCGTACGCTGGAGGAGAAATAAAGGAACACGCTCAGCGCCAGAAGCGTACCGTTCTGAAGAACCTTCATCCATCCGATCTTCCCGACGGACGGATCTTGAGTAAAGCAGCCGCACGCGATATCCAGGCCGCGCAGAAGAGCAGAGATGACACCTGCGGTGAACACAACGAGCATTCCCGAAAGCAGCAGGGAGCTTCCGCGCAGGAAGATTCCGAACAGAAGAGCAAAGCCGCACAGCAGCTCGAGCCACGGGAGCACTGTGGCAAGAACGACAGTAAGCGGCGGTCCGACGATCTTGTAGTTTGCTATCGATTGAGCGAACGCCGCGGGCTCGACGATCTTCTCAAGGCTCACGACAACGAAGAGAAGACCAAGAAACGTTCGCGTCAGGAGAACAAGGTAGTCGTTGGAAAGAAGAGGCTTCATTTGGCAGATTTTTCAATCGGAAGGCTTTTCGCTTTCCACTCACCCCATCCCCCAAAGAAGATCTTGACGTTGACAAAGCCATCCATGAAGAGTCTGGCAGCGAGCTCGATGCTGGAGTTGCAGTCCGCTCCGTCGCAGTAAATGATAATCAGCTTGTCTTTGGGAACCCGAGCCAGAGTGTCCTTTTTCGCGGCGTATTCCGCCAGAGGGAGATTGATTGAGCCCTTGATGTGCCCAAGGCTGTAGTCGTACGCGTGACGTGAATCGACGAAG
This sequence comes from Ignavibacteria bacterium, assembly GCA_016873755.1. GTDB lineage: Bacteria > Bacteroidota > Ignavibacteria > UBA10030 > UBA10030 > VGWB01. The sequence continues at coordinate 3,170 of VGWB01000123.1, read as the reverse complement.
AGAGCGTTCCCCGAGTCGAAGAACATTTTAGCAGAGTCGGGCGAGATCGTGACCGGAGCGTTGACTGAGGTTGGAAACGACGAGGAAAAACCCGCGCGTTGAGTGCCAAAGAGCCCCTTCTCCATCGCAGCGGTATAGATGAACCCCAACGCTGCGGCGGCGATCAGCAGCATGCCTGCTTCACGCAGTGCCATCCTGAAGAGGCTCAATTCGGTCGTACCCCTACAAAGGTGATACGGATGGGGACCTGAGACTGCTTGTTGCTGTCGGTCTCGAGCAAGAGCTGCTCGCTGGAATAGTCCATCTTCTTGGGCGTGACTCGAACGATGACACGAATCGTGTCAGCGGGTAAGACGCTTCGCTCTTCCAGTCTGGCAATGACCTGCTCCGAGGAGCTTTTATAGCCCCTCAGGGTGATCGGCTTTCCCGAGACGTTCTTCAACGCGATGGGATGTTCGACTGTTTTGCCCATCGGTATCGCCCCGAGCCAGACGACCGACGAGCGATTCACCGGTTCGAGCTCGTCAATAACATCGCCGACGATGGAAACGAATACCTGGGAAGAAAGCATATCATTGGATTGAATGCTGACGTGCTTGCTGATTTTGCCGCGAAATCCTGTTGAGTTGAATTCAACCTCAACGGCGTCGGATTCTCCAGGTTTCAGCGCCGCCTTCGGCTGCTTGACAGTGGTGCATCCGCATGAGGTATACACGCCAAGGATCTTCAGCGTATCCTTCCCGGTGTTCTTTACGACAACGCGAGCGATCTTCACAGTCCCGTTGTAGATCACCCCCAGATCAACAGTTGTTCTGTCGACAGAGATTCTCGGCTGCGCAAGCAGGACTGAAACAGAGGACAATAGGGTGCAAACGATGCGCACAGTCTTCATGGTTGGTCCGTGGATTGTTCCGCCATTGTGCTACCTTCTCCGATCCGTCCTAGGTCGCGCCTTGGGCCGCAACTGATCAATGCCGATTTTCTCGTAGTCTGACGATATGCGAAAGAGCGATTCGCTCAATGTCTTCCTGGTCACTGACGTCAGTTCAAGCCGCCAGCTCTCGTCGCCGTCCACGTCTTTGGCAATCGTCAAGAGCGGGAAATAGCCCTCGCTGAGGATAAGGTTTTCCCATGCAGCGAGATTCTGTTGCGGCTCGCTCGCCGTGGTGTAGAATGTCCCCGCCGTTCCGATCCCTCTGGTTGCCCAGATCTCCAGGTTCCCCTGTTCCGTTTTCACAAGGAGCTGGTCGCATGTGAAGCCCTCGATCTCACCCGTTTCTCCGGTTTTCTCGACACCACGTCCGTTCTCTGACTCCAGCGGCTGCACTGAAGGGTCCTGGAAGTCACCGAGCTCGGCGTATTGCTCGCGGTGCGGAAGGATATAGAAGCTCTTCCTGAAATCATGGTCGACGATGATGATCGGTGTCGTCTCATCTCGTTCGGCCGATTCTACGCGGATTTTCGCAGCCTTGACGTGAAAGTGGAAATACTGGACGCGATCGAAGGTCTGCAGCTTGAATTCCAGCATGCCTTCGAAGGATCTCCCCGTTCCGCCCGACTGCGCGAAGCTCACGCTCGCGACGACTGTTGCGCACAAACATCCAAGCAACAGTTGGCTGACTTTGTCATGAAATCTCATCGTTCTGACCTTTCTTGAGTTTCTCCCGAACCGTGTTTCCACCACACTCCACCCTGTGCTAGCTGTCGGAGAAGTGGAGAGATACGATAGCGTTCTTCCTGTAGATCGTTTTGCAGTGCTGAGAGGACAGCGTGCACATGCTTGAGTCCTATCCGGTCGGCCCATTCGATCGGTCCCAAAGGGAATCCCGCGCCCAGCTTCATCGCCATATCGAGATCCTGCGGCGTCGCGACCTGCTCCTGCAGCGCGAACGACGCTTCGTTGATGACATGGCAGAGGATGCGCGGGAAGACCAATCCGACGCGGTCCTGCACAAGCATCATCTCTTTGCCGAGGGACCGGAAGAACCGTTGGACAACCTCGACGGTTTCTTTGGGCGAGAAAACTGTCGGCGCGATCTCTACAATCGGCTTGTCGATCAGCGTCGGAAGTGCTCCCATCCCGACCAGCCTGTTTCGGTTGAGCACCCAGGTCGACTGCTCGGTAGCCGTGACAGTGACAGAGGTGCTGACGATCGCCGCCGTCGGGGGAAGAGCTTTGTCGAGACGTTGCAGGTTCTCTCGCTTTCGGTCAAGATCGATCGTCGTCAGCTCCAGCGCAAGCGAGGTCCCGGATGGAATGATGCGACCGCGAGTGATCTTCTTCGATGTGAGCGGCGGTATGCTCTCCGGCGTTTCATTCCAGGAGATATGCACCTGATAGCCGTGGCCTGCACACAGTTCCGCGAACTCCTCCACCATCGGGGATTCGCCAACGATGTAGATACTGGCCCGCCCAGAGCTGTCGGTTCTTCTCCGAGTTCCTGCCTGCGGTTCTAAACGCTTGACTTTTGCCATATTCTCTTGTCTCTGGTCGTGGACCTGCGAAGCAGCGTCCTCCCGGCGAGACTATTTGCCCTGGTTGTACCTGTAGAATCCCTGTCCTGTTCTCTTGCCGAGCATGCCCGATTGGACCATTTTTTTGTGAATGGCATGAGGTCTGAACCGGGCCTCATTACCGTACTCATCGTAGAGCGATTGTGCCGTGGCGAGCAGCACATCGAGGCCGACGGCGTCCATGCGCTCGAATGGCCCTGTCCCAAAACCACCCTGAACCTTGACGATCCGGTCAATTTCCTCCGCGGCAGCGACGTTTTCTCCAAGCAGCCGCAGCGCCTCCCCGTACAAAGCCTGCGAAACGCGTTGCACAACGAATCCCGGTGAATCTTTTACGACAATCAGTTTCTTGCCCAACTGTCCTACAAGCTCACGGGCAACTCGGACGGCTGTCTCTGAGGTTTGCTGGCCTTGAACAATCTCAACAAGCTCGGTCCCGAGGGCGGGATTGAGGAAATGCATGCCGATGACCCGTTCGGGACTGCGTGTGGCGGAGGCGATGGCCGTTATCGACAGTGAAGAAGTCGTCGACGCCAGAATGGTGCTGGGTTTGGTGTCCGCTTCGAGATGCTTGAAGAGATCCTTCTTCACTCGGAGGTCTTCGAGCACGGCCTCGGCAACGATCTCGCAGTGGCTGAGATCGGAGAGGTGCGTTC
>VGWB01000122.1 GCA_016873755.1 Ignavibacteria bacterium | reverse complement strand
CGGACGACTGGTTAACGACAGAACATGGTACCAGACCCGATGGGTAGGTCCGACACCATACAGCACCATCTACAATTTCGCGTTCAGGCATCCGTACTCTCCGGTTAACAGTTACTTTAAAAACCAGCAGACATCCCTCGGCTTCACGATTGACCTCACCTCCCAGGTTACGACGTCATGGGAGCTGAAAGCCGGTGGCCGGCTCGAGACCTGGCTCATCCGGAGGTACAACTTTGGTGCCATCAGTTCTCTGAATGAATTCATCGCTCGAAGTGGAGATCGGTATCATCCCGATTCGATTGCACGGAATCCATATCTGTGGAGAGAGCGCGAGGTATTCTACCAAAATAGAGGTGGTATGGATTACTTTGGGTATGATGTCTTCGGAAATGAGACCAGTTCTGGAGTCGATGGTCCGCGGAAGCCAACGTTTGCATCGGCATACGTCCAGAACAAGCTGGAGTTCAGTGATCTGGTCCTTAATATCGGTGCGCGGTACGAGTACTTCGATCAGAACGTTCAAACACCCGACGACTACGTCGCTCCAACTTGGGATGCAAACCTGGACTACTTTGCGGATCCGGAGAATCAGCTGAAGGACACGGAGCCAGCCCATCTCATCCTCCCGCGTGTCAGCTTCTCATTCCCGGTAACGGATCGGACGGTCTTCTACGCGATGTATGGGAAGTATGCTCAGCTTCCTCCGCTGAACCGTCTCTTCTCAGGAAGCACCTCTCTTTCTGCCCGCATTAGTCCCAACACGCGCTCGAGCTACACGTTAACCAATACGCCGGGTGGAAGTGGGTTCTTGGTCCGTCCTGAACGCACCACCCAGTTCGAGATGGGTATCCGCCAGTCCATAACCGAAAACTTCGCTCTGACGGCGACTGGATTCTACAAAGACGTGCGCGACCAGATCCAGCTCAAGAGAATCTTCAACCAGGCTGGCGTACCGATGTTTGTCGCCTACCGAAATGAGGATTTCAGCACCATCAAAGGAGTGGAGCTGACGCTTGAGCTGCGACGGACGAACAGGCTTGCTGCCCGAGTTAACTATACGCTCTCCGACGCCCGTGGCTCGGCCTCAACCCCGGCATCCTCCCGCGTTGCAGTGAGCGACGAAGGTCAAGCCCGGTTCCCGAACTTCGTCAGTCCGTTCGAGTTCAACCAAGCTCACCGCGGAACCATCTTTGTTGATTACCGGTGGGCGAAGGGCGACGGCGGACCGATCCTCGAAGGGCTCGGCTTCAACATGGTGCTCTCATTCAACAGCGGACACAACTACACGCAGATCCTTGAGCCGCGCATCCTGGGCCAGGCAAGCGTCTGGAACATCGGCGTGCGACCACTCATCGATCCCCGAACGAGAACCCCTGTGGAGCCGGTCAACGCCTCGTCAACACCCTGGGTATTCAATATCGACCTCAATGCAAGCAAGGTCTTCTACGTGGGCAACATTACCGTCGAGCTGTATGCGAACATCCTGAACCTGCTGAACAGCAAACAGGTCATCAACGTGTTCCCCAACACCGGAACCCAGGGCGACGATGGCTGGCTGAGAAGTTCGTTGTCGGCCTCGTACAGAGATATACCTCGGTACACAGAATTCTACCAGACCGTCAACATCGACAACCGGTGGGCGTATTTCGTTGCTACCGGCAATGATGTGTATGGTACCCCGCGGCAGATCCGTGTCGGCGTGAAGCTCGAGATCTAAGGACTAATGACTGAACGCTGTTGTACGTGAACATGTTTAACCAACAGCTCAACTCAGAAGGAGCAACATTATGAGAAATTCATTGTTCCGTTTTCTCGTCGCGGCGCTCGTGGGTTGCGCAATCATGACGTTGAGCAATGCGCGTGCGGATGAGCCGAAAGATGAGAAAGCTCGGAAACCGATGGGGCTGGCAAAAACGACCGGTGACCCGCGGTATCAAGTGCTGAACATCAACAACATTCAAACGTGGCATACATCAAACGGTGAGTGCAACTTTCCTCCGTCGAGAGTCGGTGATGGTCTGGTTTACCCCCGCGGCACTGGAAGCTTGATTTACAGGGACGGGCTTGTGTGGGGTGGGAAGGTCTTCCAAGACGCCGCGAAGACAATCCCGGGCGGACAGAACCAGCCGATTCGAGCCGGCGGAAACGAATACGTGCAGGGGAACCAACCCGGCCGTATCGTTGGCAGCGGGGCCACAGCAGTTGCCGCCGACCAGAATCTCCCTGAGGTTCGCATCTACCGTATTCGTCGCGACTGGAACGCGATGACCGAAGATGAGCTGAAGCGAGATGCGGGCGAATGGAACGAAATCTCCCCCGCCCAGGCAACGGCCGATCAGATCGCTACCATCAAGGCTCAGTATCAAAAGGACTGGGATGAATGGCCGGTGTCACTGGGCGCACCGTATATTGAGCGGAACGGCACACCTGGCTATCAGAAACCGCCCCGTTTCAATTACGATCCGACTGCTGGTCCGCTGTTCACTCACGATCATCTCGTCAGCGGCAAACATGATGAGCCGGGTGTCGCAGGTGCAGATCCGAATATACCAGCGGATATGGTTCTCTGGACGGTGTATAACGATCTGAACCGCGCCCTCACGACTGCAACCTTTGGCTCCGAGCCAATGGGAATCGAAGGACAAACGACATATTGGGGCTACAAACGAACTGACGCTCTCGGCAACTGCGTGTTCAGGCGCATACGAATCATCAACAAAGGGGGCGTCCAGACGGGTGACGTGGCCGGCGTGAAAGGGTCATTCTACATCGACAGCATGTATGTCGGCATGTTCTCTGACCCAGATCTGGGCAACGCCGGTGATGATCTCATCGGCTGCGACACAACGCTCAGCCTGAGCTTCGTCTACAACGGCACACCAATCGATGGAGAGTATGCTGGCTACAACCTCGCACCTCCTTCGGCCGGCTACGATTTCCTCGCTGGACCTATGGTTCCGGGTGCACCGGGCGATATCGCTGTCTGGGACTTCAAGCGCATCAGTGGCAAGAAGAACATACCGATGACAGGATTTTCGTACTTCTCCGCGGGCTCAGCGATCTCCGATCCTCGTCCCCGGACATGGTCACTTGCGACTCTGCGCTGGTGGAAGATGTTTCGAGGCTTTGCGCCAATTGATGGACCGGATGTCCGGTACCCGTTCCCACCCGGCATCACACCGGGACCATTCCCGCTGTCGGGTGATCCGGTCACCGGCAAAGGATTCATTGATGGTCTTGGGTTGTCGTACGCAATGTCCCCGGGCGATCGCCGCATGATTTCAATGTCGGGCCCGTTCACTCTTGCACCGGGTGATACACAAGAGGTAGTTGTGGCAACAGTCGTGGGACTTGGAGCAGATCGGTTTTCAAGCATCTCGGTGTTGAAGTTCAACGATCAGTTTGCGCAGAACACCTTCGATGCGTTGTTTGTTGTTCCCGTTGCGACAACTCCAAAAGTGATTTCCACGGAACTTGATGGCAGCGTTGTGCTTGATTGGGGGTGGGACCCGGAAACGGTCGCGAAGGTAGAGGGGACGACAATTGAACCTGGCAGCTTTGCCTTCGAGGGATACAATATCTATCAGCTCCCGACACAGGGGGGCGCGTTGAATTCGGGGAGGCGCCTTGCCACGTTCGATGTCATCAACTCCTATTCCGTGCTTCTCGATGAGACGTTTGATGAGGCCTCGGGACTGATCATCCAGAAGCCCGTTCAGTTTGGAACGAACAGCGGCGTAAAGAAGGTCTATGAATTCAAAGCGGACGCACTGGGCGACCATCCGACGTTGTACAATGGACGGGAGTACTACCTTGCGGTCACTGCCTATTTCCGCGCCACAAAACCGGGATTCTTGCCGCAGGTGCTGGAATCGGCTCCGGCCCGTGTACGCGGAACACCTCAGAAGCCGTTCCCCGGCACCAAGTACAATGCGAAGATCGGCGAGACAATAACCGTATCGCATCCCGCCGGAAATGCTGAAGGGTCTGTGGTCGTTAACGTTATCGATCCGTCGAGGCTGAGCGGTGATACATATCGGGTAACCTTCACGGGAGCTGGGGCAGGCAAGACTTACAGTATCGTCAACGTCACGAAGAACAAGACACTGTTCTTCGGCGGAAGGAACTATGGAGAAGACTGGGGTGGAATGGCTGACGATTACCCCACCGCGGATGGGATGGTTGTAAAAGTGACCGAGGGGGCGGGTGTTAGCAACGCTGCGACGGTATGGTCAGGTGGCGCACAGTGGATCGATGGAACACTTTATTGGGGCGATCCCTATTCCGGCTTCAAAGAGAGCGTCCTGCCGGGAGCAAAAGCTGGCGACCACCTTGGGCAGTATGCACCGTCTTTCCCATTGACCAGCATCTATCCAGTCGAAATCCGGTTCGACGCGGCAAATCCGCAAAAAGCCTACCGTATTGTCCGTCATAGCACGTATACTGAAAACGTGTACAAGATTGGCAAGTCATTCGGCAGCACCAGTAAGGATACTCTCCCGGTGATTAACGTGCCGTTCACGGTGTGGGATGTCAGCAAGACTCCACACCGACAGTTGACGGTCTCTGTTCGGGATAATAACCGGAACGGCGTATGGGATTGCGCTTCTGGCGAATTCTTCAACATCTACAACAAGACATACGACCCGACGATGACACAGTTCGGAACGACCATGAAAGAATATCAGACCCCGAACATCGCGACGGGTGGTCCGACAGCGGACATTGTCTATATCGTTGATCTCAAGATCGCCACTGGCCAGACGATGAGCGGAAGCGTTGGAACTCTCAAGATCTTTCCGAAGCTGCCCTTTACCACCACCGATCAGTTCACTTTCTCGCCGGGCAGCAAGAAGGCGGAGTATGGCAACGTTGAACTCGCCAAGGAGGAGGTTAACAAGATCAACGTCTTCCCCAATCCGTACTATGCGCTGAATGCCTCCGAGACGAACAGGTTCTCACGGTTCGTCACATTCAGCCATCTGCCGGCAAACTGCACCATTCGGATCTTCAACCTGGCCGGCCATCTTGTCAGAAGCATCGTTAAAGATGGCGCGTCCAACCCGACGCAGTTCCAGCAGTGGGATCTCACGAACCAGTACGGGTTCCCGGTTGCCAGCGGCGTGTATATCGCGCACATCGACATGCCGGACCTTGGAACCACAAAGGTGCTGAAAGTAGCAGTTATCCAAGAGCAAGAAGTACTGCAGTACTACTAAACCTGCCTTGGAACGGATCTTTGCATAAGGAGAAACTAACATGACTATGAAGAATGTTCTTACTCTGTGCTTGATCTGCTTGCTGCTTCTCGGCATCGTTGCAACGGTTTCTGCACAAAACAAGCGGGTCGGCACAGCGGCTGCACCTGAGCTGCTGATTCCCGTCGGTGCACGAGATCTTGCCATGGGCGGATCAACCATCGCTGTTTCACAAGGTGTTGAAGCTATTCACTGGAATCCCGCAGGACTGGGCCGTACCGGTCACTCTGCCGAGGCGATGTTCTCTACCATGAGCTACATCGCCGATATCGGTGTGCAGTATGGAGCGGTTGCCGGCACATTTGGCGAGTTCGGCTCGATTGGCTTCAGCATCAAATCTCTCAGTTTCGGCGACATTAACCTCACGACCGTTGACGATCCCGATGGAGTGGGCGGCCGAGTCTTCAGTCCGACATACGTAACAATGGGACTGACGTATGCCCGTGCCTTAACCGACGCGATCTCCGCTGGTGGATCAGTAAAGCTGATCACCGAGCAGATTCATCGCGTGTCGGCATCGGGTGTCGCCTTTGACTTCGGCGTCCAGTACAGCAAGCTCGCCGGGATCTCCGGTCTTTCGGTTGGCGTCGCCATCAAGAACATCGGCTCGCAGATGAAGTTCGACGGCTCAGGCCTGATGCGCGAGGCACAGGCTATCGACGTCAGACGGCCCCTGCAGATGTTCAAGAGCGAAGCAGCAAGCTTCGAGCTGCCATCGGTCATCGAGATCGGGTTGACGTATCAACGAGCGATCGCTGAGAATCTGAGCGGCACTGTCAGCGGCTCCTTCACGAACAACAATCTGTTTCTCGATGAGTACCGCCTTGGCGGCGAGGTGGGCTACAAGCTTGAATCTCTTCAGTTGTTCGGGCGGGCTGGTCTTTCTGTTGTCCCGAAGGACCAGAATGCCGAGCAGGAGAGGGTTTTTGGTGCCTGTTTTGGCGGAGGCATTAACACCACGGCCGCTGGGATCGACATCACCATCGACTACGCATATCGGTCTGCAGAGTTCTTCGATGGTAATCAGGTCTTCTCGGTGAAGTTCGGCTTCTGACGAACGATTCAACGCTCGTTTCAACGCAAAAGGCTGCCCCTGGAAGGCAGCCTTTTGTGCTTAGAGGTCCTGGACTAAAGCATTTCAGGACGACAGGCTCTGCGGGTACAAACAAAAACCTGTTGCTGCCCAGACGTCCAGATGACACGTAGTTGGGTTGAAGGAGGAGAAAGCCCACCGTGTCGGAGATAGAGCTTGCGCTTCTTACGCGGGCAACAACAGGTTGTTCAGTTCGTTAAATGCGGGTCAAGTTTTGTGCCACGTCCACCGGTTTCGGGACTCTGTCAAAAACCGAGTGTGTGCATATACTTCCCAACCCGTGCTTTCTAAACGCGAGAATTTCAATTCTAGGGGTGGTTCCATTTCTGAGAGAGAAAGCCAGCAGCCTCACAAAGAAGAAGTGCAGATGAAGATCTCTCTATAACGGAGTGATTTCCACCTGCACTTCCCGTTTTTTAGACAACCGCGCCAGTGCTACTCGAGCTTGGCGATCTTCACCGCTTCGGGCAGCAGGGTGAGTGCCTTCTGGAACTGCGGATCAACACCTAGCATCACCGGATACCAGCCCTCATTTCCCCACAACGCTCTTGCAACCTCTGCCTTCAGCCTCGCCTTGATGTAGGAGAGATCCTGCGCAAAGTCCTTCTCTTCAATGCTGATATCCTTGGTCTTCACGAACTTCTGGTAACTGTCCACGATCTCGGGGGTGATGGTATAAGACTGCATGAACTTCTTTCTTTCAGCACCATACGTCGATCGGAGCATCTGCCCTTCCCCATCGAGATACGAGGAGGCAAACTGGTAGAACATGTCGCGCCTGAGGAGGTTTTCCGTCGACTTGCCAAGGCGCGGCGGCTTAATGATGTAGTCGGGAGTAATACCCCCGCCGCCGTAGACCACGCGGCCCGCCGCGGTATAATACACACCGCCCGACGAGTCGGGGCCGTGGTTGGAATCCTTCCTGTGCTGCAGGTTTTCCCCTTCCAGTTCCTCGCGCTCGAAGGCCTCCCGCTGATATGCCATCTTGTCCTTGCCCTCGTACGATCGCTGAATCAGGCGCCCGCTGGGAGTATAGTAGCGTGCGATGGTCATTCGAAGAGCGGAGCCGTCATTAAAGGGCCACTGACGCTGCACCAGGCCCTTTCCGAAACTCGTCTCACCCACCACAAGACCCCGGTCCCAGTCCTGAATTGCCCCGGCCACAATCTCGCTGGCACTTGCCGACGCATTATTGATGAGAACGATGAGCGGAAGTTTTTCGTACAAATCGCCGGAATTGGCAGCGTAGGACTCCTCAAGATCCGCGGAACGAGCTTTCGTGTACACGATCGTCCTTGGTTTGCCCTTGGTTCCCCCCTCCAGAAAGAGGTCTGCCATTCGAACCGCCTCCTCAAGGATGCCGCCGGGGTTCATCCGAAGATCCAGAATCAAGCGCTTCATCCCTTGCCCGCGGAGTAACTGAAGGGCTCTCGCCAGCTCCTGGTTGGTCTTCTGGCTAAACTTGTTCACGTACACGTACCCGACCTCATCAGTGACCATCGTCGCAATGTCGATAGAGGTGATGGTGATTTCAGCCCGCGTGATTTCGTACTCAAGAAGCTCGCTTATGCCCGGACGGGAGATGGCTACCTTTACTTTTGTCCCCTTCGGTCCCCTTAATCGCTGTGATGCCCGCTCCGATGTAAGCCCTATCGCTGTGCTGTCGTTGATCTTCACAATCCTATCATTTGAGAGGATGCCAAGTTTTGCCGATGGTCCCCCTCCCATGGGTTCAATCACCATAACCGTATCGTTCAGCGTGCGGATCATCAGCCCAACGCCCTCATAGTTGCCCTGCATTTCCTCGGATGTCCGCTGGAAAACCCTCGGTGGGAAATACACGGAGTGAGGATCGAGCTGCTCAAGCATCCCGTTGATGGCTCCTTCTGTAAGCTTCCGGGTATCGACCGTGTCCACGTAGAACTTGTCTGCCAGGACGAGGATGTCTTTGAACTTGTTTAGCTGCTCGTAGATGTTGTCGGCCGAAATAAGTGCGTTCCCCCCGAACCCTATGATCATCCCGAGCACCATCAGTGTGACAACCGTCCACAGTGAGAACTTCTTCTTCATCCAACCACCTTCATAAAATGTGATCTGGCAATATGATGTCTGAACGGCGAGGTAGCGCAGAGAGTTCCTCGGTGACGCTGACCGATCTCTCCACGATGCCCTGTCAATCAGCGGCCGTATGAAAAGGTACGAAAAAAACTAGAAATAGGAAACTTGCCGTAATATATCGCACGTGCCGGGTTTCGGCAATATTGGCCGTCTTACCCCGATACGACACCTCTATCCGCTTCATGTTCCTCGCACCGGCGCTTTGCCTTCGGCTTCCTTCGGACCTTCGGTCGCCTGAGGTACCCTTGCCGGGTATGCAGAGGACTCACACCTCCAAGTGAATGCGCCCTGCCGGGCGCACCAAAAAAAATCCCCGGCGCAAAGGCCGGGGACGCTCACACCGTTGTTGGGATGAAGAGACTTACGAGGAGAGATCACGTATCTTTGTACGAGCGTCATCTGCAGCACGGCCCGTAGACACCAGCCCAAGGTATTTCTGGTAAAATTGAACCGCCTCCCTCCTGGAACCCTTGAACTCGTACAACTGCGCGATGCGGAACACCAAATGGGTAAGCGATTGATCCCGCTCAAATGCCATTTGGAATGCGGTGATTGCGTCGTTGTACATTCGCTTCCGTTCGTATGCGCGACCAAGGTTGAGATAGCTGTCAGCATTAATTGGGGCAACCTCGACGTACTTCTTGAACATCACAATTGCCTCTTCCACCTGACGCCTGTTCAAGTAATAGATACCGAAGCGCTGATACGCTTGCCACCCCCGCGGATGCATCCGGATGGCCTTCTTATAAAGCGTGACAGCATTTTTTGGTTCGCCCTCTTCCGCGCAGATGCGCGCACGGGCAAGCGTGCCGAGATACGGGTCAACTGCAGCAATGGCGTCCGCCTGTTCGCGCGCCCTGCCAAAGCTTCCACCTAAGATCGAGGGTGCACAAACATAGTACTCTATGAGTGCTTCCCGATATTGAATGGCCGCTGGATCGTACTGCACAGCTTGTTCGAGCTGGGCCTTCACCCTCGCAGCGATGAACGGCTTGCGAAAGATACTTGCATAGGTGAAGTCGGCAATATATGCTTCCCCAAGCCGATAATGATATTCGGCGTTTGCGCCGTCAAGCTCAACGGCTCTCTCGAGGTGCTCAACGGCTTTCTCGGTGTCCTGTGGCTCGCGCAGATGCTCAAGCCCGAGATGGTAATGCGCTACTGCGTTTCTGGAATCCTTCTCGAGCAGTTCCTCGTAATAACGCTTTGGGTCTGTGAACTGGAGTCCGCGACCTAGGCGCGGTTGGGCAATCGCGCTCTGACCCGCAAAGAAGACGAGAAGATAACAGATGAGACCACCGAGATACAACGTACGGCTTCTGCCTGACATTACAGCCTCCTTCAATAACAGAATGGCTCTCTCGGTATGCCTTCACGTAGATACGTTTCAGGCCCAGCTGTGTTGCGATCTTCGACAGGCCCGCTGAATATAAGACGACTCGGCCAGCCAAATTGTTGCTGTCGGCAACTTTTTAGGAGGTACGAAGCGGTATGACCAGAGACACCTCCACCCCGCAAGTTGGCTTATTTGATAGTTTTAGCCTGTGTTCGTCACCGTAAAGCTGCTGCAGGCGGTCCCGTGCATTTTTCAGCCCAACGCCTTCTTTTACGCTGGTTTCTTCGCCGTTCGGCAATCCCGGGCCGTCGTCGCTCACCACCAGCCGTAACGATCCATTCTCGCGGTGTGCAGAGATTTCAATGTAGCCCCCATTCGTTCGCGGCGTCACTGCATACCGTATGGCGTTTTCCACGAGCGGCTGCAGGATCAGGTTCGGAACTTTGAGATCAAGGGCCTGCGGATCGATGCTCATGTGGACCCTGAGGCGGTCGCCAAATCGGATCTGCTCGATTTCAAGATAGCGTTGAAGGAAATCAAGTTCCTCGCGTAATGTTACTTCCTGCACACCGAGGTCACGCAACGAGTATCGCAGCAGGTCGCCCAGCCTCGCGAGAACCCGATCTGCCGCATGCACATCTTTGTGTAATAGAGACGATATCGCATTCAGCGTGTTGAAGAGAAAATGAGGTTGTAGCTGCATTCGCAGAGCCTGTAGTTGCGCTTGGGAGAGTTGCGCCTCGAGCTGTGCTGCCTGTAATTCCCTGTCGCGGTACTTACGATAGTACTGGCGCGCGTAACCATAGCCCAAGATTGCCCAATAGGTCAATACATTGATATGGAAGTTGAAGACGAACGAGAACCGGATCGAAGTAAATGACTCGTAAAGATTGAGCGGCTCGGTCAGAAATGACTGCAGAACAACTTCTGCAATCAGCAGTTGAATAGTTGAGAGGAGGAGGCTTGTCGGCAGATGAACGAGGAGCAAACGCAACCACGTCGACCGTTCAAGCTGAAAGCGCCTCCCCAGCCACAGTACCGTAGGAGCAAGGCATGCCCATATATAGTAGAACGAAAGGTTTGTGATCAGCGCCTGCTCGCGTGTGATCGGACTCTGGTAGATGTACCGATCCCAAAGAGACGACTGCGAGGCGAAGAAGAGTCCTACGGAGGTCCAGACGAGAATTGCAATGAACCACCGGACCCATCGGCGTTCAAAGATGCTTTTCTGTGCCATGGCTATTCCTCGGTGCTATGCCTCGTTCCCATATTGCTGCGTCTGTGGCCTTCTTTTCTTGGCGCCGTCAGATCGGCAGCCGGCGTGCCTTCCGCTGAACAAGCTCCAGCACGTTTCTCATATCGGCTTTGTCCGTCCGCATATGATTCACAACCAATTGTTCATTGTTTCCGCATTGGCGGCTCAGCGATCATTTCCTTGTACACAACCGGATGTGGCCGAAAGACGATCCCGTCATCAGCAGTCCTTTCCGAGTGGTGGCAATCAAGAGCCAAGAGTTGTACTGATTCGATTTGCGCTCATGGCAGTATAGCAAAAAGCCTCCGAAGATGCTCAGAGGCTTGGGCTTCACGCCAGTAAGAGATTCAGTGATCACCAGATGCGTACAACACAAAAAATAGATAGCCCGCCTTGCCACCCTCGTCTGGAAATGCAACCGACACGCACAGTTGGGGAGAAGGAGGAGGAAGCCCTTCGGGCTGAGCCCTTAGGACGAAGCCCTTCGGGCTGAGCCCTCAGGACGAAGCCCAATGTGTCGATGGTTTGAGTGTTGCATCCTGGTCAATAGCGGGCTATATAGCTTAACGCAACCGTTGTC
>VGWB01000121.1 GCA_016873755.1 Ignavibacteria bacterium | reverse complement strand
CAGGTAAGCGCCGTGCCGCTCGAGCAACGGCTCGACCAACTCCTTCAATTTCTGTCTGAATTCAGCCATTTCCCCTGCCTCCAAAAAAAATAGCCCGGAACGGCGGGCTATCTTTACAACGCGGGACTGCAATATACGCAATCACCCAGCAAGAAGCAAGGGAAATACTGTCAGAAATTCGTGACCATCTCGTGCTCTCTGTAGAACTCGCCAATGATTTCAGCGGCTTCTGCAGGGTCGTCCGTTACGCGGAAGAGATCGAGGTCTTCCGGGGATAGGTTTCCCTCCTCAAGAGCGACCGTCCGAAGCCAATCGATAAGGCCCTTCCAGTACTCGGAACCTACCAGAACGATCGGAAATGGCTTCGTCTTCGCCGTTTGGATCAACGTGACCGCTTCAAAGAACTCATCCAGGGTCCCAAAGCCTCCAGGGAGCACAACAAAACCGTGCGCGTATTTCACAAACATCACTTTCCGTACAAAGAAGTGCCTGAATGTCGTTAAGCGATGTCTGTCGATGTACGGATTGGCGTTCTGCTCAAGGGGGAGATCGATATTCACTCCGACCGATGCGCCCCCCTGCTCCTGCGCTCCCCTGTTCGCCGCCTCCATGACACCTGGTCCGCCACCCGTAAGGATGTTGAAACCGCGCTTCACCAGTTCACATGCCACCCGCTTGCCAAGCTCGTAGTATTTGGTCCCAGGCGTTGTCCGCGACGAGCCGAAGATCGAGACAAGGTTGTGCTGTTGCGAAAGCATCGTGAACCCTTCGACGAATTCGGCCATCACACGAAAGACCCGCCACACGTCATCTTGCGCGTTCATGAGATGGCGCAGCTGGGTATCTTGCTGCAGATCGTGGCTCGATGGTTGTTCTCTCCTGTCCATGGCGTCCTATTCGAATCGTGACGGGGGATTGGTGAGACTAATTGTCGAAAGACCGAAAGGGAATCACCAGACGTTCATCGATGTCCAGGAGATCTCGCAGTCGGTCGATTCGAATGCCTGGACGAGCTTTCGGAAATCGTCACCGATCGTCTTGGGTCGATCTGTTCGTGGATCGAGCCACACGTGATAGGCAACGTTGCGGGCAACAAGTATCTCGCCCCCATTCTTCTCGATGATTCCTTCCATGGCAAAGCTTGAATCGCGTATAAAGGACATCCGTGTGGAGACCTCAAGAAGCTCGTCGAAATACGCCGGCGATTCATAATCAATCTCGTTACGTACCAGGACTACCTTGCCCTCACCCTGAATCGATTTCATGTCGACTTTCACGCCAAGATGCTTGAGGTATTCAATGCGGGCGGCCTCAAAGTACAGAAGATAGTTACCGTTATGCACGATGCCCTGCCAATCGACTTCGTAGTTGCGGACACGTATCTGGATTGTATGCTTGAACTTCTTCCGGTCAATCATCCTCTTCAATCCCCCAGTGTCGTGGCGAGAACATCGGCCGCGCTCCGTACCTGCTGCATCGTGACGTCCATATGAGTGACCGCTCTGATTGACGTGTACCCGGAGTCGCTCATGAGCACATTGTTCGATGCGAGGAGGTCCAGTGCGTCAGTTGTGGTTTTCCCCGTGTGCGCGATGTCGATGATGACGATGTTGGTCTGCACTGATTCGAGATCGACCCGGAGGTGTCGTGTGTCGGCGATCCGACTGGCGAACACGCGCGCTTTTTCATGGTCTTCGTGGAGCCGCTCAATATGGTGTTCGAGGGCATAGAGCGCTCCGGCCGCAATGATCCCCGCCTGTCGCATGCCGCCGCCGAAGATTTTCCGGAACCGTCGCGCTCGGTGGATAAGTTCCTCCGAGCCAACAAGAGCAGAGCCGACCGGCGCGCCGAGTCCCTTTGAAAAGCAAACGGATACGGAATCGAAGTATTGCGCGTACTCCCTGGGATGAATGCCGGTGGCAACCCATGCGTTCCATAGGCGCGCTCCGTCGAGGTGCATTTTGACGCCAACCGCTTTGGCGAAATCTCGAATTCTTTGTATCTCCTCCAGTGGATAGATCGTCCCGCCTGCCCGGTTATGGGTGTTCTCAAGACAAATGAGGGCGGTGCGAGGCAGGTAGTATGCAGCGGATCGCACGGTGGGAGCGAGCTGCTCGGCTCTCATGATCCCGTGCTCGCCGGGAACAACGTACATCTGGACTCCCGAGAGCATTGAAGGCGCAGCAGTCTCGTAGTGAAAGATGTGTGCATCCTGCTCGACGATGATCTCGTCGCCGGGCAGCGTCTGCGATTTGATCGCCAGCTGATTCGACATCGACCCCGACGGCACATACAATGCGGCAGGCTTACCGAGAAGCTCCGCCACCTTCCGCTGGAGCAGATTCACGGTCGGATCTTCACCGAACACATCATCACCGACATCCGCCTCCGCCATGGCCTTGCGCATACCTGGCGTTGGTCTTGTTATGGTATCACTTCTGAGGTCGATCAATTCAGGGTTCATGGATTTGCTCGTTCTTTCTGTCGAGGGACAAGGGCGAGAAGAAGAAAGAGCGCACCAACTCCGGAGCAGACCTGGGCAAAGAAATCTCCGTGGCGGGTGTAGAATGTTCCTTCATCGCCGACCTGGATTTCGCCAGCGAATGCAGCCGAGGCGTAGAGCTTGGTCTCGTCGTGCAATCTGCCGAATGGATCAACCAGGGCGGAAATCCCACCGTTTGCCGCGCGAACGATCCATCGGCGGTTTTCGATTGCCCGGAAGGAAGCGTAGCTCGCGTGCTGGTAGGCGCCTGAAGTGTTGCCCCACCAGCTGTCATTTGTAATGATAATGAGGAACTGCGCTCCTCGTTCGACAAACTTCCGCACGAAATCCGGGTACACCGATTCATAGCAGATCATTCCCGCGAAGCTGGCTCGACCTCCGCGTGCAAGCGGCAAGGTGAACACGACCGAATCTTCTCCTTTTCCCCAGTTTCCGATGCCGACATTCCACTTCAACGGTTCAATGAGGAAGCGAAACGTTTCCGCGTAAGGAATTCGTTCGGCATACGGCACCAAGACAATTTTCTTGTACACTTCTCCGACAGGCAAGCCGGGCACGAGGAGCGTCGCGGAGTTGAAATCCTCGTAGTACACGCTCGGATCGCTTGTTCGACTTGCCGTCACAGGAGCGCTTGCGGAATCATAGAACCTTGTGTATGGCAGTCCCGTGAAGACAGGAACCCCAATAGAATCAAGCTGAGTGCGCAAGGCTCGCAGCTCTCCATAGTTCTGGGCCAGCAGTATACGAATGGGAATCGCTGTCTCAGGCCAAACGATGAGATCGAGCTTGCGGGATGCAAGCGCGCGGGACTCTTTCACGTAAGTCGCGACCTGCGCCCTGTAGGAATCAAACCTCGCGCCAGACCTCTCTCCCCACTTCTCCCACGGATCGAAATTCGGCTGCACCACGCCAACCGTTAGCGCACGACCTGCTGGCTTGTTCCTGTGCCGGATGGCAAGCAGTTCGCCCACCAGCCACGGGGCGAAGTATACGAGGATCAACATTGCGAGCACGATCACCGTCTCATGCGCGCGCGGTTTCCACTTCCCTGTTGCGAGGTTGACAACGAGAACAAACGCGAGGACGTTGAAGACCACGATGATAAACGACAGGCCGTAGACTGAGGTATATTCGACAATCTGAATTCTGTGGAGGTCATACGCCTGGCTGTTACCCAAGGTGATCCACGGGAAAGAGAACTCACTAAGCGAGTGCGAATACTCGTAGGCAATCCAGAAGAATGGAAATGCCAGGAGACCGGCGAATGAGCCAAGGCGGCGCTTCACGAACAGGTACAAAAGGAGCGGGATCCAATAGAAGAGCGGGTGAACGGTCAGCAGCGCGCTGCCTGCGGCCATCATCCACGGATCGTTTCCGTGAGTGAAGCCACCCGCCCAATACACCGTGACAAGATGAAAGACGAACATCGTGACGTACGAATACCGAAGGATCCTCCACGTCCCATCAAGAGTCTCGACAAGAAGAAAGAAAGGGACCAAGCCGACGTAGGCAAGAGAATAGAAAGGAGAAGGGGGAAATGAAAACCCCAGCATTGCGCCTGCGAAGACCGCCAGTGCAAACCGGTGAGATGGACGCGTCGTCGGGAATGGTCGCGAATCAGGCTTCATGGTGATCCCTCCTTGAGCGTGCGCGTGCGTACCACCAATGTTCAGCGATCCTGAAGAGTAAGATCACAAGCGAGGCGCATATCAATCCAACGATGGCGCCTGCCACCACATCTGATGGGTAATGAACCCCGACGTAGATACGCGAAAACGCCACAAGCCCCGCATACGCAAAGAACGCCCACGTCCAGCGCGGGAGAAAGTAACTCAGGACGAGTGCACCGGCGAAGTTGTTCACTGCATGCGACGAGGGGAACGAATAACCGCTCCCACAAGTCACCAGAAGATGAACATCAGCAAGCACGTGACAAGGGCGTGGGCGGTCGACGAGATGTTTCAGAAATGAGCTGTTCAACTGGTCGCTGAACGCGATCGTCGGGATGAGTAGGAGCGCCGCGATACGACCACCATTACCTCCTCGCCACAACAGAAGTAGCCACAGGATACCGACGATGACAAGAGCGGCTGGTTTCTTGTTCAGGTCTGTGATGAACGGCATCGCCACGTCAAAAAGAACGTTCTCGAGCATCCTGTTACAGAAGAAGAAGAGGCTCCTGTCGATTGCAAAGAGGAAT
Source organism: Ignavibacteria bacterium (assembly GCA_016873755.1). Taxonomy (GTDB): domain Bacteria; phylum Bacteroidota; class Ignavibacteria; order UBA10030; family UBA10030; genus VGWB01. The sequence goes on along the minus strand of VGWB01000121.1, from coordinate 6,978 downwards.
TCGATCAACGATTCCATCGCGGTGGAGATAAGATCACCCCGGACCACCTGGAGGTGCTGAGCTGTTCGATTTTCGGTAGATGTATCGCGCGACGAGGATAACGACAACGATGATGACAATTGTCGTCACAGTCTTGCTGTATGTTTCCAGATAGAAGCTGATCGCTCGCCAATTCTGGCCGAGCTTGGCTCCCGCAGACAAAAGGATGAAGTTCCACACGAGGGCGCTGAGACAAGAGAGCACCGTGGTCTTCCAGAAGGAGAGCTCCGACATTCCGGCGAAAAAAGAGACGACGGCCCGGGTTCCGGCAAGGAATCGGTTGACAACAATGACAAAATATCCATACCGGCGAAACCAGTTCTCCACCTTCATGACACTCTCTGCTGGAATGAACTTGATCTTCCCTGCCTCCAGTATCTTGTCGCCGAACCAATCCCCAATCTTGTACATCGAGACAAAGCCGAGCGTGCTACCGAAGGTGGCAAGCGCGAGAACAGACACGAAGTCGATCGTTCCCAGTCCGGCAAGGGATCCGGCAAAGACAACGACGACATCGCTGGGAAAAGGCGGGAAAATATTCTCGATATATGCAATTGACACAACAGCGACATACACCCAGAACGGGTCGAGCTTCGTGAGGTTGTTGGCCAGTTCTTCCACAATGATTCGCCTAAATGGTCCCGACCTTGACGAGCGTAGCGATGGCCAACGCGGCGCATCCTTCGCCCCGGCCGATAAAGCCGAGCTCCTCATTTGTCGTCGCCTTCACGGACACTTGGTGGCTCTTAACATGGAGAGCGAGAGCGACGTTTCTTCGCATTCTCGGCACATAGCGAAGAATCTTAGGCTCCTGGAGGAGCAACGTCGAATCGAGATGAACGATCTGAAACCCGTTCTTGCGCAAAATCCTTCCTACTCTGCGGAGCAAGACAAGGCTCGAGATGTTTCTATACGCGGGGCTGGTATTTGGGAAGTGCTCACCGATGTCTCCGAGAGATGCGGCGCCGAGCAAAGCGTCGCAGAGTGCATGAAGAAGCACGTCAGCGTCGGAATGTCCAATCAGGCCGCGCGGGTGTCGAATGCGGACACCGCCGAGCACCAGCTTCCTCTTCTCGCCAAACCGGTGGACGTCGTACCCTATTCCGACGCGAGGGATCACCACTGTCATGTTAGCCGACTTCAAATCCTTTGAACCTGCCTTGGAACTCGCCCCATTGGATTTTCATATCTCTCACGTCCGACAGACGTGGACCAACCTTCACCTCTCTGATGAACTCTTCCAGAAGTGATCGATCTCCTTCGGCTTCGATCTCCACGTCGCCGTTGTAGAGGTTACGCGCGTATCCCGAGAGGCCCAGCTTCGATGCTTGTCGCCACACGAAATAGCGAAATCCCACGCCTTGAACCATCCCCCTCACGACGATATGGACCGCCGACTGCATATCAGAACGAAATTACCAGTTCTGATGCTGAAAATCAAAGAGAATGTGTAGCTGAGAAGAGGCTTCGGGGCATATCCGTTATCCCGGGCGTGAGCAGAGCAGTTACGGTGTGGGTCCGCTCAGGTCCCCTGCGGAAGGATCCTCTCCGTCATCCCAGGTTCACCCTATCTTCAGAACAACAGAGGGACGAAGTCAGCCTTCGTCCCTCTCAGATCGGAAGCTCTCAGATGAACTTCACCGCGACCAATGATAGCTGCCTGACGTGGTGCCCGGAGCGAGACTTGAACTCGCATGCCCTTTCGGGCGCCGCCCCCTCAAGACGGTGTGTCTGCCAGTTCCACCATCCGGGCAAATCAAGTGGAAAAATGGTGAAGCCACTTCATTTCCACATTTTTCAATTCTTCATTTTCCAATTGTCGTGAGCGTGGATGGAATCGAACCATCGACCCTCTGCTTAAAAGGCAGATGCTCTACCCCTGAGCTACACGCCCGCCGGAACGACTCTGTCGGGCTGGCCCAACAAAACACAACGGCGACATCCGCGTGACGCCGATATACACTCAAATATACCCAAATCGGTCCGCATTTTCAAGGCGCTGCGGCGACGTCGTCAGGCTTTCGTCTCAGTTGTTCCCGAGATTTCGGTCGATGGTTTCTCAGCCTTGCTTCGATACAGGATCCCGAGCGGGATGATGATACAATAGCCAAGCACCAGGAGGATCGGCGCTACCACAAGAGGAAGGGTCGCATCCCATGGCTCTTGTGCCAAGGCGATGTATCCAAGGATGATCGTTACCAGGCCGACTCCAAGGATCTGGTAGTTTCTTTTGGTGAACGGCAGACTGCCCGGTTGTGCTTTTCGCTTGGCTGAGACTTTCGCGGCTACTCGTGCCATAGACATTTCCTTTCATCCCGTCGAACAAAAAGCCCAGCGTTGGGGGGTACGCCGGGCTTGACCGTTGAGTGACGACAGTCAGGGGAGTAACCGTCGTCTGGGTCATTCGTAAATTTACAGCATTTCCCGATAATGTCAAGTCCTGCGGGCGATCCCTACGATAGGGAACGAAGTCCCGTGACAAGCCTACCATCCACCAATTGTAGCACCCGGTGGGCCCTTTTTGTCAAATCGAGGTTGTGCGTGGCGATGACAAAGGTCAGCCCCCTTTTATGAGCCAACTCGATAAGCAACTGATGCAAACGCAAGCTGTTTTGCTCGTCCAGATTACCCGATGGTTCGTCGGCAAGAATGAGTTGAGGATCATTCATCAGCGCTCGGGCAACAGCAACCCGCTGCTGCTCCCCTCCAGAGAGCTCACTTGGCTTGTGATCGAGACGCTCACCGAGGCCGACCACCTGAAGCAGTGCGGCGGCGTACGCACGCGCCGTGCTGAGCGCCTCCCCTTTGATGAGGGCCGGCATGGCGACATTCTCGAGAGCGGTGAACTCCGGTAAGAGGTGGTGAAACTGGAAGATGAATCCAAGAGAGTTGTTTCGAAACCGGGCAAGTTCTACCTCCGAAAGGGAGTTCAGATCGAGGCCGTCTACATAGATCTTTCCCGACGTCGGGCGGTCCAGTCCACCCAGGAGATGCAGCAGTGTACTCTTCCCCGATCCTGAAGGCCCGACAATGACGACTATTTCACCTTGCCGAACCTCCATGTCGACTCCTTTAAGGACCTGTAGCGTCAATACCTTTCCCATGAGGTATTCTTTGTGCAGCATCTCCGCACGAAGCACAACCTTGCGCTCGGCTATTCCCACCGGATTGCCTCCACAGGTATCAAATTTGCTGCCCGTTTCGCCGGATACAGCGCAGCCAGCGAGCACAAGCCGATAGCCGTCATCGTAACGACAAGTAGATCAATTACATGAATGTCCACTGGAATCGCCGGAATGATATAGACCGTCGGATCGAGTGGAAACAGGTGATGCGTCTGCTGCAGATACACAAGCAACACGCCCAGACCGAGACCAAGGGTGCTCCCCAGCACGCCGACGAGAATCCCCTCGAACATGAAAATACGAACGATGCTCTTGTCGGTTGCTCCCATCGATTTCAGCACGCCGATATCTCGCGTTTTCTCGATGACCGACATCGTAAGTGACCCGAGAAGATTAAAGGAGGCCACGCCGATGATAAGGCAGAGAATGATGTACGCCATCCACCGTTCAATCTTCATGACGGAATAGAGATCGCGATGCAGGTCGTACCACGTCAGAACCCGGAAGCTCGATCCGAATCTGTCGAGGAGCGTTGCCTTGAAGTCGTCCGACTGCTCAATTGCGTTCAGCCGAAGCTCGAGACCGCTTACGTTCCTGTCCATGCTGAAGAGCGACTGGGCTGCATCCAATCTGACGAATGCGTAGAAGGAATCGTACTCCTTATTATTCGATTCGTAGATTCCAACGACGCGGAATCGCCTGATGAGCGGCTGCCCAAGCTGCAGCAAGGCCATCTCGGTCCCCGCCAGACTCACAACAGACAGCGTGTCGTCGAGGACGGCTCCAAGCCGGTCAGCGAGCGTCATGCCCAGCACGATGCCATTGTGATTGCCGCTCCCAAGGTCGAGGCCGCCCAGGACGATCTTCTCCTTGAGTCCCGAGACCGACGTGATGCGTTCGGTGTCGATCCCCTTGATGTTGATGACTCGGTTGAGATTGCGCGACACAACCACTGCCTTGCCAACCGCGAAGGGAGCGATCCCCGAGATTTCCTCTTGTCGTTCGGCAAACTCGATGACCGGTTCGTATGTTGTCATGTCCGTCTGTTGAGGGCTCTCGATTCGAATATGAGGGTCGAAATTGATGAGAATGGAAGTCACGAGACCGCTGAAGCCGTTGAAGACGGAGAGTACGACGATCAGTGCAGCCACGCCGATCGTGACCCCGACGACAGAGATAATAGAGATAAGGGTGACGGGCCCAGCCTGTCGTTTCGACACCAGGTAACGGATTGCTATGGAACGTTCGAGACTCATGTTCCGAAGCGTATCATTCGTACAGGATCCCGTTTTGCAGCGAGCCGCGAGGGTAGAACCGAGGAGAAGAAACACATCAGAAGCGTCAACATGCTCACGATCAAAAAACTGGAAATATTCAGATCGATGGGAACGTGCGTCATGTAGTATATCCCTGGCGGAAGGGAGATCAACCTGTACTCCATCTCAATCCAGCATAAACAAAAGGCAAGGGCGTTCCCAAGAATTGTTCCGACAACCCCGATGAACATCCCCTGGATAAGAAAGATCTGCATAATCCTCTTCCGGTCTGATCCGATGGCACGAAGAATCCCAATCTCCTTCGACTTCTCCATCACCATCATCAGCAGGGTACCGATGATGTTCACGGTGGCGACGACGATGATCAGGCCGATGATGATCGGGATTGGCTTTTTCTGCAGCTCGATCCAGGTGAACAGATTTCTATTCATCTGGTACGTGGTGCGTGCGTGGTACGGATATCCAAGTTGCTCGGGGATCTGGCGCGCGAGGGCATTGAGCCGGTCCAGATCTGTCACGAGGACGTCGAATCCGGAGACGACAGGGCCGACCCCGAAGAGACGCTGGGCGTCGCGAAGGTTGATATACACATAGGTTTCATCGTACTCAGCCATCCCCGTTTCGTACAGTCCGACAACCTCGAACTGCATCACGCGGGTCTGCGACAGTGAGAGCGATGAACCACCGAGAGAAAGCAACATGACGCGGTCACCGACGCCAACCTCGAGCTGCTGGGCAAGCCGGCGTCCGACGATGATGCCTTCAATCCCTTTCTCACGCGGTTGGATGCTGTACGATCCTTCAACGATCCTCTTCACGGCAGGCGAGATATCGTTGGTCGGATCCACACCCTTGATGAGGACGCCGTCTGTCGCCGAAGCGGAGCGAATCATTCCCTCGCGTGATAGGTACGGCGCCATCTCGAGCACTTCGGGATAACTGGATTTCACGAGCCGGATGGCATCGGTTAGATTCGTGAGAAGTTGGTTTTGAAAGCCGGCCAGCTGCATATGCGCTGTGAAGCTCACGACGTTCTCCTTGATCGTTCTCTCGAAACCGCTGAGGACAGAGAGCGTGATGATGAGCGCGGCGACACCGAGGCTTACACCGACGATCGCGATCAGGGTAATGAACGAGACAAAGCCGCGGTTGCGTCGAGAACGCAGGTAGCGAAGGGCAATAAAGACGGAGACTTTCATAATCGTGCATCAGCACCGGAGGACCGGTTTGGGCCTTCAGCCCTCTCCGGCCATCGGCGATCCTACTTCTTGGTTCCCCATTGCATCAGATAGCTCTTGATGAACTCGTCGATCTCGCCATCCATGACAGACTGGACGTCGCCGGTCTCGGTGCCGGTTCGATGGTCTTTGACGAGGGTGTACGGCTGAAACACGTACGACCGGATCTGGCTTCCCCATTCGATTTTCTTCTTCGAGCTCTCGATCGCGCTGAGGCGAGCCTCTTCCTCCTCCCTCTTGAGCTGATAGAGACGTGATTTCAGCATCTTAATCGCGCGTTCGCGGTTCTGAAACTGCGATCGTTCCTGCTGGCAGGCAACGATGATGCCGCTGGGGATATGCGTGATCCTGACAGCCGTCTCAACCTTGTTGACGTTCTGCCCCCCCTTTCCCCCGGATCGATAGGTGTCAATCTTGAGGTCGGCGGGATTGATTTCGATCTCGGCATCATCTTCAATCTCCGGATAGACGAACACCGATGCGAACGAGGTGTGTCGGCGTGCGTTCGCATCGAACGGCGAAATCCTCACCAACCGGTGCACGCCGCTCTCGGCCTTCAGGTAGCCGTACGCATATCTGCCGATCACTTCGATCGTTGCGCTCTTTATGCCAGCACCCTCGCCCTCCAGCATGTCCGCCAGATTGACCTTGAATCCTTTCTGCTCGCACCACCGCGCATACATGCGCATCAGCATCTGCGCCCAATCCTGTGACTCCGTGCCGCCGGCTCCCGAGTGAATGGTGAGAAGAGCGTTTTTCTCGTCGTCCACCCCTCCGAGCATGTTCTTGAGCTCCAGCGCCTCGATCTCCCCTTCGAGCTTCTTCATGTCGTTCACGATCTCGTTCACAACGTTCTTCTCGTCGCTCTCTTCCGCGAGTTCGATCAGCATCCCGGTGTCCTGCGCCAGCAGATTAAGCCTGTTCCATGCCTCGACCCACTCTTTCCGGTAGTTTATTTCCTGCAAGACCTTCTGGGCAGCAGCGTTGTCGTTCCAGAAGTCCGGTTCATGGGTTTTGACCTGCAGCTCAGATAGCTCCCTCTCCTTCTTGTCCAGGTCAAAGATACCCCCTCAGAGAGGTGAGTCTCTTCTTCTGTTCTTCGAGTTTTTCCTTAAGGTCTTCAAACATAGCTAGATCTTTGTCTCTTCCTCAATGCCAATTTCCATTCGCAGCAACCCCGCGCCTAGGGTCTTCCCCTATGCATCGTTCTTCAACGCCCCGATGTTTGGCAGCTCAAATCGTTCAACCGGGCTAATCACCATGCCGTCAAAATGTTGCTTGACCCGCTCCGGCGTACCG
>VGWB01000120.1 GCA_016873755.1 Ignavibacteria bacterium | reverse complement strand
CTCGTCTTTCCGGACCTTGTCCAGCTTCGCGGTACTTTGTATCTGGACGGAGAGCCTTCCCTTCCCATCCGACAGCGTGCACGAAGCGAGCGATCCATCCTCCAGCAGAAGCAATCGTGAGAGGGCGCCCCTCACTTTGTCCACCCAGAACGGCGGCAAGGCACACCAACCGTGGCTATATACAGTCCGCCAGAGGTCGAAATCGTGGGGAGTACTGAGAGTACTGTGTGCACTGAACATCGGTATGAGTCGAAATTGGCGGTGTTAAGCTCAGATTTGACTTCGGAAGATCCTTTGGCCTCAACAGCGGGAATTCAATATAACCACGCGAGACGCGAAATGCAAAACGTGACCTCGGTTGAGATGGAAAATGGGAAAGAAATTCTTAGATTGATGCGGACAGATCACCCAAAACAAGCGCTCGATTTCTCTCTCATGTCCGGTGCAGCGATCGAGGTCCATGACCTCGTAAAAACATACCAGAAACGGCATCACAAGCCTGTCAAGGCTGTGCGGGGGCTCTCCTTCACGGTGCGGCGCGGTGAGATCTTCGGGCTACTTGGACCGAACGGCGCCGGCAAAACAACGACGATCAAGATCCTAACGACACTGTTGGCCCCTACATCCGGAAGCGCGAGGGTTTTCGGTCAAGACGTCGTTGCCGATCCTTTGGGCGTGCGGAAGAACATCTGCGTGGTGATTCAGGAGAACGCGATCGAGTTATACCTTTCGGTCTGTAACAATCTTCGCACATTCGGCAGGTTTCACGGGCTCACGGGCAGGCAGATTGACGGCCAGATCGACCGGGTGAGTGATTTGTTCGGCCTTCGGGAGTACCTCAACGAGAAAGGCATGGATCTGAGCGGAGGGCTCAAGCGACGCGTACAGGTTGCTAAAACATTCATGGTTGAGAAGCCGATCGTCTTCCTGGACGAGGCGACGACGGGTATGGATGCCTTCAACAAGCGCAGGACGATTGACGCTATCAAAGAAGAGTCGCGAAAAGGCCGGACAATCGTGCTCACGACCCATGTTCTTGACGAAGCGGAAGAGCTGTGTGATTCCGTCGCTATTATGAATCATGGCCGGATCATCGCGCGGGGCAGCGTCGAGGACGTGAAGTCCATGAGCCTCCGATTGCTGTACCTGACACTTTCGCTGGCCGCAGTATCGGACGACCTCCTTCGGGCAATTCACATCCGAAATCCGATTGCGGTCGACATCAAGGACACGACCATTGAAGTGACCGTCCGCGAGGCAACAGAGGCGCTTGATGTTCTGGCTGCAGTGAGGCAAACGGGCCTGCTCCGCCACTTTGAAATCACCAGCGCCAGCCTCGAGGACGTGTTCCTTCAATTGGTGGATACGAAAGAGAGCGCCAGCTGATGCGGGAAGTACTGGCAGTTGTCTTCCGGGAGTATTTGATCCGCAGGACAAGTCCGACGTGGTTGTTCTTCGACCTCGCTGTCCCGCTTCTCTATCTCCTGATGTTCGGTGTTGCTTTCGACAAAGCTCTGGGGCACGGTCTGCGGATTGGGGATGCTGTGGTTCCCTACAACGCGTTCTTCCTGAGCGGCGTGCTTTCGATGTCGTCCTTCGGCAGCGCGATGAACCAATCCTACGGGTTTTTCGTCGATCGGGACAATGGAATCTTCTACGAGTTTCTCACGTACCCTATGACGAGAGGCCAGTTCCTGTTCGGAAAGATTCTTTTTCAGTGCCTGATGGCCGTAGTCCAGTGTTTCCTTACCATTGCGGCCGGAACGCTGATCCTCCACATCGAAATCCGATGGGAATTGCTCCTCTTCGTGTTTGCGGGAATGACCGTCGGCACCGCGGGATGGTTTTTCTTCCTTGCCATCGTCGCGTTTCGCATCCGGCGCAACGATACATTCAACACAGTAATCAACGTTGCGTATTTCGTCCTGATGTTCCTGAGCAGCATGTTCTATCCCCTCGATCAGGTCCCATCCTGGCTGAGGGCAATTGCCTGGGTGAATCCTCTCACCTGGCAGACGGATGCGTTGCGGTTCTTGACAATCGGTTTGGGAAGCTTCTCGTCTTTCGTTCTTCAAGTGTTGGGATTCGGGGCGTTCCTTGCCTTGTCATTTTGGTTTGCTGTCCGCACACTTCAGAAAGCCGTTTGATTTTCAGCTTGCCGAGCATGTTCGTCCTTTGTGTTCTCAGCGCCATATCGTCGGTTGTTTCGATTCGTTCACTTTGGAGCTCCCATGCGCACAACAGGTTTTATCTATCATCCAGACTATCTCAAGCACGACACCGGCATTGGCCACCCCGAAAGCCCGCAGCGGCTTGAGAGGCTCGTCCAACATCTCCTGAGCACACCTCTCTGGGGGCAGCTCACGCATCTTCGCCCCGACCCGGCACCTCTGGAATGGGTGCACTCTGTGCATCCTGAGCGGTATTCTGCCATGATCAAGGTCCGTTGCCTTGGCGGTGAGCAAGTTCTTGACAGCGGCGACACGCGCGTTTGCAGGGACTCCTACGATGTGGCTCTCTTGGCGGCAGGAGGGATCCTGCAGGGTGTGGATCATGTAATGGCGGCAAAAGAGCGGGGCGCCTTCTGTGCTGTGAGACCTCCGGGGCATCACGCGGAATCATCGACAGCGATGGGTTTTTGTTTGTTCAACAACGTTGGCATTGGAGCCCGCTACGCACAGCGCAAGTATGGTCTCGAGCGCGTTGCGATCATCGACTGGGATGTCCATCACGGCAACGGGACGCAGGAGATCTTTTACGATGACAACACCGTTCTCTATGTCAGCCTTCACCAGTATCCCTTCTACCCCGGCACCGGGGCAGCAAGCGAGCGAGGAACCGGCAAAGGCGAAGGGTTCACGCTGAATTGTCCGATGGGGGCTGGGAGTGTCGAGAAGGATTACGTGAATGCGTTTCAGGCCAAGATTCTTCCGGCGCTCCACGCGTTTCGGCCGGAGCTGGTGATGATTTCAGCCGGATTCGACGCGCACAAGGACGATCCGCTCGCGAATATCAACCTGACAGAGGAATCGTTTGCAGTGATGACCGGGATGGTCTCTGAGATCAGCGCGAAGTACGCCAGCGGCCGGATTGTTTCTGTCCTTGAGGGAGGGTATAACCTTCAAGCTCTGCCGAGGAGCGTCGAAGCGCATGTGAAGGCAATGAGCGGATAGTGGTCCCGCGCTCCTCCCGATCCGTTCACACGTTCGGGCCTTAACTGCAAGCTGAGTAGAGTAAGCAGTAGCCTATCGAACGGTTCCCTCAAACAGCATCACGATATTTACAGACATATGACTTCTCCCTTCGTGGACCGAGAACCACTCATCAGTCTTTTCATCCGGTTGGCTTCCATGGACGGAGTGTCGCTTGCAGAACGTCCGGTTGCAGATGAGGTGAGTGCGATCCTTCGGGCCGCAGGAGTGCGAGTGATTGAGGACGGCACGGGCCGTACCGTTGGTGGCACTGCCGGCAATCTTCTCTGCTTTCCCTCGGCCTTTGATCCAGCCAAGCCGTCGGTCGTGTTAACGGCGCACCTTGATACTGTTCTTCCGACTACGCACCTCACGGCACGCGTCCACAGCGATCGGATTACGTCGGACGGAACAACAATCCTCGGCGCGGACAACCGACTCGGGCTTTCCGCGCTCTGCTACGCGCTGCTCACAATCGAGGAGCACCACCTCGCGCATCGCAACTGCTTTGTTGTCTTCACGATTGCGGAAGAGACCGGGCTCGTCGGAGCGGAACATATCGATCTCTCGCCCTATCATGTTCAATCCGCCTTCGTCTTTGACTGCTCGAGACGTCCCGGTGTCTATATCAAAGAATGCGTCGGCCTCGCGCTCTTCAAGGCACACATCACTGGCAAAGCTGCTCATGCCGGCGTTGCGCCGGATGAAGGAATCAACGCGATCGCCATGGCGAGTGCAGGGATCGCCGGCCTGCAGCTTGGGAGAATCGATGACGACCTGACGGTCAATATCGGAAAGATTTCGGGAGGGAGCGCAATCAACGTCGTGCCCGATAACGTTGAGATCGAGGGGGAAGTCCGATCATTCTCACCCGCACGAATCCGCGAGCAGCTTGATCTCATCGAGAGGAGCCTTTCGCAGTCGCTGTACCCAGGTGGGGAACTTTTGTTTGAGAGCCGCGAAGATTTCGCGCCGTATTTTCACGCCAACGACTCTGCCACTATCGTTGATCTGGAGAACGCTTTGAAGCGTGTGGAGCTGACTCCGCAGCCTATACGGTATACCGGCGGAAGTGACGCAAATCGATATAACGCAAAGGGAATCCCAGCCGTTAACCTCGGTATCGGTGCACAAAAACCCCACAGCTACGAGGAGTTCGTGCTTCTTGAGGATCTTGTCAGCACGGTGGAGATTGCCCTGGCCCTTGTTCAAACTCGTTAAGCCTCCGAAGATATTCGCCCCTCTCGTCGGATAGGGCCGACCTCATCCTTGTTGCTGTCTTCCTTGATTCCCACCGCTCTTGCCGACCATTGGACTCGGCAGAAGGAAACGAGGTGCTCGTTGACGGATGCGCCGTTCCGCCGCGCTCTGAACGTCTATTCGTGTGTGCGTCGCCGGTCCAGGATGTCCTTCAGCTCTCTCAGCTCCTGCTCGATCCGATCCATCTGCGCGTTGTGATGAGCCCACACCTCGCTTCGCTTCACGGACTGGCGCTCAGACATTTGCGCTGCACGAACGACTTTGTCCATGAAGTAGCCGAAGACCCACACGCCCACGAATCCCAGGGGCACGACGAGGATCAGCAGCGACCGGAGCCGCGGAATACCGAAGAATATCTGCAGCTTGTCGCTTGCCGTGATGATGAGGAGCGTGAAGTTCACGATCACAAGGAAAGACTGGCCGAGATCGAAACGGTATTTCTGGGCGAAAAAGAACTCCCTCCATCGGGCCAGACGTTGCTTCACGGTCAAGTGCTGGTGGGATGTCTGCTGAGCCATTCGATTCTCCTGTCTTCATTGAGTGAAATGGTGTTAAGACTTAGGCGGGAGACCATCAAGCCAGCGCCGCGAGCGAGATTTCCGGAAAGAAAACGGGACACGCTGTGATCGCATGGGGACGGATCCACGAGCGGGACCGCCGACATTCTTCAGCGGCTCTTGGCGGTGAAACGGCGCCTCAGCTCTTCCTCGAAAATGCCTGTTGCCTCGGCATCAAACAGGACGAACCGAACGTCGCGGAGCTTGCTAGCGGTAGGCATGAATTCGATCGCGGTGCCGATCATCAAGCTTGCAGAATGGTGCATCGAAAAGCCCCCGACGCCCGTGCCGAGAGCCGGGAGGGAGATGGAAAAGAGGCCGTGCCGCTCGGCGAGCGTCAGAGCGCTCTCTGTGGATCTCCTAATAAGATCCGCGTCGGTGTGGAGGTCCTGCCCCATAACGGCGGCGTGAATAACATGCCTGGCCTTGAGCGATCCTGCCGAAGTGATCACAGCTTCCCCCACTTCGACAGGCCCCTGTGCCATTGCCTCCTGCTCGATCTGGGTACCACCCTTCCGTTTGATTGCACCCGCCACGCCAGCGCCCATCCAGAGATGGTTATTCGCCGCGTTGACAATAGCGTCGGTGTCCTGTTCGGTGATATCCCCCTGTACAACCGAGATTTCGCCGTTGCCAACGTGGACTTTCATGCCGATATCAGAGGTGTGAGAAAATGCTGAGTGGAATGGCGGCACGATCTCGTGTCGCGCCAGTGCTATGCGGCGGGGAGGAGGATTCGAATCGTTGTGCCTTTTCCCATTTCACTGTCGATCTCGATCTTCCCCTTGTGATCATCGATGACCTTCTTGACGATTGCCATACCCAGTCCGGTGCCATGCTTCTTGCCGTAGCTCATGAATGGCTCGAATATCTTGCGCTTCACTTCCTCCGGCATCCCGGTGCCCGTATCAGTGAACTCAATCTTGACGAATCCGTTGGATGATGAGGTCGAAACGGTGAGCGATCCTCCCTGGGGCATTGCGTCGCGGGCGTTGCTGGCGATGTTGTAGAAGACGCGGACCATCTTGTCCTGGTCCATCTTTATCATACCTTTGAACTGCGTCTCACGGACCAACTGGACGTTGTTCTTGGTGAGATCCTTTTCGATGAAGTCCAACACGCCGCTCATGATCTCGCCAAAGTCGAGGTCCTGAACGTTCATTGAGCTGACGCCGCGGGTGAAATCGAGAATCTCCTGGGTCATGTTGACAAACCGGTCGACCTGGCGGATCATCTCATCTGCGAGCTTGGCCGCCTCTTCGTTGCCCGATTTCTTTTTCATGACCTGGGCGTAGACGCGAAGCGTACCCATCGGGTTCTTGATATCGTGGATAATCGTGCTGGCCATACGACCGACCGCCGACAAGCGTTCGTTTGCTACCATCTCCTGCGCCATGCGGGCATTATCAATAGCGATGGAAGCGTGAGTCGAGAACGCATCGATGAATTGCTCATCGTCAGCCGTGAATGCCCCTTCCCTCTTGTTGAGCAGTTGAAAGACACCGATGATCGTTCCATCTCTATTTTTCATCGGCATGCAGAGGATGTTGCGCGTTCGATAGCCGGTCCGTTTGTCGACATCGGGATTGAAGCGAGGGTCGTTGTAGGCATCCGGAATATTGATAGTCTCGCCCGTCTCGGCAACGTAGCCGGCGATCCCCTTGCCGATGGGAAGGCGAATCTCTACCACGTTCTCCCCCTGCAACACTTTGGACCAGAGTTCTTTTTTGATGGTGTCGACCAGGTACACTGTACCCCGATCCGCATCGGTGCTTTTGACGGCGGAGTCGAGAATAAGCCCGAGGAGCCGATCGATGTCCAGCGTGGAATTGACGATCTTCGTTGCTTCGATGAGCTTGTGCAGTTTCTCGAACCGATTTTCCGCAGCGCGGTGCTGCGCTTCCAGCTGGTGGACAATGTTGTCGTTCGCTACCCGGAGGCGGCCGGCAAGCTCGCGGAGGAGATTCGTCGCGGCTTTGTTGTTCTTGGTAAGGAGTTTTCGGAACTCTTTTGCAGAGAGGCTGAACGCCGACGTGGGCTCCAGGGTGAAGGCGTGAGCCGAACGGCCGAGCTCATCAACCATTTCGAGTTCACCGATAATCTTGCCCGCGCCCAGTATGCTGAGGACGGTTTCGTCTCCGAAAGCTGTCCGTCGCGAGATCTTGACTGTTCCCTTCTCGATGAGGAATACCTTATCGGGGGCGGCGTTCAAATCGATGATCACTGCGCCGGCAGGAAACGTCTCTTCTTTCAGGAGGCGTGCGATCGTCTGCAATTCTCGTGCGCTGAGCCCATGGAACACGAGCGAGGCTCGGAGCGCTTCAAGTTGCCGACTGGTTTTGGCCATCCTAATCCTCTAAGCTTAAGCACAGCAATTGCACGCAGTGTTCATGATAGCAAGATTCGCCAACTTAGTCAAGGAAGCCAATTTCTTGCTTTTCGGAGAAAATCTCTCTACAATTACACGGCCTTCTCGTTTCCAGCAATTGCACGCAGCGTTGTACTTCCTTCGTCGGTGTCCGATTTCTACCGAACTCTGCCACTCGAGACAAATAGGAAAGTTGGATTGAACGGGCTGTTGAGCTGATGCAACGCTTCTGGTATCTATTTTATAACATCATCGTCATCCCGCTCCTGTGGCTCCTGCTGCATCTGGCGGCTCTGGTGAACAGCAAAATCCGCCGGGGAATCCGTGGACGACGAAGATTACTCGAGCACCTGGAGCAGGACGTAAAGAAACTCACGAAGCCGCGCCGCATCTGGTTCCATTCTTCATCCATGGGGGAGTTCGAGCAGGCCAAGCCAATCATCGCAGCCCTGAGCCGAAAACAGGACGACCTGGATATCGTCGTGACGTTCTTCTCCCCGTCCGGCTACGAGCACTCGCGCAGCTACAAGCTGGCAACGCTCATCACATACCTGCCATTCGACACGCGTTCCAACGCGCACCGGTTCCTTGAGCTGATCGCGCCGTCGGTGGCCATCATGGTACGGTACGATATCTGGCCCAACCACGTGTGGGAACTCCGGAAACGCAATATCCCCACGTTCATCGCGAACGCCACCCTGCGCAAAGACTCCTCCCGGCATTATCCTATCCTGAGAAGCTTCCATCGACACGTCTACGAGAACCTCACTTCGATCCTGACAGTTTCTCAGTCTGATGTCGAGGCTTTCGAGGAGTTTGGGCTCACACAACCGCAACTTCACGTCATCGGGGAAACCCGCTACGATCAGGTGTGGCAGCGCAGCGAGGAGGCCCGCTCCAAGCATCTGATACCGCAGGAGATCTTGAAGCGGAAGAGGGTGCTCGTCGTCGGCAGCAGCTGGGACGAGGATGAGGCGGTGGTGGTTCCAGCGTTTCGCCGGGTTGCTCAGCACGATTCTCATGCGCTGATGGTACTTGTCCCGCACGAACCGACCGTTGAAAACCTGGAACGGCTGGAACTTCTACTGGACTATTCTTTTCGAGCGATCCGCTTTTCCGACCTCAATGACTATTCGGACGAGAACGTGATCCTGGTCGATTCCATCGGGATATTGACATCCCTCTACCAATACGCGGATGTTGCGTATGTCGGGGGAAGCTTCCGACAGGGCGTTCACAACGTGCTTGAGCCGGCCGTGTACGGCATCCCCGTGCTGTACGGGCCAAAGCACCATAACTCTCAGGAGGCGCTTGAGCTTGCAAAGAGGGGAGGGAGCTTCGTCGTGACAAGCCAGGAAGAATGCTATGCTCAGTTGAGGAAGCTGTTCAACGACAAAAAAACTCGCACCAAGGCGGGCACCGAGTCGCTCCGGCTCGTCAAAGAGAATATGGGTGCGACGGAACGGTTCTTGGACTATCTGGAAAAGGTGTTAAATCATTGAGTAGTTGGTAATTGGATCACTGTCTGATGTAGCATGAGGATAGCATATTTTGACACGGTTGCAGGGATCAGCGGCGATATGACACTTGGCGCCCTCGTTAGCGCTGGCGTCCGCGTGGACGAACTCGTTGCCGAACTAAGTAAACTCAAGCTGACCGGATATGAGTTGACAGCCCGCCACATCGCGCGATCGGGCATTTCTGCGACGAAGATCGATGTGATCGTCTCCGAGCCACCGAAATACCACCGCCACCTCCGCAACATCAATGAGATCATCGACAACAGCAGCCTGAATGACCGCGTGAGGGACCGTTCCAAGCGAATGTTCTATGAGGTGGCACTCGCTGAAGCGAAGGTTCACAATTCAACCGTCGAGAAAATTCACTTCCACGAAGTGGGCGCGATTGATTCACTCGTCGACATTGTGGGAACGGCGATTTGTCTTGAGCTCTTAGGTGTTGAGAAGGTCTTTTCCTCGCCGGTAAAGCTCGGGCACGGCGGCCTCGTGAAGACAGAGCACGGGAACTTGCCGATCCCGACCCCAGCTACACTCGAAATCCTGAAAGGCTATCCAACCATTCTCACAGATATACCGCATGAGCTCACCACGCCGACCGGTGCAGCAATCGTCAAAGCCTTGTCCGCCGGGACCCTGTCGATAGAGCGGATCCGGCTCGACGCTGTGGGATACGGCGCGGGAACCAGAGATCTTGGAGAGATTCCAAATGTGCTCCGGGTGCTTCTCGGCCGGATAGAACCTGAGTATGCTTATGACGAGATCATGTCTGTTGAAACGAACATCGACGACATGAACCCGGAGATTCACCCGTACGTCATTGACAAACTGCTCTCCGCCGGGGCCCATGATGCGTACATCATCCCTATCACGATGAAGAAGGGCCGTCCCGGAGTCATTCTCTCCACGCTTGTTGAGCGCAGAAAGCTTGATTCAATTCTGGATATTCTGTTCCGGGAAACGACGACGATCGGTGTGCGAATCCAGCCGATCGAACGCCGAAAACTTCAGCGCACTCAGAGGCAGGTGGTGACCTCGTTCGGCCCCGTCACTGTGAAATCCATTCTTCGTGACGGTCGCGAGCAGCTTGTTCCGGAATTCGAAGAGTGCAAGCGCATCGCATCCGAGAGGAATCTGCCGCTGGTTGAGGTCTACAGGATTCTTGAAAGCGAGTTGAGAGCATAACCTGACGGTTGCCAGGACGTGCAGGGGCGGCTCGGTGAGTCGCCCCTCTGCATTTGCGATGGGACAGATGCTGACCGACATAGCGCTCCCCGTTCCGATCGACCGCACCTTCACCTACATCGTGCCGCCGGAATTCCAGCCCTTCATCAAGATCGGCTTCCGCGTTCTCGTCCCGTTCGGCAGGAAGAAACTTTCCGGTGTCGCTGTTGGATTCCCTGCGGAAGCGCCGGTGTCCGGACTCAAGCCCATTCTCGATGTCCTGGACGCCGCGCCGACCTTCTCGGAAGAAATGTTGCGGCTCACACGGTGGATGTCTGAATACTACTTCGCTCCGTGGGGCGATGTGCTCAAGGCAGCGATCCCGCAGGGACTGACCATCGAAAGCACGCGCGTCGCGTCGCTTGCTGACGGGGATATCGAATCAGCGCTTGAAGAGACGAAACGCACTGCACGGAAACAACACGCCATACTTGCTGCCCTCCAGCAGGCCACGTCGCTCACCGTCGCGCAACTGCAGAAGAAGATACGAGCGAAAAGCATCCATGCACTGCTCCATGAGCTGGAGCGTCGCGGGTGGATTAAACTCGAAGAGGTCGCAAAACCCAAAGCAAAGCCAAAACTCGAAACCTTTACGGAACTGACCGCATCAGGCAAAGAAGCACTTCTCCAGGATTCAGGCGCGAACGGCAAGAAATCCCCTATCTCTTCCGAGCAACAGCGCGCGATTCTTGCCGGGCTCGCCGGCTTAGAACAGCCGCAACAGGTCCGACGATTCCTCAAGGCGGTCGGCGCCTCACTCTCCACATTGAAGACTCTGGAACGCAAGGGTCTCGTTGCGCTCACACGGCGGGAGCTCATTCGAGAGACCGGCTACGAAGCGATCGAACCTGCACAAGAGCTCACGTTGAACCAGCACCAGGAGCGCGCGGTCTCGGCAATCTCAACGGCAATCCGGCAAGGTCAGTACAGGACGTTCCTGCTGCACGGAATAACGGGAAGCGGCAAGACACAGGTGTACATCGAATCCATTCGGGTCATCCTCGCAGCGGGCAAAACGGCCATCGTTCTCGTCCCCGAGATTTCTCTGACTCCACAGACTGTCCGACGTTTCAAAGCGCATTTTGGCAACGATGTTACGGTGATGCACAGCCAGATGTCTGTCGGTGAGCGGTATGATGCGTGGCGGCGTGCGCACCTGGGGAAGGTGAAGATCGTCATTGGGCCGCGCTCAGCGATCTTCGCTCCGCTGCGAAATATCGGACTCATCGTCGTGGATGAGGAGCATGAACCCTCGTACAAGCAGTTCGATTCCACGCCTCGCTACAATGCGCGCGATGTAGCCGTTGTTCGCGCCTCGAATACGGGAGCCGTTGTCATCCTGGGCTCTGCCACTCCCTCGGCAGAAAGCTACTACAATGCACTGCAGGGGAAGTACGAGATGCTCGAGCTACCCGGACGAATTGACAATGCACGGCTCCCCAACATCGAGATTGTCGATATGACGAAAGAGCGGAAGAGTATGTATGAAGATGTGAAGAAGGAAGTGAAAGAAGGTGGGCGTGAATTCCCAAAGCACCTGCCCATCGTCTCGATCGCGAAGCTGCTCAAGGAGAAGATCGGGGAGCGATTGCAGAGAAACGAAGGGACTATCCTATTGCAGAACCGCCGTGG
>VGWB01000119.1 GCA_016873755.1 Ignavibacteria bacterium | reverse complement strand
CTCTCTCCCTGGGTGGTACGGCCCCGACTGTTCTCAATGCTGCAAATGAAATGGCTGTAGGAGCATTTCTCAAGGGAAGGATCCGCTTTGACAGGATACCGGCGATCATTGACCGGGCACTGTCGGAACACTCCATCCGACTATCGCCCGGGCTCCAGGATATTGTCGAGGCCGACCGGCATACCCGTAGTTTTGTCGGAACTCTTTGCTGAGCATGTTTGTATTGATCAGAGGCTAGTATTCAGAATACACTATACTGAAATTGCCAAGACCGATAAGCTCATGGCTTTCCTCCCAACCATACTTTATTTCCTCATAACGATTGGTATCCTCGTCTTGGTTCACGAGCTGGGGCATTTCTTGGCTGCCAAGTTTTTCGGCATGCGGGTGGAGCGGTTCAGTATCGGTTTTCCACCACGGGCCTTCGGCAAAAAGATCGGCGACACCGACTACTGCATCTCCTGGATTCCTATTGGAGGGTATGTCAAGATCTCCGGCATGGTGGACGAGAGCCTCGACACGGACTTCCTTGGAGAGGATCCAAAGCCATGGGAGTTCCGTGCCAAGCCGATCTGGCAGCGGCTTATTGTCATCTGCGCGGGTGTTGCAATGAATGTGCTTCTCGCGGTGCTCATTTTCTGGGGAATCATATTTTACCAAGGGAAGACGGTTAAGCCCGTAACGGAGGTTGGCTATGTTGCCCCCGAGAGTCCGGCAGCCAAGGCTGGATTCCAGATCGGCGATGTTGTTCAGAGCGTCAACCGCAAGCCCGTGACGTACTGGGAAGATGTCGATAAGTTCGTCTACACCGACGCCCTCTCTGGTGGACTTCAGATTGACGTCCTGCGCCATGGACAGCCCCTCACCGTGAGCGTCCCGCAGGCGTTGGCAGTCGAGATTCTCGAGGAGCGATTTGGTCTTTATCCTGATGGCCTTGCGGTGTATGTGCAAACCATCGAGGGCGGCAAACCAGCCGAGCGGGCCGGGCTCTTGCCGGGCGATATCATTCTCGCTATCAACGATGTAGCTCTTTCGTACCACGCGCTGCAAGAAACCATCAAGCGCTACGCAGGAAAAGAAGTCGGCCTCACGTGGAGTCGGGGGGAAGAGACAATGCACGCTCGTATCAGCCCCACGGAAGAGGGAAAGATCGGTATTGGATTCATACCTGTGTATAGTGGACCCGTCGAGAAAGTACGGTACTCTATCCTTGCTGCGCTTCCCGAGGGAATTAAAGATGCATGGGTAATGAGCTGGCTCAACGTCAAGAGTATCTATCAGATCGTCGTTGGCAATGTTTCGTTCTCCAAATCTGTTGCCGGGCCGATCACGATCGCCAAGCTGGCAACTCGCTCCGCGGAGGTGGGTGTCATCAGTTTTCTCGGATTCATGGCTCTCCTCAGCATGAATCTTGCCATACTCAACTTGTTGCCATTTCCCGCGTTAGACGGGGGGCATGCAATCTTTTTGGTCTATGAGGGCGTTTTCCGTCGTGAAATTCCTAACAGAGTCAAAATCGCGTTGCAGCAAGTGGGCTTCGTACTCCTGCTTGTTTTTATGGCCTTCGTACTGTATAATGACCTCGTTCGGTTCTAATCCCGTCCGTGTGACTATTGTCACCCCTATTCATTCGAGTGCAGCGTAGTTTTTTAGCAAAGTCACTATTCGATTAGGAGGGACCCATGGTAAAGAAAGGCGTATGGGCTGCGGGGACGACTTTTGTTTTTCTTTTTGTCATCTTCGCAATGGGGCTGTACATCGGGAGTCCGACGACAACGCTTGCGCAAACACAGCCCAGTTTCAATATGGTTTTTCAGAACCTTCCGACCGACAATGTTAGCCTTTCAACATATGTCGGTCTGGATCGAAAGCTCAAAGCGGCTCCTGGACAGACGCTGGAAATAGTTGTAACACCACCGCTCACAGCCCCGAGGTTGGTCTATTTGCAAGCCCGAGTATCTATTGAAAGCATCGTTGGCGTTGACAGGTGTCTTAACGCATCGTTCAGTGCAACCACGAGAGCCTTCGAGGTGAGAGGCTCTGGACGGGTTCTGACAACGAATGACTTTTCGGGTTCATCATCCATAGGGATCGCCTCATCGGAAGAGAACTCTGCTTGCATTGATGCTCTCGCAGACAAAATCCAACAGGGTGTTGCCTCCCTTCCCTCCGGTATCTACGTCACTGAGGCTAGCCTGTACGACGCGCAGACGCATGCACAACTGGGACCAACAGCAAGGCATACAATCACCATCGCTGGCTCTTCAGCCACTGAGGCCGTGATCAACCTGACAGCCCCGACAAGCGGCGAACAGTTGCCACAGTCGCCGCAGGCGGTTTTCATTTTTGACACGTCAATTCCCGGGAGGCTGCTCGCATTTGAGCATTCAAACCTGCTTCAATCTCCCGAGGATGCCACTCGTGACCTCAATTCTCCGCTCAAAATCGTTGACGTCCCTGTTAGTACTCGTGGAACACATCAGGTCACGGCTACCTATCCTGGTCTCGCTCTCCGCCCGTGGCTGGCTGGGAAGAAAATCTCATGGTTGTTCCTCGGAACAACCTCCTCGGGGGGTGGTGCAACTGAGACGCGACGCAGCCCGGTCTGGTCATTCACCATTATATCAAGTGATCCGAATTTCACCAATTTGCTGAACGCGCTCAGCGGTGCGCCGGACCCGATCGGCTCAACCTTCGCCAATCTGCTCAGCTCCGGTTACATGCTTGCATATTCGACCACCAATCCGATCCGAATCCAGGAGGGAGACAGCCCGGCACGAACAATCGATATTTCTCAAGTGCTTGCTCTCCTCAATGATCTGGCGCGACGCAACGTCCGCCTCAACGCTCAGATTGTGTCAGAATAACTTTTGAGGGAGGACTGATACAATGAAACACAGATCGCTTGCACTTATTGTTATTGTCGCCGTCGGGGCGCTGTTGCTTGCCACCGCCTGGAATTTCCCGCAGGACAAGAAATCGATCTCGGCAATCATCATCAAGGTTAAGAACGACGTTGAGCGCAAGACGCCAACGACGGCATGGACCAAGGCCCTTACGCTCTCCGAGCTGAAGGCCGGCCACGAGGTCCGCACGATGGAGAAATCCTTTGCGTTGATTAAGTTCGCGGATGAGTCCAAGGTGGCCGTGCGGGAAAAATCGCTCCTGACGGTGCAGGGTGAAGTTGAAGGGAGGAGAATTCTCAACCGTGATGTTTTCATTGAACGCGGTCGCGCTGTGTTCGATATTAAGAAGCAGCAGACTGAGCAGTTCAGGTTTAGTTCACCAATCTCCGTCGCTTCGATTCGCGGCACAGAGGGTGGCACGGGATTCGATCCTGGCCCAGGCTCTTCTGACTTGACCATCATTGTTGGAGAGGCCCTTTTTACAAACACGCAGACAAACTGCGAGGTGACCGTTGGCGCTGGCCAGACAGGTTTAACGGATACCTCCGGGCAATGCTCAAGCCGGGGCGCAACGCAGGGCGAGTTGAACAACAACGACCCGAATTCCGGCTTGAACCAAGGCCAGGATGATGGTACTGGGCAGCCGGGGACTGGCGCTCCTGCCGCGCCTGCCACAGGATTCTCCGTCAATGCGTCGGCATCGGGAACGCTGAGTTCTGGTCGGGGTGCATCCATCCAGGTGGCTCTCGTCAACGCACCGGTGGACATTACACAGGTAACGTTATTCTACCGAATCCAGGGCGACCCGTCGTACAAACAGCTTGCGATGACCATCAGCGGCCCGAATGTGTCTGGTACTGTACCGGCCTCGGACATCCGCGCTGGGGCAACCCGCACCTTTGAGTACTACTTCTCCATGCTGGGTTCCGATGGAACGACGTATACATTCCCGCAGGATGATCCAGCCGCGAATCCGTATACGCTTCCGATCACACCTCGGGTTGTTCGACTGAAGATCCCTATTGCGGATCCAAGCGGAACTCCGAGGTTCTTGGAGGTTTCTTACGAAGAATAAGTGGAGAAACGGTAACACCGGGGGAGCCCGTTGTTGCTTCTCATGACTGGTTTTCCTACATTGACGGCAGGGGTTTTCCGACCTGCCGTTTTTGTTGATCCGTTCATCCTGTTCGCTTCGACTTTTCGCCATCTCACATCAAAGTAAGGGAGAAAGCCCATGAATCGTTCTCTACGCTTCCCCATAGCACTCCTCGGCTTACTCATCCTTGTGTTCGTAGCGGCCGATGCCCAAATAAGCCAAGTTGTTCTCCGCGTGAGTGTTCCTGTGGTCAGCCAAAATCAGCCTCTCCCGGTCAGTGTGGAATTCACGCCCAGCGGTAGGGTTGAGCGGGTTCTTTTCAAGTACCGTAGCTTTGGTGAGATGGAGTTCAGCGAGCAGGAAATGCTGCTCGCCGGCAACTCTGCAACTCTGACGCTGTCGGCTCAATTCGTTCTTCCCCCGTACATTGAATACTACATCCACGTCGAGTTGGCTGATGGAACAACTGAGACATACCCGTTGCGGAATGCCGACACATCCCCCTTGAAAGCCACAATTAGGCCTGTTGATCCCAAGAGCCTCGAGGTGCGAGTTCTCAGTCCCGAGCAGGGAGAGACGGTATCTGCGGAGGATCTTGTGATCGCGGTGTCGCTCTTCTATGCATCCGATGCTGTAAATCGCCGGGGAACCAAATTATACCTGAACGGCGTCGATGTCACCTCGCAGGCCATTTTCTCCGACGATGTACTTCTCTATTCGCCGGCAAATTTCCCTCGGCCTCTCAATCTCGGCGTCCAGTTCCTACGCATCCAGCTTTACGACACAAATGGGAACCTGTATCACACGGTCGAGTCCAATTTCAATCTTTCCACCGCAACGGCGCTCGCCGCCGAGGAAACCCGCTTCCGCGTCGGTATTGACGGGACTGTGGAGGCTCGTAACGAGGACGTCGGCGCATCAAAGAACACCTTTCTGCGCGGCCAGCTCCGCGCAAACGGGAGCTTCCGATCGCTCGCCTTCGGCTCAAGCATCTTCCTTACGAACGAAGAGAAGGACTACCGCCAGCCTCAGAACAGGCTCCTCGGTTACGGTGACCTTGGCTTTTTCAAAATCCAGGTGGGAGACGCCTTTCCAAAATACCCGAGTTATGTGATGAGCGGTAAGCGCATCCGCGGCGTGACGGCAAATCTGTTTCTGAAGTTCTTCAACCTCGACATGTCTTTCGGCGAGACCACACGAGCCATCGATGGGACCGTTCTGCGAGATACTACATATGCAGACGCCTCAAATGCTGAAGCTCGTCCGGAGAACACGGTGTTGAAATCCGGTTTAACCTACTCCCTTTTCACGCCTGGAATATACTCAAGGAGTATAATTGCGGTTCGACCCAGTTTCGGATCGAGTGAAAACTTCCAACTCGGCTTCACCTACATGAAGTCGAAGGACGATAAGGGGTCCATTCGCTATGGGGTCTCACCACAGGAGAATATGGTGGTTGGATCTGACATCCTAGTCGCGTTTGACAACCAGAGGTTCAGACTCGACGGACAGGCATCACTTAGCCTTACAAACAAGAATATCTCCAAGGGGTCGTTCACCGATGCCGACTACGACCTCATCGCAGGCAAGCATGACCCAACGCTGACCCCGGCCGAGCGTAAAGACCGCCAGCAACAGGCAGACGATATCAAGAAGCTGGCCGATGTGGGTGGCAAATTTATCACCATCAACGAGTATCTTTTCCCCCTGAATCCTGTCGGCACGGGGTTACCTGGCTTAGCGTACGAGGGAGCCCTGACGCTTAACTATTTCAACAACTTCATTCGTGCACAATACTACAAGCGCGGGGCGGCGTATCTTTCCTTTGGCAATGAGTTCCTGCAGGCAGATATCAAGGGCTTGGCGTTGTCAGACCGCATCCGCATGTTCCAGAACAGAGCGCTCTTAGGAATTTCCTACGAGCAACGTGAAGACAACACTGGCCAGACAAAGCCAGCAACAACGAATTATGACAACCTCACCACGTCGCTGACGGTCTTTCCGGGTCTGAATCTTCCGTCTTTCACTATCGGTTACGGTTTGCTCACGAGGAAGAGTGACGCGAGCCCCACAGACTCATTGGAGAAGCTGTTTGTCGCTGATGACAAGACGAACCGCATCTCGCTCCAGATGAACTACGACTTCCAGGCGGGAGCCCGGCACAGTCTCTCACTCGGGATGAGCCTTTCCGACAAGAAGGACAATACCTTCAACAAGAGGGATCAGAAATACAACAGCTTCTCCGGTTCTCTCACCACCGTGTACTCAATTCCGCTCCAGACAACAGTGTCGTTCAGCACGGATTTAACAGAAAGCTCACAACTCAGCAACCTCCCGACCACGCCCGCGGTGACCGAACTTAAGATCACGGCCATTTCGCTGAATGCACAGTACAGCCTTATGGATGGCAAACTGCGCCTTGTATCTCTGCTCAGCACGGCGATGGGAGACTTTAATCGCACGTTGGCGCAGGCAGCCGTTGATTACACGTTCACGCGCAACTTCGGCCTCGTGGCGCAGTACGACTTCATTCAAAACTCCGGATTCAAGGATGACAGCATCGCCAGCCTGATCCTCCGCTACAACTTCTAGGCTGCTTTCCCGAGGGGCATCCTATGGCTGCATTCAAGAAGACTGTCCTGCCGATTCTCATCAAGATTGTCTTGGGACTGGGAATCGGCGGGATCGTCGTACTCCTTTCCATCTGGAATCCACAGTTCATCGCGCAAGTCGACTACCTCACCACCGACTACCGATTCCAGAGTCGCTATGAACGCATTGACAGTGTTCAGGCCTACAAGAGCGAGTTTCAGGCGCGGTCTGATGTCATCATCATCGGGATTTCGGAAGATGATCTCAAGGCAATGCCAGACCGTTTTCCGTTCCCACGTTGGTACTATGCTCATCTTGTGGAGAATTTGAACCGCGCGGGGGCCAAGGTCGTTGCGTTTGATATCACCTTCGAGGCTCCACTTGAGTTTACAGGCGACTCTGTTTTCAATGCGGTTCTAGAAAAGCATGGCAACGTCATACTGGCCGTCAAAAGCGAAACCGACCTCGGGGCGGGTAAGTACTATCTCCGCTCCACCGAGCGATCCTATACTAACGTCTTCTATGAACCTGGCCGGCGCGTTGGCATTGTGAGTATAGCTGGGAAGGATCGCGATGAAGTTGCACGACGCTATCTTCCACTTATGTTCATTGGTGACTATGACACCCCCACCTTCGCCTTCGCAACGCTGAATCGGTATTTCAATCTGGGCCCGAATGTGACCGCAGATATTCGCGAGAGAACGTTTGTCTTGGGTAGCCGATCCATCCCGAGGTTTGACGCGCACTCGTTCCTCCTTAACTTCTACGGACCGGACAAGACATTTCGCTACGTCAGTTTCGCACAGGTCATTGATGATTCTGGCTTTAAGACAAAGGATGAGATCGAGTACGAGGAAGATATTGACATGTTCGATGAAGGGACGATGAGTCTCTTCAAAGACAAGATTGTACTTATCGGCTCGACCATGCCCGAGGAGCGCGACTACCACAGCACGCCTCTCTACGATCCACTCTCCCCCGGCAGAATAACAAGCATGAACGGGGTGGAGATTCACGCTACGGCCATCCAGAACATTCTCGACCAGAACTACATCGTCCGCGCCGACCAAACAACAGAGTTGTTGCTAATCACTGTCCTTGCTCTTATTTCGTTCCTTCTTATTCTTCGCATCCGGCAGATCAAGTTTCGTTTCGCTTTTCTGCTTGAGCTCACCGCGCTTGTCATTGTAGCGGTCTTCTTGTTTGGCATCTTCGAGATCGCTGTTCTGTCCTTCACCAACAGCAATCTCATGGTCAGCATAATGTACCCGAGCCTTGCGGTTGTCTTGGCGTATGTCGGTGCAGCAGTCTACCAGTACATGACAGAGCGAAAGCAG
Source organism: Ignavibacteria bacterium (assembly GCA_016873755.1). Taxonomy (GTDB): domain Bacteria; phylum Bacteroidota; class Ignavibacteria; order UBA10030; family UBA10030; genus VGWB01. The sequence goes on along the minus strand of VGWB01000119.1, from coordinate 4,052 downwards.
AAAGCGTTGATCAAACACGTGTTCAGTCACTACATCAGCGCTGCTGTTGTCAACGAGCTGGTCGCCAATCCCGAGAAGGCAAAGCTTGGTGGTGATCGGCGAGAACTTACCGTGTTCTTCTCTGACATTGCCGGGTTTACAACTATATCAGAGGCGTTTCACACTAAACCGGAGGGGCTTGTTGAGCTGTTGAATGAGTACCTTGACGAGATGACCAGCATTGTCCTGAAGCATGGCGGAACGCTTGACAAATACGAAGGCGATGCTATTATGGCTTTCTGGGGTGCTCCAATTCCGCAAAAGGATCATGCGCTACGGACGTGCTTGGCTTCATTGGAGATGCAAAAGCGCCTGGTACAGCTCCGGCCAAAATGGAAAAAGGAATCAAAACCTGCGCTCGAGGCTCGCATCGGCATCAACACGGGTGTTATGATCGTCGGTAACATGGGTGGCAAAGACCGATTTGATTACACCGTCATCGGCGACAGTGTCAACCTGGCATCGCGACTCGAGGGAGCAAACAAGCAGTATGGCTCAAACATCATGATTAGTGACTTCACTTATCAACAGGTGAAGGATCGCGCCAAGGTCCGTGAGCTGGACCTCATCCAGGTAAAAGGCAAGAGCGAGCCTGTGAAGGTGTGGGAATTGCTCGGCACAATGGACATGCCAATGACCGACCAGCAACTGCAGTCGCTTGAGCTTTATCACGAAGGCCTGAAACTTTACCGCGTACAGAACTGGCAGGAGGCCATCGCGTACTTCCAGCAGGCAAAACAACTCGATCCGTCGTGTCGCGTGGCGGAGATTTACGAGCAACGGGCAGGCCTGTACCAGTTGAATCCGCCGCCTGCAGATTGGAATGGCGTGTTTGTCATGACGACGAAGTGATCGTCTCTGGTAACTTCACCGTACCAACCAGAAGCCGGAAACAACAACGTTCCGGCTTCACCATTTCTATGGACATACTCAACGGGGTTTCTCCGCAACGATTTCGCGCTGTCGGTGATCTCCTCGCCTTTATCTCAATCTATGAAGGCACGAAACGGACCCGCGCGTTTCGGTCCCTGCTGCGCGCAAACGCCAAGATTATACGCGGTTCTGTGTGTGTCGAGGCCGGGTGGGGGCTGGGCATTTTCTCAATCGAAATGGCCCGGCTTGGCGCACGAAAGGTGTATGCCGTTGAGCAGAATCCGCTGCTTACCGGCGTTGTGTCGTCAGACCAATATTGTGACCGCGCCGTCGCGCCTGACGTGATCAACCAACTCAGCGGCGTTCTTGTCTCGGTATCGCCGTCACTCACAAGGGGAAAAAGATCTGTGAAGCCGGGCGCTTTCCGAACTGTTCGTACGCATGGACGGTGCGGGAGGGTAACAGAATTTCACTGCGTTTTCGCAGGTTGGGACTAAGTATGGATTGCGACTTCCGCTGGGTGGACTAGCCAATAGCCACAAGCGGCGGCGATGCCTTTCATCGGGGGGGCTGTTGCTATTGCCGGTTCGACTCCCGCGCAAACCGCTCATTTTGCAGGACAAACCGCAGTGAGATCCGGTGGGTATTTCCAAGCGGTTCGTCCCCACCAAACTTTGCAAACGAGTAATCCACATCCAGCATGCGCAGATGTACTCCCGCCCCCAGGGTGAACTGCTTGACGTCATTGTACCCTACCCGGAGCGCAACCGTGTTCTTGTAGTCGAACTCCAGACCGACGTGCGGATCTATGCTCACCGGACCCAGGTGAGCAAGGGATGCGTATTGCCTGTTTTCAAACCGAAGATCGAGGTCAAGAGTCGGCGCAACCCGGCCACCAAGAAGATAAACGAAATATGCTGTGCCAAGTTTCAGGGTCGGTGAGATCAGTTCGTTCTGTCCTGTGCTCCACGCGAGGAAAGTCGTGGTAACATCTTGAGCTGTCGCCCCAACATAAAGATTCGCCAGGGGAGAATAAAGCACCCCTGCATCAAATCCGATACCTGTTGCTGAATGCTCGGCAAGGTCGCGCCGAATAAGCTTAACGTTTGCACCGTAGGAGAGGTGGTCCGATGCTCGCTTCGCGTAGGTGAAGTAGATCGCCCAGTCGGCTGCGTTGAAATACGAAATCTTGTCGTAGTCCAGCCGATCCACATTGTCAAACACGCCGTTGCCGTTGTTATCCATCCACGCCCGTCGCGTATCGGGAATGCCGTCAATCCCGAGGCGAAGAACGCTTAGCCCCAGACTAGCGTCCGTTCCGTACGGCAGTGCAACGCTGGCGAAATCGTAGTTAATAAGGCTCCCAAAACGCTCATCGTGCATAATGACAGCTTCCGGGTAGTTGATCCGCGCCAAAGCTCCCGGATTCCAGTAACCGGCTGTCGCGTCGTTCGCAAGAGCTACATGTGCACCACCAAGGCCAAGGGCACGGCCGCCAACACCAATTGCCATGAATTCCCCCGCGTACTTTCCTACCGTCTGTGCATGCAACGTCCACGTCAGCAATCCAAACAGTATTACAGCAACGAACCTCACACCGTCCTCCTCTTGTATCAAGGCCTACAACAAAAAACCGAATCCGCTCTCTCATCCCAAGCTGAATTCGGTGCGTGGACAATGCTAGAGTTGATTCACAGGAACTTGCACAACAACGGTGAAGACCCTAACAATTGTCGATAGGCTGTATTCCTTTTCGCCCGGAAGTTAAGACAATTCAACATCTTTGTCAAGACGCAAAAATTTTTGAGGCGGGCCTTGCCGTGCAGCAAGGAGTTGGTTATTGCATCTGCAGGCAAAAATACGTAGCCTCTTGGGTGTATCGGGATCAAGGAGGACTACTGATGAACGCGCCCCGCGAATCCCATTTCTTCGTACTGTACTCCGCGCGCCACAACCGTTGCGGTCATTTCCTGGAGCGAGCTGATTTTCGTGTTATTACGAAGGATGATCTTATCAGCTGGTCTCGCGACATGAGTGTCAGCGGCTTAGCTAACGCGCTTCCTCTCCATTGCGATGTCTGCGCGGAAGATATCCGGCCAACTCATCTCCGGGTTGTTGAGGATGCAAACCTCATGCCCCGAACGATCGTGCCAGAAATTGAGATTGTAAAATTCAAGCCAGAGGATTGGATCCTCAAGACGAAGTAGTATCCCCGGTTACGGCTTCAACGCGCGGTGCACCTTAATAACCCTCCGGTCCTTCGCTCTCTCATCAGGCAGAATACTGCTCGGGTCGCCGGTCAACGAGCAAGTCGTTATAGCCGGTGAGCTTCTTGAAATCTGCCTCATGAAGATCAAGGCCCATTACCAAGATGCCCACTTCATCTGCCCCCAGCCGACCCAGAATTTCCCCCCGAGGCGAGACGATTTCGCTCTTTCCAATGAAGCGCAAATCAACGCCGCCCCTGTCCTCGCGGCCCACACGATCTGCCGTTGCAGCGAACACGCGGTTCTCAACGCATCGCGTGACCATCGCGTCAGGACAGTATGGAAGGACAAGATTAGAGGGGTGCACGATGAGGTGAGCTCCTTTGAGGGCAAGTGTACGGGCAGCCTCGGGGTAGATCCAGTCAAAGCAAATCATCAGCCCTACGTTGCCAAACGGCAGGTTGAAAACACGAAATCCGAGATCGCCGGGGGTGAAGAAGAGGTGCTCCCGATCAAAGAGATGGACTTTGCGGTAGAGCCCCATGAACCCCCCTGGACCCACGAGCGCTGCAGAATTGTAGATTCGACCCGCACTTTCAGCAAATCCGTACACAACATGACACGCTTGGTCTCTCGCGAACTCAGCAACCGATTGAAAGGTTGGTCCCGACGTGCTTTCCGCTAGGCGGGATACTTCCACCCCGTCGATGAAGTTGTACCCGGTGTTGAACAGTTCAGGAAGAACATACAAATCGGCGGGGGTGCTGCGCATCAGATTCAGCGCAGAGCGAACATTCAATTCGACTTCGCCAAAGACGGGGTTGGTCTGAACGATCGCAAGGCGCAATTGCATGCCTCGTCATTCTGGGGTGTTTTGCTGCTTGCCCTGAGGATTTTTTGCCAAACTGCGGGCTTCTGAAATGCTCGTTGTGC
>VGWB01000118.1 GCA_016873755.1 Ignavibacteria bacterium | reverse complement strand
AGGTCACCGGTTCGACCCCGGTACGGTCCACAGAATGTTTTACGTTTACATACTGAGGAGCCGGAGGACCGGGAGGTTCTACGTAGGGCATACGGATGATGTGGCCCAGCGTCTTGTGGAGCACAATCTGGGGCTGTCCAAGTATACCAGACGTTGGAGGCCTTGGGAGCTAGTGTATGTTGAGTCGTTTGAGACTCGTTCGGCTGCGATGAAGAGGGAAGGACAAATCAAGAGGAGGAAGAGTCGAAAATACATTGAACGTTTGATACGTGGACATGCTGATCAGAGGGAGAGCGTCCCGTCACGATGAAGTCGTGACGGGAAGGTCACCGGTTCGACCCCGGTACGGTCCACAGAATGTTTTACGTTTACATACTGAGGAGCCGGAGGACCGGGAGGTTCTACGTAGGGCATACGGATGATGTGGCCCAGCGTCTTGTGGAGCACAATCTGGGGCTGTCCAAGTATACCAGACGTTGGAGGCCTTGGGAGCTAGTGTATGTTGAGTCGTTTGAGACTCGTTCGGCTGCGATGAAGAGGGAAGGACAAATCAAGAGGAGGAAGAGTCGAAAATACATTGAACGTTTGATACGTGGACATGCTGATCAGAGGGAGAGCGTCCCGTCACGATGAAGTCGTGACGGGAAGGTCACCGGTTCGACCCCGGTACGGTCCACACGAAACGAAACATGCCTCTAGCTTAACCCGAAAGACGAGGGGAAGGACAATCAAGCCCGATTGTCCTTTTTGCTTTTCGGAAGAATCCTCACTCAGAATCTAACTCCTCCACATCCCTATGGTGCCGACACAGATCAAACTGGTCTCCGATGAAAACTCCAAGATTGAACAACTGTCGCTGAGCTGGGATGATGGGCACCGGGGTGTCATCTCACTCAGGACCCTGCGTGACAATTGTCCGTGCGCGAGCTGTCAGGGAGAGACGGTGTTGCTCAGGACATACGCACCGGTTCCTCAGCCGGAATTGCCCGGCAAGTACAAGCTTACGGGCGCTGAGCCGGTTGGCTCCTACGCACTGGGCCTTTCTTGGGCGGATGGACACCGCACAGGGATCTATACCTGGGAGAGTCTCCGTTCGCTCTGTGAGTGCGAAGCTTGTATCGGAGAACGATGAAAGCCCGCAAACGCACAAGTTTGATTCAGGACGTCCAGCCCCCTGAGACTCGTTCGCTCCGGAAAAGGGCGACTGAGATTGCAGATCTGCTCGAAGAGCATCTGGGAAAACCGGTTCTGTCGGGTCGGCGTTCCAGGCCTCTGGAGACGCTCATTGCGACGTTGCTGTCGCAAAACACCAATGATCTGAACAGCCATCGAGCCTGGGTCAATCTGAGAAAGAGGTACCCCAGGTGGGAAGACGTTGCCAGTGCTCCCTCCAGGGAGATCGCCAAAACCATTGAAGTAGGGGGGCTGAAAAACCAGAAGGCTCAGCGGATCAAGAAGATCCTCGACATCGTTCGTCGTGATGCGGGGGATTTCGACTTGAGTTTTCTGAAGTCCAAAACAAATGAAGAAGTGATTCACTATCTTACAGCGATGAAGGGTGTCGGGTTGAAGACGGCGGCGTGTGTCCTGGTGTTTTCGATGGGCCGGGACGTCTTTCCGGTCGATACCCACATACATCGCGTTTGCAACCGGCTGGCTTTGGCAAAAAGTAAGACGGCTGAGCAGACTTACGCGCAGATGCGGGTGATCGTGCCGCAGCGACGTGCGTACTCGTTCCACGTGAACCTGATTCGATTCGGTCGCAAGGTCTGCCGTTCGCAAAATCCGCTGTGCGTCGAGTGTCCCTTGTACGATCGTTGTGCTTTTCAGGACAAAGAACGGTATGCTCTGAACGCAGCCGCTCGCCCGGCGAAGTCCAGGGGCAATCCGGATTTCATCATTCTCCACCATGTTTCCTAACAGGGTGGCAAAGAACTCCTTTTCCACGCCGTCCGATGAATCGGACGGCTTGATAATGGACGAAACCCAAAGGGTTTCGCTCCGAAGGAGGCGTCGACTTCCAGTCGATGCCGCCTTTTTCAGCAAGCTGCCGGCGCTCGGATGGGGAGGGCGCCTGGCGTGAACGACAATCGGAAGTCGATTCCGGAACCCACTCCACGTGGCACGAGCCGGGACCGTGTGTGCGCGCCGAGTGGCGCGTGGTGATCAGATGAGAGTCTTCCTACGGCTTCTTACATACTTTCTGAAGTACAAATGGCGAATCCTTGCCGGGCTCGTCTCCGTCGCGGTGATGAGTCTTGCTGATACGACTTCGGCGTTTCTCATCGCACAACTGTTTGAAGTGCTGAAGGAAATCGGGGACCTAGTCAAGGAGGGGCAGAGCATCGCCGTCACCATACCAATCGAGGTGTCCGGCAATCTCATACGAACCATCTCGATTCAGGGGAGTGCAGAGACGATGCGGCTCATTCTCGCCTTTGCCCTGACACTGCTCGGCATCATCCTCGTGAAGGTGTGCTTTGTGTACATACGAGAGTATGTAATGAGCTCCGCCCAGCAGAAGATATTGATGCAGTTCAGGGTTGAGCTCTTTGACACGGTCCTGCTTCTCCCCGTACGGTATTTCGATCAGCAGAAGACCGGCAGGGTGATGTCCCGTATCACGAATGACGTCAACAACATGGAGCAGTCGCTATACCTGCTGGTCGAGATCGTGCAAAACCTGCTGTACACGCTCATCTACGCGACAGCGCTTTTCTTTTCGAACTGGCAACTGGCCGCTTTCACCGTGATCATTTTTGCGATCTCAGGCGTCATTTCCCGGAAGTTCGGTGATCGCATTCGTTCATACAGCCGCGACCTCACCGAGACCCTCGCGGACATCTCGGCGTTTCTTCAGGAGAAGATCTCTTCGATCCGTGTCGTGAAATCGTTCACCCGCGAGGAGTACGAGCGGCGCTCGTTCCGGCGGAGGGTGAACGAAAACTATGGTCACTCGATGAAGATCGTTCGCACCATGGCGCTGCTCAGTCCGACAAACGAGTTCTTCAACACATTCGTTGCATCACTGCTGGTCGTCTTCACAGGCTACCTGTTCCTGCAGGGCGATATGACCATGAAGTCAATGATCTTCTTCCTCATCCTCATCAATATCCTGGCAAAGCCGGTGAAGGCGCTTGGTGAGAACATCGCCAGGATCCAAAAAAACCTTGTCTCTGCAGGATTGATCTTCGAGATGCTCGATCTTGAGAAGGAGAAGCTGAGTGAGACTCCCGCAAAGGCGGTCATCGGAAGGGGGGAAGTTGAGTTCCGTAACGTATGGTTCTCCTATAACGCTGAGGTCCCTGCGCTGAGGGGCGTGAGTTTCACGGTGAAGCCCGGTGAGAAGATCGCGCTTGTCGGGCCAAGTGGGAGCGGGAAGACAACTCTCATCAATCTCATTCCTCGGTTCTACGAAGTGACAGACGGGAGCATCGTCATTGATGGGAGTGACGTCCGATCAATGAGCCTGACCGACCTACGGGCACAGATCGGCGTCGTTCCGCAGGAGGTCGTTCTCTTCGCAGGCACGATCCTGGAGAATATCCGCTACGGGAGGCTGGACGCGACGGAGCAGGAGATTCTCAACGCTGCGGCCATGGCGAACGCCCACGGTTTCATCGAGCGGCTCGATAATGGGTATCAGACAGAAATCGGTGAGCGAGGCGTGCAGCTCTCCGGTGGCCAACGTCAACGGTTGGCTATCGCACGGGCAATTCTGCGCGATCCGAGAATCCTCCTTCTTGATGAGGCCACCTCTGCCCTGGACAGCGAGTCCGAGCTGATGGTACAGGAGGCCCTCGATCGGCTGATGCTTGGACGAACCTCCTTCATTATTGCCCACCGGCTTTCGACGGTGTATCGCTGCGACCGGATCTTTGTTCTTGACGGAGGTGTCATAGTAGAGGAGGGGACGCACGAACAACTGCTGCGCAACGATTCCGGTATCTACAAGAAGTTGTATTCGCTGCAGTTCTCCGACGAAGGAAGGGAACAAGAGAGATTGCCCTGAATGGATGTCCTGAAGTCCATCGAAATCGCATTTCGGCGCGTGCTGCTGCGTCTCCTCGGCCTCATCATCAAGCGAGGAAAGTCCGTCCCTCCCGGCCTCGACTTCAATTCCGTGAAGATCCTCTTTGTCAGACAGGATCGCATCGGCGACGTTCTCATCTCTACTCCCCTGATCTATGCCTTGAAGAGTCGCTACCCGGCCGCAGTCGTGGACTTTCTGCTCAGCTCTAACAATCACTTCGTGCTTGCCCACGAGCCCCTTGTGCGGAAACGCTGGGTCTACCGGAAGAGCGCGGCGAGCGCGTTGCGGCTGATCCGATCGATTCGTCGCGAGCAGTATGACTTCGTCATTGATCTCATGGACAACCCGTCAACAACCTCAACCTTAATTTGTGCACTCGCAGGGGGCCGTTGGAACGTCGGCTTGAGCAAGCAGAACGAATATGCCTACGACGTTGCGGTGCCTTTGTTGTCGAGAAAAGAGACGCACATCGTGGATCGGCTCGCCGTGCTGCTGACGGTGTTCGGAATCAGTCCGGAGAAAGAGAAACTCGAAGTGCGCTACGTTCCCGCGGCGGATTCCCGGCGATTCGCGCAGACGTTTTTCCAGCAGCGCGACCTGCGTGACCGCTTTGTCATTGGATTGAATGTCTCACCGGCGGGCGGGGTTCGCTTCTGGGGAATCCAGAACTTCCGCGCATTGATTCAGAGGCTCCTGGGGCAGTTCCCGGAGTTGCCGATCCTCGTCCTGTACCAGCCTAGGGACAAAGAACAGGCGGAGAATATTGCAGAGTCCTTCAAGAGAGTGGTTCTCTCACCGAGAACCGATTCGTTTGACCAGTTCGCCGCGCTTGTGCAGCTCATCGGCATTCTCGTCACGCCGGACACCTCCGCAGTTCATCTCGCAGCGGCATTTCACATACCGTCTGTCGTCCTTTACGTCCAGTCGAATAAAGACCTCCGAATCTGGGAGCCTTACGGCTCTCCGTCCGAGACGATCGTCACCGATGTCGACGACCTGAAGACAATCCCGGCAGATCGAGTCTTCGAGGCAGTGAGCCGCCTGATCGCGAAGATCGACGCTGGCCGAGCTCGCGTTCTCACCGGGGATGGCAGGGCCTCATGAAGCCATTCCTTCAGTTCCTGGAGCACGCGGTGCGGAACGCCTTTGTGTATCCCGTCTTCCGGATCGTTCTGCGGAAGCGGCCAATTGATGGAACAATCGAGCTTTCACGCGTTCGCAAGCTCCTTATCCTCCGGCACGATCGCATAGGGGACATGATCGTGAGCACTCCGGTCTTTCGTGCCCTCAAGCGCCTGCACCCGGACCTTCATCTTGGAGTCTTTGCGAGTCGATCAAATGTGCAGATTATTCGACACAATCCCTATGTCGATGCGATCTATATTGCATATCCAAACCCCTTCCGTCTTTTCGCGGAGGCTCGACGTGCAAGGCGCGAGGGGTACGACGTCGTGCTGAGTTTCGTGTTCAATCGAACGACAACCGTTGCCATGCTCGCGCGCCTGGCGGCGCCATCTGCACTGAAGTACGGACACGCGGACGAGCGCTATCGATTCTATTTCGACCGGCTTGTGAAGCTTCCGCGGTTTTCGGTTCACATGGTTGAGTCCTTGGCGGCGTACGTCAAAGAGGTCTTCGGCACCGAGATTCAGTCATCGGACCTCAAATTCGAGATATTCATTGATCAGAGTTCAAGGCAGGGGGTTGATCTCTTTCTCCGCAAACGTCAACTTCGGCGCCGATCTGATATCTCCCCGGGTTCCTCACCATACGTCGTTTTCAACGTGTCTGCTACCGATGAGGAGCGCAGGATATCGGTGGAGCAGGCCAAAGTTGTCGCGAAGCATCTTTCGACTCAACAGGGTTTCAAGACCGTGGTGATTCACGCTCCAGGCGACCGTGAGATGGAATCGGTCGTTCGGGAAGAGAGCGATTTCGGCGAGTGTCTCGCGTATCCGGGCGACGGGAGTGCTTCGCTTCTCGAAATCGCCTCGGTCGTCGACGGCGCGCTCGGTGTGCTCACTCCCGATACTGCAATCGTCCACTTCGCTTCGGCAGCGGGGGTTCCTGTTTTGGGTTTCTTTACGACCGTCCAGGGGATGAATGAATGGCTGCCATACCAGGTTCCTTACGAGCTTGTGATCGCACCAGAAGGCCAAGCTGCCTCGAGAATTCCCACGGCAATGATGCTTCAGAAAATCGATGAGTTTGTTCAGAGGTTTGTGCCGCAACCTGTTTTGCCAGTGAGCTCCTGACTATGAACAAGCCCGTTCTCCTTCCGCAAAGAATTGTTATCACAGGTTTTTTCCTCTTCGCCATAGGCCTGCCCATTTCACACGTCCCCGCCCAATTCGGCATCGGCTTGTCGTTCCTTGGCTGGTTGCTTGAGGGACTGATCAACCGGCGTTGGCAAGTGCGATGGCATGTGGTGTTCGTACCGATATCTGCCTACCTGCTCTGGAATATCCTCTCCGCCTCACTTTCTGAACGGCCAGCACACAGTCTCGCAGCCGTACTCGACAACGAATGGCCCATTCTTATCATGGTGTTGCTGTATTGGACCTCGGAAAGCTCTCAAAGGCTTTTTCATCTCACAGTGGCTTTCCTCATCTCTTCAGCGTTTGCGATGGTGTATGGGGTGTGGCAAACGGTCGGCGGAGTGGAGTTCTATCGCAATGTGCAACTCGATCCGATAGGATGGGGTTTCTACAGAGCGGTTGGCTTCTACGGGTTCTATCTCACATTTGCCGCGCTGGCGATGACGGTGTTTTTCCTCTCTACCGCGCTCTTGGTTGAGTTGAAGAGCAAGAAACGATGGCTCTTCGGAGCGACGGCGCTCGTGAGCTTTCTGGCCGTCGTCGGCACGTTCGCACGGAGCATCTGGTTGTCCTTTGCCGCTGCCATTCCGCTTTTCGCCTTTACCCGCGGCAAAAGGACGGGGATGATCGTGACTGCCTCGCTGCTCGCCCTGCTCCTGGTCGGTGTTCTGACGGTTCCAGCTCTGCGCTTCCGTGCTGCATCAGTCGTCGACCTTTCTCAGAACGAAACTCGCCTGAACCTGTGGAAGACGGCAATCCGCATTTCTGAGGATTATCCCTTGACCGGAGTAGGCGAGGACAACTGGGATCACGTGTTCGAGCGCTACCGAGTGGAAGGCTACTATGATACCATCGTCCATCCCCACAGTGATTATCTCTCGGTGCTCGTCTCCTCCGGTTATCCCGGACTCGTCGCCTTCGTCGCGATCTGGGGGATCACTCTCACTGCGGGGTTTCGAGCGTCGCGTGGGATTCAGGATGAGAAGCTTCGCGCGATCACGCTCGGGTCCACGTTTGCAGTTTTCGGCTTTCTCGTGGGGAGCCTATTTCAGAACTACTACGGGACGTTCATCAACTGTCTTGGGTGGTGGTTTGTGACAGGGTTGCTGTTCGCGGCTCACGCCGCGAGCGACCGGCGTCAAGAGGTCAGAAAGCCGGTCGGCAAGGGAAAGGAGGGTGAGGAGGCTGGCGCTCAAATCAATTCGTAGTTTCTGTACTCCCCGAGTCGAATTCCACTCTTTGCTTCGATCCACTCTAGGATGGCATCCTTGACGGGCAGCCGCACTTTCGATGGATCGTATTCAAATGGCCAATCTGCTGAGCGAATCCGCTCCTGCATTACAGCGGGATGGGTACCCTTGAACCTCTCCAAATGCGTACCCCCGTGGTAGTCGTACGAAGAGTTGAGCCCGAGTTTCCGCTCGACCCAGCGGTCGGAGTGCCAGAGCCGGTTGAAGCTCCGCTGCTTCGCCATCTGGATCTCTGGTGGCTTCACCCAACCGTAATGGTAGATTGCTGCGTCGATCGGCTTGACTCGAAGCTTCCGTCCCCTTATCCGGAATCCTTGCGCGTCCCCCCATGACTTGACGCCGATGCGCGTTCGAACCAGGCGGATCTCGTGCCGATACCATCGGCGCGACGTACCGACGTAGTCGTAGCTCCCATAAAAATGTTTGTAGCTGAAGAGAAGACCCTCGACACGCCCGTCACCGTTGACTTGCTCGACGCCCTCGTGGATCACGGGAAGGTCTCTTTCGTGGACCACCTCGTCGGCTTGGATGTAGAAGGCCCAATCCCCGCTCACACGATCAAGCGCGATGTTCGTCTGCTCGGCGAGGACATAGCCTCCCTCGCGCAGTGACTCATCCCACACCGTCTCGATGATCTTGATCTTGGGGGAACCGAGAGCCTCGATGCGGTGCAGGGTATCGTCGTCGGATTCGCCTACGGCGACGACGAACTCATCGCAAATCGGTAAGACGGAGAGGATCGACTCGCGGAATGGATAATCGTACGTGACGCCGTTGCGAATGAAAGAGAAACCGCTGATGGTCATGGCGAGTTGGCAGAGGCCCTCGCGGAAGCTCTGGTGCGCGGGCGCGATTCTCGTTACCGATTTTGTCCGATGTCCCGAAGCATCTTCGCAAAGTATTGACTCTCTATATACCCCCTCACTTTCGTGAGTGGCTCGGCGTTCGGGTAAAGGAAGACCGTCGTTGGGTAGCTGCTGACACCCATTTCCTTCGCGATCGCCAGCTCGCTGAGGCGCCTACCTTTGACCGTCAGCTCTCGGGGCGATTCCGCATTGAGCTTTGCGGCGACGAAGTACGATCGGAGCACACTCTTGACCTCCGGATTGGTGAATACCTCCTTGTCCATCTTCTTGCACCACCCGCACCAGTCGGTGTAAACATGAACGAGCAGCTTCCTGTTTGTCTGTTGTGCGAGTGAAATTCCCTCGTCAAAAGAGTACCATCGAAGGTTCTGGGTGTCCAGCTCAGTTCGTGCTCGGGCACTGGGCAGGATGAGTTCCACCGGCTCCTCCTCGACGTCGTTCGGAGCAATCGTGAAAGTAACAGACGTGGTCTGTCCGTTGACGACTTCCAGATCACGCGACTGCGGCTTGAAGCCAGCACGGTGAACTGTGATGATATACTTCCCGGGCACTGCAACGTCGAAGCGGAAATCGCCACTGTCCGACGCGGATGTCCCCCGAGTGAGGCCAGTTTTGGTCTCTTTGAGCATGACCGCAGCGAATGGTACAGGATTACTCTCGTCATCGAGAATCCTTCCCGTGATGTGACACGTTGGTACCTGCGCGATTGCACTGCTGGGTGAAGAAATGATAAGGATAGTCAGCAGGCTAAGCGCGCTTAGGAGCATGATGGGAATTCCCTTCATACGCTGTTCCTCCATGCCATGATTCACGATGGTCTAAGGTGTGACGACGAGGACCCGGCACAGTCTTGGCATGCCCAGCATGATGCCAGGTCGAGAGAATCTGTCGTAGGGGACTTTCTGCAACAGAACGCGGTGTGGCTAGCCTCAATGCGCAGTTGGCCACTTCGAACCCGCGTCTCCTACCCTCGTTTACGAGATCGCATTACGTGAACGGCGCGATCTGGACTTTTGCTGCAAATATATCCCTAACTCGTCGCTTAGTCAAGAGAAGACCCAGCCAAAACCATCGGCCAACCCAGGATCTCACCGGATCGATGGATTGACGCTTCATCAACGGGTTGAGCATTCAAGGAGTGGAGGAAGAAGGAATTCTTTGCAATGAACTCAGCTCTAAAGCAGCCATGAACTGAGCCAGTGAGGGGATATCGCGGAATTTGGCGCGCTTCGACTGGACGAAGAGCTGCTTATCTTCATTGGGAGTCCGAAGCGTCTTCTATGGAGAGGAATTCTTCGAACGTCTTGGACCTGTAATGATCCTCGCCGATGAAACGGAGAATTCTTGCGAATTGGGCACTCTCGACGTACCCGGCCACCTTTGTGATAAACTGAACATTGGAATCGAAGAACACAGTGGTCGGATACCCTGTCACTCCCATCTCTTGAGCCAGGCGACTTTCGCTGAGCGTTCTGTTGTTCAACGTCAACTCTCTCGATGACTCGGCATCAAGCTTGACAGGCACAAAGCGGGCCTGGAGCACTTCCTGAACTCGCGGGTCAGTATACACTTCCTTGTCCATCTTCTTACACCAGCTGCACCAATCTGTGTACACGTCGATCAGGAGCTTCCTGTTGGTCTGCTTCGCGAGGCTGAATCCCTCGTCGAAGGCGAACCAACGCACCGAGGTCTTGCCCGGCTCGACGGCTTCCGGACCGCCGGTATCAATGAATGCAGCAACACCGCCGGCAAACAATCCGAGTACGAGGATGATGGTGATAACTCGCGTCTTCGTAGGGGTACTCTCACTCCAAGGCATGATTATTCCTCAAGAATAACAACGAAGGGAAACGGAAGAGTACACGCGAGCGAATGGACAGCCACGTCCTCACTCGGAATCTTTGGACTCTATCGCGGGTACAACAGGTATCGCTGGCGAATCGACTTGAATCGCTCAAGATCTGCTTTCCACGCAGAGAAGATCTCTTCCGGAGTCTTCCCCGTATCTAACATCGTTCTCACGCTCGATGTTCCGCTCAGTCGATCGAAACCGGGGAGCCGCCACTGCATCTTCTCTGGATGGATTTTCTTGATTGCCCAGAGGAGGTAGATCCCGGTTTTCACCGCTTCAAACACTGTCCTGTCCTTGACGATGACGAAAATCCCTTTGCAGAGCTCCCCCTTGTATTTCGGCGGTCGGGCATTTTGTGGTGCTTGAGTTGGGGTGAACTGTATGGGTCTGAACTTCACCCCGTGAAGCGGTTCTTTCGCCAGCAGTTGTATGACGCGGACAGCATCGATCCATGGTGCGCCGATGTATTCAAACGGTCGTTTCGTCCCTCGACCCTCCGAAATGTTGACGCCCTCGAACAAGCACGTTCCCGTATAGACAGTGGCTGTGGCAAGCGTCGGCATGTTTGGGGAGGGCCTAATCCAGGGCAATTGAGTCTGGTCATACCACATCGATCGCTTCCAATTCTCCATTTTGACGACGTGAAGATCTGCTTTCACACTAGGTTCAAGCCATCCCTCGCCATTGTACATCTGAGCAAGTTCACCGATCGTCATGCCATACGCGATCGGGATCTTCGCGAAGGCCACGAATGATTTCAGGGTGTCGTCCCTGACAGGGCCATCGACGTACAGCCCGCCGATCGGGTTCGGCCGGTCTAGCACGATGACACGAATGCCCTGCTCGGCGGCTGCCTCCATGATATGACCGAGCGTCGAAATGTAGGTGTAGAATCGCGCTCCCACATCCTGTATGTCGTAGATCAGAACGTCTATTCCCCTCAACATCTGCGCGGTGGGCTTGTTCGTCGCGCTGTACAGCGAGTGTATCGGAATACCTGTCTTTGGATCGACGCTGCTTTCAACCGGGCCCGTTGTATCCCCCCGGACGCCATGTTCTGGTCCGAAGAGAGCGACAACCTTCACATTCTTCGCCTTGTGCAGCGCGTCCACAAGGTGTTGTCCGTCGGACAGGATCGCCGTATGGTTCAGAACGAGGCCGAGCTTCTTCCCTTTGATGAGATCGAAGTGTTTCGTGAGGAGAAGGTCCGCACCGGTGCGAACCCCCTGTTCCTGTGCCAGCGCAAGCAGCGGGAGGACAAGGCCGATGATGAACAGATGCCGATGTTTCCTTTTCATACGACCACCGTCATAAAGGTGGGTTGATAGTGAAGAACCATCATTGTCGAATTATCGATACAGGAGGTAGCGCCTCCTCAACGCCGCAAACTGGTGAAGCGATGTCTGCCAGGACGAGATCATCCGATCCGGATGTGTTCCATCGAGAATGCCCTTTCTGATCTGTCGAGTCCCGGCCAGCTCGTCGAACCGTCTCGATCGAATACGGAACTGCTGCGGATACAACTCCTGTAGCGTTGAGAATATGAAGAGCGCTGTTCGCACCGGCTCAAAGCGTTTGCGATGCGTGACTCTGACGAATATCCCGCCGCAAACTTGTCCTTCATACTTCGGTTCTGTTGTCAGAAGGCGCGATCCTCGTGGAACGAACCGGATCGCCTGGAAACGCACGCCGGGCAGGCGCTGGACGTTCAACCGCTTCGCAAGGAGGCCACCTGAGATCCACGGGGCGCCGAGATATTCGAACGGTCGGTCGGTCCCTCGTCCTTCCGACACGGAGGTCCCTTCGAGGAGGCAGGTTCCCGGATAGACAACTGCTGTGTGCAGTGTTCGGATGCTCGGTGAGGGATTGATCCAACGGAGACCGGTCTGATCGAATAACATCGACCGCTCCCAGCCGTCCATCTGGACGACGTGAAG
>VGWB01000117.1 GCA_016873755.1 Ignavibacteria bacterium | reverse complement strand
TTACGTTATCGATGGAGCATACTATAAGATCGCAAAGATCTATACCGGCGAGAATTGGAACCCAGATCTGCGCGCGCCGTTGACCGAGCCGGGGAGCAACGTTGCCGTTGGTGAGTACATCCTCGCAGTAAATGGAAGTCCTCTGCGCGCGCCAACGGCCATCTACAGCCTCTTCGAAGGGACAGCCGACAAGCAGACCGTTCTGCTCGTGAACAGCAAGCCGAGTGAGCAGGGCGCGAGGAAAGTCACCGTCGTCCCGGTTCAAAGCGAGAGTGGACTTCGACAGCGCGACTGGATCGAGAGTAACCGGCGAAGAGTAGACGAACTCTCAAAGGGTCGCCTCGCTTACGTGTATCTCCCCAATACCGCAGGTGCCGGCTACACGAACTTCAACCGCTACTATTATATGCAGATGCAAAAGCAGGGAGCAGTCATTGACGAGCGATTCAACGGTGGCGGCTCCGCAGCAGACTACATGGTAGATATGATGAACCGGCCGCTGCTCAACTTCTGGGCCACCCGGGACGGCAAGGACTTCCAGACTCCAACGGCCGCTATCAACGGCCCGAAGGTCATGATCATCAACGAACATGCTGGCTCGGGCGGCGACGCGCTGCCGTACTACTTCCGCGATAGGAAGATCGGTCCGCTGGTTGGTACTCGGACCTGGGGTGGGCTTGTAGGGGTCTACGATTACCCCGTTTTGATTGATGGTGGAAGAGTAACCGCACCACGTGTGGCTTTCTACAACAAGCAGGGCAACTGGGAAGTCGAGAACGAGGGCGTCGCCCCCGATATCGAAGTCGAACAACTTCCAAAGTTCACCGTAAAAGGTGGAGATCCACAACTTGAGCGCGCAGTAACAGAGGCGCTCACGCTACTTGAAAAGAATCCTCCGAAGAAAGTGGGGCGCGCACCCTATCCAAAACGGGCGAAGTGAGCCAACAAGAAAGAAGTCCGACTTCTGGCAAAAACCTTCCGAAGGTCTCAAAGCTGCTCGGTGAACCTTCGGAAGGTATCGTGGCCAGACGTCGGACTTCCACCAGGTACATCATCCCATGACATTGAGATTCGTTGCTACCATCTGTGCTGTTGCACTCCTCTCCTGCGCGCCTACAGCGAGGATTGAGAAACTTCCTCCCACCATCGACGGGCTGTTCAAGGATTATGCCGGGCCGGACACTCCCGGCGCGAGCGTTTCTGTGATCCGGAACGGGAAGGTTCTCTACAGCAGCGTGTATGGCTTCGCTAATCTTGAGGAACAGATCCCGGTGACAACGGCTACGAACTTCCGGCTCGCCTCGGTGACCAAACAGTTCACTGCGATGGCCGTGATGATTCTTGCCGACCGGGGCAAGCTGTCGCTCGACAGTCACTTGTCGGACGTGTTGCCTGGAACCCCGGGATATTTGCGCGATGTCAGGCTCCGCCACCTGCTGAACCATACCTCCGGCATCGTCGACTATGAATCACTCATCCCTGACAGTCAAACGGTACAAGTGCTCGATCGGGATGTGCTCTCCCTGCTGCAGAGAATCGACTCCACCTACTTCTCCGCAGGGTCACAGTACCGGTACAGCAATTCCGGCTATGCTCTTCTGGCCCTCGTCGTTGAAACTGTATCGAAGCAGTCTTTTGCCCAGTTCCTCAGAGCGAACATCTTCAGCCCGCTCGGCATGAACAACACCGTTGCATACGAAAAGGGAATCTCATCGGTGGCAAATCGTGCTTACGGCTATTCCCGTTCAGATACCGGATTTCTCTGCACCGATCAGAGCGTGACGAGCGCCGTGTTGGGAGATGGTGGCATCTATTCCTCGGTCGAAGATCTCTACAAGTGGGATCAAGCACTTTATACCGACAAGCTCATTCAGGCCTCGATGTTGGAACAGGCGCTTGCTCCGGGTGTTCTCAACGACGGCACAAGAACGAGCTATGGCTTTGGCTGGAATATCGTTGAGGATCAGGGGGTTCGTTCGTACTTTCACAGTGGATCAACGCGCGGGTTCCGCAACGCCATCCTTCGCCATCCGCAACAGGGATTGACCGTCATCATTCTCACCAACCGTAACGAGGGAAACCCCATTGAGATCGCGAGAAAGATCGCAGACCTGGTTTTGCATGAACAGGTTCTCTAGAACCTATCTCGAAAACACCTTGTGATGCCCCCTCGGATAATTAAGAGTGCATCGAGACAGGGCCTAGCTCTGGATTCCGTCTTAAAATCCGACGGAATGACTTTCTATTTCAGAGGTGACTTCTAGCATGATCCGCAGATGTGGTGATCTGAGTATGACGAAGTTCTGCGTTGTCATCGTCAACACATTTCCTTCATCTACTATGTTCGGAGTGTAACAATGCGCAGTCGTTTCGTCTCGACCGCCGGGCAAGTCTTCACTTCACTGATCATTGGCTTCCTCGTCGCGGGAATGACGTACAGCAGCGTTCTCGCTCAAAAAACCGCAGAGTTCAGTGCTGTCTCAACGCTCTCCATTGTTGCCCGCGATTCAGTGACGGGAGAGCTTGGTATTGCAGTCGCCTCCCGCTTTTTCGCAGTGGGGAGCGTCGTCCCTTGGGCAAGGGCAGACATCGGTGCAGTTGCCACTCAGTCGTTCGCAAACACCTCCTTCGGCTGGCGGGGACTTGAGCTGCTGGAAAAAGGCGCGAGTCCGGACGAGGCTATCCGAATCCTTCTGCGGAACGATGATGATCCAGACCGTCGGCAAGTCGGAATCGTTGCTGCAGATGGGAAATCAAGCACATACACGGGCAAGAACTGCATCGCCTGGGCTGGCGGCCGTAGCGGTCCGAACTATGCGATCCAGGGGAACATCCTTGCCGGTGAGGCTGTGGTTGTGGCAATGGAGCAGGCATTTCTGGAAACCGGAGGAACACTTTCAGGCAGACTCTACGCCGCCCTTGTGGCAGGTGACAGCAGGGGTGGAGACTCGCGTGGAAAACAGTCCGCCGCGATGCTCATGGTCAAGAAAGGAGCCGGCTACGGTGGCTATACAGACCGCGCCATTGACGTTCGGGTAGATGATCACGCCGAGCCGTTCCAGGAGCTTGGCCGCCTGCTGGACTTCGCCCAGATGAACTACGCGTGGAATGAAGGATGGACGCTGTTCACACAGAAGAAGGCAAAGGAGGCGGTCCCTCACATCGAACGCGCTGCAAAGATTGGCCCGGACAATCCGGAAGTACTCTACGACCTCGCTGTCATCTACCTTGCCGCCGGAAGGGAAACCGACGCACTCAATGCCCTGGAGAAGGCTGTAACTCTCAATCCGAAGCTGCGGTCTCAAGCGATAGGAGATACGGATCTCGCGAGGCTCAAGGGCAATCCAAAGTTTGAGGCAATTATCGGAGTACAGGAGAAGTAGGAGATAACCTTATGCCTTGTAGGTCGGGAGTGGGAACTCCCCCCCAACCTATTCTTGAGACCTTCCGAAGGATTCGTTTGTTTTACCCTGATCCTTCGGAAGAAGCCACCGTAGGAGACCTATGAATCGACGCGACGCGCTTAGACTCTTCAGCTTGGCTGCAGGAACCGCAACCGTTCCTTTTCTTCGACCCTCATTCGAATATCTTGACCTGCAGATCGACGACGAGGGTATTCTCAATCAGATCGAACGGCTTCGATCGGAGCCACCGGCAACTTCAGCGGTCCGCATCGAGCGTGGCGGACCGCGCTTCTTCGTGAACGGAAAAGAAGAGTATCCGCTTTTCGCCGGAAGCTCAGGGCTCACCGACGCCATCAAAGGCTTCAGGGAGTCCGGCATCAGGTTCTTCCACCCGTTGCTCAGCCTGGAGAACGGATGGATAAGCCCGGGCACATACGATTGGAATCCCGTTGATCGATACTTTGCCAAGCTTCTCTCCATCGTACCGGACGCTTTCTTCCTCCCCCGACTTCATCTGTATGCCCCCACCTGGTGGAAAGACGCACATCCCGACGAGCTCGTTCAGTACGGTCTCCCCGTCGACAAGACCCAATACAAGATGGGACCGATGAAGATCGACAGCGGGTTTGACTGGAACTGTGTGTTCGACGCATACCACCCATCGCTCGCATCGGACGTGTGGAAGAAGGAAATGGGGGAGGTGCTCAGAGACTTCCTTCGGCACATGGAGCAGTCTCCGTTGAGAAGCAGGATGATCGGCTACCACATTGTCGGCGCGATGACCGCCGAGTGGCACTACATCGGCTCGCGCTATTTGCCTGACTACAGCGCTCCGATGCAGCGCGTGGTCGGTCCTGTTCCGACCGCTGAAGCGAGAATGCGGACGACCGGCGGTTTACTCCGGGACCCCGAGAAAGAGCGCAATGTTATGGAATTCTACCGGAAGTACCATGAGAATACGGCAAATACCGTCGTCCAGTTCGCGCGCGTCGTCAAGGAGGAAACAAAGCGGCGAATCGTTTGTGGAACATTCTTCGCTTATGTCATGGAAAACGTCTGCATTCAGGAAGCAGGCTATCTGATGCCGGAGAGGGTGCTAGCCTGTAAGGATCTCGACTATCTTGCTTCTCCGTACACGTACCAGCACAGCAACGTGCCGGGCAATCCTCGGTGGGAAAGTGATGTCATCGACGACGCGGGGAATTGGCTCGGGCGCGCACGCGGTGTGGGCGGCGACGGCGGATACCGTGTCCTGCTTGAGTCTCTCCGACGACACAACAAGCTTTTCATCTCCGAGATCGATCCGACCACATACCTCGAACCGGAGAAAACGACCGAAGGAGGATCAGGATTCAGTACGGTGGAAGGCACGCTTCGCATTCTCGGACGAGACCTTGCTCAGGTTTTCGCCAACGGCGGCGGCGGCTGGCTTTTTGAATTCGGCCATCTTCCCACCTTCAGAGCAAACAAAGGGTGGTATGACGACCCACCGATGATCAAGGAAATCCGCAGGTGGGCAGAGCTTGGCCAGCAAAGTCGATCGAAGCTTGACATCCAGTCGGTAGCAGAGATTGCCGCCGTGTACGACGTGAAATCTTTCATCGCCACACAGCACTGGAAGGCGGAAGAGCCATGGAGGGGCTATGGCATCTCCATCACAGATTTTTTCAACCACTGGCTCGTGAATTCACAGGCACGCACTTTCCACCGCATCGGTGCACCGATGGATTTTCTGTACCGGTCCGATTTAACTCGACAAGATCTCTTGCGCTACAAGCTCCTGTTCATGCCCAATCTCTTTCACCTCACCGCAGACGAAGCGCAGGCGCTCAGAGGGCTTCTGAGGGGAAGCGGCGCGACGGTCGTTTGGTACTATGCGCCCGGATATGTTACACCGGAGCGGCTCAGTCAGACGCAAATGGAGGAACTCACGGGCTTCGCGTTTCGGCGGATGGACGAACCCGGGCCTATGATGATTGAGTGTAAGATTGCGGAGCCGGAGCTTAAGTTCTTCAAGTCATACGGGGTTAAGAAGGAGCATTTCCCGCGATTCGCGGTAATCAGCGGTGATGCATCTGTTCATGCGCTGGGTCGTTGGAGCGACAGGAACGAGACTGCGTTCGCATGGAAGCAACATGATGGATACACGTCGTTCTATGCAGGAACGGGACCCCTCCCCGTTGAAATACTCCGGTGGCTTGCCGTGAAAGCCGGGGCTCGCCTCTGGAGCTCCAGGCCCGACAACATTCGCGCAACCCGTGGTGCAGTAATGATTGTGGCATCTGACCGCGGTGAACGCGTCCTCAGACTTCCAGAGCCGATGGCTCCTGCAGATGGTGGCGCGGCTTCCAGAGAACATCGGCTTGAAATGGATTTTGGAGATGTGAAGGTCTTTGTTTCACGCCACTAGCTCACCGCAGAGGTCAAGCCGCCATCCGGCGGAGCGGACCCGACCTAGCCGCTTGCCAGTCCGTCTCACGTCTCCCATCTTCGTTTTACAGACTCTTTGCTGCAAAGTTGGCTTTTCGGCAAAAATTGAATAAACTTTCGTACGCTTTTCGTCAAATCGTATGGAGGTTCAACTACCATGAAACGCCTTACGCTTCTTTCGTGCGCAGCCATTGTGCTCCTTAACCTCTCCCTTGCTGATGAGGGAATGTATCCCATCAGCGAGATCCGAAAGCTTAACCTTCGCGCCAAAGGTCTCAAGATCGATCCAAATGAGGTTTACAATCCCAACGGGATTAGTCTCATCGATGGGATTGTTCAGCTGGGCGGCTGCACGGGTTCATTCGTATCGAAGGACGGACTGATTCTCACCAATCATCACTGTGCGTTTGGTTTCGTCCAGGCCGTGAGCACACCGGAAAAGGACTATCTCACAAACGGTTTCATCGCCTGGAATAGATCGGAGGAGATTCCGGCAAAAGGTCAAACAGCCCGAATCACAGAGTCGTACCGCGATGTGTCGAAAGAGGTACTCAGCGCGGTGCATGACAGGATGGAATTAGCCGAGCGCTCGAAGGCGATCGACCGGAAGATGCGTGAAATTATCGACGAGACGGAGAAGCAGAATCCTGGCAAGCGTGCTGTGGTCGCGGAGATGTTTGCCGGCAAGACGTACGTCCTGTTCGTGTACACATATCTGAGAGATGTACGGCTCGTCTACGTGCCGCCTCGGTCCATCGGAGAATTCGGTGGGGAGAACGACAACTGGGTTTGGCCCCGGCACACTGGTGACTTCTCGTTCTTCCGTGCATATGTTGCACCGGACGGATCACCGGCTGACTATTCACCGGACAACGTACCCTATCACCCAAGGAAATTCCTCAAGGTGAATCCAGCCGGAGTTGACGAAGGGGACTTCGTGTTCATTCTCGGCTACCCCGGCCGTACCTATCGCCACCGCACCTCCCATTATCTTGCCTATGAAGAACAGTACAGGATGCCATTTGTTGTAGACCTGTACGATTGGCAGATTGCCACGATGGAAGAAATGGGGAAGAATGATCGGGCGATCGCCCTGAAGCATGATGCACGCATCAAGGGCCTCGCCAATACCATGAAGAACTACCGCGGGAAGCTCCTTGGTATGAAACGATTGCGCCTTGTCGATAGGAGAGCAGAAGAAGAAAATGGTCTGCAGAGATTCATCGATGCTGATCCAAGCCGAAAGGCACTATATAGAACCGTGCTGGAGGAAATCGGCGCAATCTATCAGGAAATGTCATCACAGGCTGCCTCAGAAATGGTGCTCGACTACCTCCGCGGGAGTTCGATGATGTTGAGTTACGGGTTCACTGTCTATGAGTCGGCGCTGGAACTCCAGAAACCCGACCTTGAACGCCTCTCGAGCTACACCGAGAGGAACCTCGAAAACACGAAGCGCGGCTTGCAGCGTTCGCTCCAGAGCTACTATGAGCCCACGGACAAGGCGTTTCTGAAAAACCTGCTGATGCAAGCGATAAAGCTTCCCCCGAGTCAGCGCATCGCTGCTCTTGATGACATCCTGAAAGGAGGAGATGCGGAGCTGGCAATCGACCGGTTCATTCAGACTGCATACGCCCAGTCAAAGCTCAATGACGAGAAATTCCTATTGGATGCATTTGGCGGGAAGCCGGAGCAGGTTGAACAGATGAGTGATCCCTTCGTTCAACTCGCCAAGGCTTTGTATCCGGTGTACCTTAAGCTCCGCGAGACTCGCCAGCGGCGAGATGGAGCGCTATCGAAACTGTCGGCATTACTCGTAGATGCAAAGCAGCAGTTCG
The DNA here is from genome assembly GCA_016873755.1 of Ignavibacteria bacterium. Classification (GTDB taxonomy): domain Bacteria; phylum Bacteroidota; class Ignavibacteria; order UBA10030; family UBA10030; genus VGWB01. Next base: position 4,702 of record VGWB01000117.1, on the reverse strand, counting down.
AGAAGACAAGTTTCATTCCTGATGCCAACAGCACGCTTCGCTTGACGTTTGGCTACATCAGGGGGTACTCACCGGCCGACGCAACCTACTACAAACCCATCACCACTCTGACCGGCGTCATTGAGAAGACCACGGATGAATATCCGTACGCCACTCCTCAGAAGGCTCGAGATCTTTACAAACAGAAGGACTTTGGCCGCTACAGAAATGCCAAATTGAATGATGTCCCTGTGGCGATCCTGTACAACATGGACACCACCGGTGGAAATTCTGGCAGTCCGGTGCTTGACGCGCGCGGGCAGTTAGTCGGCGTGAATTTTGACCGCGCGTTCGAAGCGACGATCAACGACTACGCGTGGAGCGAGTCCTACAGCCGCTCGATCGCGGTGGATATCCGGTACGTGCTGTGGGTGACGGAGAAAGTCGGTGAAGCCCATCACCTGCTCAAGGAGATGAACGTTTTCTAGTGGCGGGATGACTAGAGTGGGTCCTCTGTGGGGATCCGAAGCAGCCTGCTTAATATCCTTCCGGTTATCGTTGCTGCAGTCTCCCTCTCACGACCGCTTGGTAACTGGCTGCGTGATGGAAAGCGATTCCGGCGAAGGCAGAACACTCGCCGAATTCCTGTAACACGCGGTCTACTGATTCGGAGAGGATTGAACTGCCAAGCGGCGCGAAGGTCTGATGCTTCGACGGGATATCTACGGAATGCCCCACCCTCCACCAGACGAAATCGACCTTCTCACCTCTTTGGCGTTCGAGTGCGTGAATGTGTCGACCAAGCTCCCACGGGGGAACAAGGACAAGTTCTGCTGAGTCCCGCTCTGCCAGGGCCACGACGAAGTGTGAATCGCCTGTTTCCTGAGGTAGCTCGCGATGTGACCTTCCCCGAAACCAGAAGATCCGCTCATCGGCAAGCTCGCCGGTCTCCACAGATACGAATACCTTACAACCCAACCGCTGCGCAAGCCCCATCTCTCCCCGCACGATTTCGAGGATCCCGTTTTGGCCTGTTGCATTTGTCCGGTAACTCATAACACAGACCTCACGTACGAGAGGAAGAAGGTGCTCAAGCACGGGTCTGCGAAGACCATCAAGAGTGACACTATCGATCTCTCCCGTGAACTCATCGGGCGCGTCAAGCCAGCACGGCACATCGATGCCAATTGACAGACCTTCCGCAAGAGCTTGTTGGGAGAGGTTCTTGATGAGCAGGAGGAACTGTTCGAGGATCCACGGCCGTCTTGTTCCCCCGAAGCCGGGTACGAGATGGGGCTCGATGTCAAAGTGCAGGCCAGAGAACCGCTCGGCGCATCGAGCGTTCCCGTTGTACCGCTTTACAAGCTCAATGGCTCTTGCCGCATGGGAGTGATTCTGAGGAAGAACCCAGTGAGGATCTCCGTCAAGCGCATCCACAGAAATGCCGCGACTAGAGAATGCCGCGATCAGCGCGCGTAAGCTTGGGGAGTCAATTGAAAAAGTGCCACCTCGTGTTTCCTTGGGTATCGGGAGTTGAAGGAACACCCGGTCGAATCCCTCCGCCGCCAGAAATTCAACCATTCGTGCCCGCTCGGAGGTATCGGCAAGAAGCTGGGTGGTGTTCCAAATCCATGTTGCCTTCTGAACGGCCCTGTTACCCTCCTCCTCTTCGTTGTTTTCCTGAGATGTGCAAGTGTCGACGCGGAACACGTAGTTCCTGCGGACCGGTATTTCCGTCTTCAGAGACTGCACGATGAGGCGGGATCTCCCCTTCTCGGTGCTCACGTTCAACTGTCCGAACTGAACCTCAGAGAGAGACTTGAGTCCCCAATCAGAAAGGCGTATCTTTGTTGAAAGGAGCTGTGCCTCCAGACAGCAAGGGGCAAAGAGAACCTGCAAGGATAGATAGAGTGCTCGCGCGGGTACGTTCATCATAGCAGCACCAATATACACCAATTTCATTTCGTGAGCGATAGGACAGCTGGTGCATCGCATAATCCCGTGACCGCTACAACTATCTGCTCGCGCACTACCCCGACCAGGGGGAGATTTGGCTCCGAACAATCCACTTCAATGTGTTTTCATATGCTGCAGAAGCCTCGTTCAGGCAGAAACATCACAAATCGGGAGATCATAGCCATGAACCGATTAAACAGTGTCGCATTTCGCAGAGTGCTTATGTTGGGGATTGTCTGCTGCTTCATCTTTTCACTTTCTGTTTTCGCCCAGACCGCATCAGATCCTCCGGAGACGATGAAGCAAGAGGTTGAAAAGCGTTTCGAAGCCCTGGGCCATCGCATCGACCAGCTGGCGAAAGCGATCGATGACCTGCTTTGGTACCAAAAGGTCGGTGATGTCGCGATCATCGACAAGGTGTACATCGTCGGCCCGCCGCCGGCGAAAGTGAAGAACCCCACGGCAATGGGGGCGAAGAACCCGCTCAAATTCTGGTCCTACATCTTCATCCCTCAGAAGATCGACCGGAGCAAGAAGTATCCGCTGCTGGTTTTTCCACACGGCGGAGTACACGCCGACTTCACCACATATTACACCCACATCATCCGGGAGCTCATGGCACAGGGATACATAGTTGTCGCGCCGGAGTACCGGGGAAGCACAGGATACGGTAGGGGATTCTACGAGCAGATTGACTACGGTGGCCTCGAGGTTGAAGACAACAATGCGGCCCGGGACTACGTTGTGGAGAACTATGATTTTGTCGACAGCGACCGCGTAGGAATCCTTGGCTGGAGCCATGGCGGCATGATTACGCTGATGGACATTTTCCAACATCCGGACGATTACAAGGTGGCGTTCGCTGGTGTTCCGGTGAGCGATCTTGTTCAGCGAATGGGGTACGCCACCGATGACTATCGGAGAGAGTTCTCCGCTGCGTACCACATTGGGAAGACGGCCCGCGAGAATATCGAAGAATACCGAAAGCGCTCGCCGGTGAGCCATGTGCAGAAGCTCCGCACACCCCTGCTGATTCACACGAACACGAATGACGACGACGTGAACGTGCTCGAAGTTGAGCATCTCATCGAGGCTCTCAAGGCGGCAGGAAAGAAGTTCGAGTACGAGATCTACAAGGACATCCCGGGCGGGCACAGCTTTGATCGGATCGACACCAAGGTGGGGAAGGAGATTCGCCTGAAGGTCCACAAGTTCCTCGCGAATTACCTCAAGCCCCCCTTTCCACTCAAATCGGTGGCCGATCTTGAGAAGGCGGGCTACCGATAGGAGTCATCGAGGTAGATCGTTGTAGCCGGTGTGTTTCTCTTCCGAAGATTGAGTAGCAGGAGGTCGGTGAAATGAAGACCTCTGTTCCAGAAGAAAAGAGTTCAATTTCAACAGCGAAAGCGAGACGTGAATGGAGTTTATCCAAGACCTCATTGATTTCATCCTTCATATCGATCGCCATCTTCTCGAGCTATGTAATGCCTATGGAACATGGGTATACGCGATTCTGTTTCTCATAATATTTTGTGAGACGGGTTTCGTCGTGACGCCGTTTCTCCCCGGCGACTCACTGCTGTTCGCCGTGGGGTCTCTCGCTGCGATCGGAGCGCTCGATTTCACGTTTTCCATCGTTCTGCTGATCGCTGCCGCTGTTCTGGGCGACACCGTGAACTACTGGATTGGAAACTACGTGGGTCCAAAGGTCTTCCATCAAGAGCATGGGCGGCTTCTTAACAAGGAGTATCTCATCCGCACGCACCAGTTCTATGAGAAGCACGGCGGGAAGACGATCGTCATCGCCCGTTTTCTTCCGATCATACGCACCTTCGCCCCCTTCGTTGCCGGCATCGGCAGCATGACATACCGGCGCTTCATTTTCTACAATATTTTCGGCGGTGCACTCTGGGTGCTCATTTTCATCCCTGCCGGGTACTTCTTCGGCAGCGTGCCGTTGGTCAAAAACAATTTCAGCCTTGTTATCATCGCGCTCGTTCTCATTCCGGGCATTCCCAGCGTCGTGGAATTCATCCGGATTCAGCTCAAACGACGAAGAGCCCGAAAGCAAGTCTCACACAATGAAGGAGACCTTCGCTAAAGAATGAACAGGGTTGAAGGTCTTCTTCCACCGGAATATCAGAGGAAGGGTATCATGAATCGACAAAACATCTCAAGCGGAGCTCCGTGGGAGTCGATTGTCGGATATTCCCGCGCTGTGAGGGTTGGACCGTACATCCACATTGCCGGAACAACGGGGGTCGGAGCTGACGGCAAGGTCGTTGCGAAAGGAGACCCTTACGCTCAGGCGGTCCGGGCGCTGGAGATCATCAAGACGGCACTTGAGAAGGCCGGCGCGCGTATGGAGGATGTCGTGCGCACACGGACGTTTCTCACGAACATTCGTGATTGGGAAAAAGTGGCAAAAGCACACGGCGAATTCTTCCGCACCATTCGCCCCGCATCGACCATGATCGGAACAAGTGGACTCGTCGATCCTGACATGCTCGTCGAGATTGAGGTGGATGCGATCATTCCTGACTCACAATAGCCCACACCACTTATGAATATGAAATCCCTCAGCCGCTCCCTGCTTGCCGCTGCAGCTGTCTTCGCGCTCTCCTTTTCATACTCACAGACCGGTCAGTTCCGCTTCGCATGGTTGAGTGATACACACGTCGGTGGCTCCACGGGTGCCGCAGATTTGAGCGCGTCCGTCCGAGACATTAATTCAATGGACGATATCGCCTTTGTGGTCCTCTCCGGT
>VGWB01000116.1 GCA_016873755.1 Ignavibacteria bacterium | reverse complement strand
GCTGGCAACCGTGATCAACGCTCTTGCGCTCCAAAACGCGCTGGAAAAGCACGGGCTCTACACCCGGTGTCTGAGCGCAATCAATATGGAGAAAATCGCGGAGCCCTTCATTCGTCGTCGGGCGATTCGGCATCTCGAAAAGGGGCGCGTGGTGATTTTTGCCGCTGGCACGGGCAACCCGTATTTCACCACGGATACCGCCGCAGCGCTCCGTGCGATCGAGATCGAGGCAGACGTGATCTTGAAAGGGACCCGCGTCGACGGTATTTACGATAGCGATCCCGAAAAAAGCAAGGCGGCCGTGCATTTCCCGGAGATCAGCTACGTCGATGTCCTCAAAAAGGACCTGCGGGTGATGGACCTGACAGCGATCACGTTGTGCAGAGAGAACAAGCTGCCAATTGTTGTTTTCAACGTGAACAAGCCGGGGAACCTTCGCCGTGTTGTTCTTGGTGAACCGGTCGGCTCACGGGTACATTACGCCGAAACCTAAACACGTCAGCCTTAGCTCTCCTCGTAACTTCCGAACAGAGCGAGACAATCATGGTCAAAGATATCCTGAAAAGCGCTGAGGATCGCATGAAGAGAGCGGTGGAGGTCGTACGTGAGGAGCTCGTAAAGGTGCGAACAGGCAAAGCCACCACCGCCCTACTTGACGGGATCAAGGTTGAATACTACGGCAGCGTCGTTCCGCTGCGCCAGGTGGCAAACCTGAGCACACCCGATGTTCACACGATCACGGTACAGCCGTGGGAAAAGAACATGCTGGTCACGATCGATAAAGCGATCCTGAATGCCAATCTCGGCCTCAATCCGGTCAACGACGGTGCAATTCTCAGAGTTCCTATTCCACCGCTCAACGAAGAGCGGCGCAGAGAGCTGGTGAAGCTCGTGAAGAAATTCGGCGAGGAGGGCAAGATTGCCATCCGCAATGTCCGGCGAGATGCCATCGAACATCTGAAGAAAGCGGAGAAGGAAGAGCATTTTTCCGAGGATGAGCGCAAACGCGGAGAGCAAGAGTCACAGAAACTCACCGACAAATACATCAAGGAGATCGACAACCTGTTGGCCCTCAAAGAGAAGGAAATTATGGAAGTCTAGGGCAGGAAACCGGAATCTCTGAAAACTCAGGAGTCAGTTTAACGAAATCCCGACCTACGGTCGGGATTTCTGTTATGTGCAGATTCCGGTTTCGGGAATCTCTCATTCTCAGTGTGCTTTGAGCCAGTTCTCTCCAACACCGAACTCGATCTCGATCGGAACATCGAGATGCAGGGACTGCTGCATGTACCTCGTCACCAGGCGGCGCACCTTCTCTTCTTCGGCCTTCCTTAGCTGAAAGACAAGCTCGTCGTGAACCTGGAGGATCATTTGCGTTCTGAGTCGAGCCCTCGCAAACGCAGCATCGATGTTCACCATGGCAAGCTTGATCATATCAGCCGCCGTTCCCTGTATCGGCATGTTGATTGCCTGGCGCTCGGCGTTTTGCCGCAGGTTTTGATTGTGGCTGTTCAGGTCGGGCAGATAACGTCGTCTCCCAAGAAGCGTCTCCACATACCCGCGGTCGCGTGCGGTGCTGATTGTGTCGTTGATGTACTGCTTCACTCTTGGAAAGCGTTCGAAGTACCGCGCGATGATCTCTTTGGCCTCTGTCTGAGATATTTCCAGTCGCGTCGAGAGGCCGAACGGCCCGATTCCGTACATGATACCGAAATTGACCTCTTTTGCCTCGCGTCGCATTTCCCGCGAGACTTCTTCCGGTGAGACGCCGAACACCTTCGCAGCGGTTGTGGCGTGCACATCCTCCCTGTTTCGGAATGCCTCCGCGAGCCCTTCATCTCCGGAAATATGCGCCATCACTCTCAGCTCGATCTGGGAATAGTCGGCAGACATCAGTACGCTGCCTTTTTCCCCTGGCACGAACGCCTCTCGAATCGAACGGCCGACCTCTGTGCGGATGGGTATGTTTTGAAGGTTAGGATCGCTGCTGGAAAGTCGTCCCGTTGCTGCAACAGTCTGATTGAATGATGTATGCACGCGCCCCGTTCTCGGATTGATCAATGCCGGCAGGGCGTCGACATAGGTCGACTTCAATTTTGAGAGTTGACGGTATTCTAGCAAATGGTCAATAATCGGATGCTCATGTCGCAACGTTTCAAGCACACCGACGTCCGTTGAGAATCCCGTCTTTGTTTTGCGCACGACGGGCAACTTGAGCTTGTTGAACAGTACGTTACCGAGTTGCTGTGTCGAGTTGATGTTGAACGCACCGTCGGCCAGCCGGTGTATCTCGCGCGTGAGGTTGTCCAGCTGCCACTCGAGATCCTTCGACATATTCCGCAAATGCTCGATGTCGATCGCAACGCCTGCCCGTTCCATTCCCGCAAGGACGGAAACGAGAGGGAACTCCATCGTTTCGCAGAGCTTGAGCATTCCCTGCTCCCGGAGTTTGTCGGCAAGGATCTCATGGAGGCGCAGAGTGATGTCCGCATCCTCGCACGCATAGTCTGAGAGATCACAGAGTGGGACCTCGCAAATATGTCTCTGGTCTTTGCCGGAGCCGACAAGATCGGTGTACGACACCGTCTTATACTGCAGATGTTCCGTCGCTAGGGCATCGAGGTTGTGCCGACCGTCCGCGCGAAGGATATAGCTGGCGATCATCGTGTCGAAGGCGATGCCGCGTGGCCAGAGATCGTACTGGGATAACACGAGCATATCATATTTTATGTTATGACCGATCTTGCGGATGTCGGGGTTTTCGAGAATCGGTTTCAGCTGGCGTGCGACAAGTTCGGGATCCAGCCTCTTCTCAGACGAACCGATGCCCCCGTCCTTCCCAAACAAATTGGTCTCAGCGGCATACTTTGTCGGCTCGACGGCAACGAAGTAAGCCTCGTGAGGACTCAAGCTGAAGGAGATTCCCACGAGCTCGGCCAGAAGCGCATCCGTCGATGTTGTCTCCGTGTCAAACGCAAACGCTTTCGCCTTCGCGAGCTGCTTGCAGAGCTCATTGAACTCGGTACGATCCGTGATCAGGTTGTAGCGGTGTTCATCCTTTCTGATATCGCGGAGCTCAATCGCTGGGGGCGGGAATTCCGTTTCGACACGGGTCACAGGGGCGGTGCGCACCTCTGGCTTCTTCAGGGCCTGCATCAACGATTTGAATTCCAGTTCTTCAAACAACTTGAGCAGCGACGCGATATCCTTCTCAGCAGCCCTCAACGTGTGGAAGTCGATCGCGAGAGGGACGTTCGTCTCGATCGTCACCAATTCCTTTGAGAGAAGGGCTTTCTCCTTATGGGCCTCGAGCTTCTGCCGCACACCTTTCTGGTCGATTTTCTCTATGTTGTCATATATATCTTCGATGGTTCCGAACTTCTGAACAAGAGGGATCGCAGTCTTTTCGCCCACACCCGGCACTCCAGGTACATTATCCGACGCGTCACCGACCAATCCCAGTACATCCACCACCTTGTCCGGCGGAACGCCAAATTTCTGTTTCACCCCATTGACATCGACGATCTCGACATCTGTTCCGAATCGTCCGGGCTTGTAGATTTTTATCTGGTTTGTCACAAGTTGCATGAAGTCCTTGTCGCCGGAGACGAGGAAGGTAAGAACGTTTTCGCGCTCGGCTCGCTTGGCAAGCGTCCCCATGATATCATCAGCCTCATATCCGTCCATTTCGAGGACAGGAATGCGGTAGGCGTCCACAATCTCTTTGATTGTGGTCAACTGGCTGGCCATATCCTCGGGCATCTTCTGACGGGTCGCTTTGTACTCCTTGAAGGCCCTGTGCCGAAACGTGGGTCCTCCAGTATCGAACACGACGGCAATGTAGTCCGGATTCTCCTGCGTCAGGATTCTATTCAAAAAGGTAACGAATCCGTACACCGCGCTCGTGTTTTCCCCCTTTGAGTTCGTCAGCGGCCGCTGGATAAAAGCGTAGTACGATCTGTAGGCGATCGCGTTTCCGTCAATCAAGAACAATCGGTGGGGCTGGCTCATAGGTGCAGTGGCAATTGGGGCGTCTCGGAGCGTGATACTTCTCTTGTGTGGGCAATGTAAATTGGAAATACCCGCAATGCAATCGGCGTCGTTACGGAAGGATCCGTCGTATCCGATCGCGATGCGGTGTGTCCGATATCAACATGTGACTCCTCAGTGTTTGAGTCGGTCACGACCCCCCTGCTGGAGTAAGTCTTCGACTGTCGCGGTTCTGCTGCGCTGGTGCTCCTGTGCCTCGGGGACAGGCACCTGACCGGCCTTCAGGTCAACGAACGATCGGTTCAGAAATACCAACGAAAACGCGAGCAGGACACCACTTATGTAGAAACTCTCCCGAAGGCCGATATGTGCTGCGATGTATCCTCCTACCGTCGGACCGACCATGTTCGCCAGAACGTAGAAGCTCGACGCGATGCCCATGATAGCGCCTCGCCGCGAGAGAAGAGAGTGCTTGCTGATGTAAGAATAGAGCGATGGAAGTATTCCGCCCATACAAAAACCTTGTGCGGCCCGAAGGAAAAGCAATTGGTAAGCCTGAGAGGTGAAACCCTGGGCAGCGCAAGCTATTGCGGCTCCAGAGATCGCAATCGTGAGGTTTCTCTTGTAGCTCGTTCTGTCGTTCCTTTTACCCCACCATGGTGAGGAAATGACGAGGAAGATACCAGTCATTGAAAAAATGGCACCGGCAATAGTGGCCAGATATGCTTTGTTCGGCTCGAGATATTCAACGTAGAGTGCAAAAATGGGCTGGATGAGAAGGATTGCCACTTGAGAGAAGAAGATGACTGCGAGCGCGATGCGAATCGGTTTTGACTCAAAGGCGTAGCGAACGCTGCTGAGCAGGGTGTGGCGCTGCCCTTCGCTGCGCGGCTCTCTCGGTGGCTCGTGGATAAAGCGGACTACCAGGATCCCCGCGACCGTGCAGACGCCGGCGACGATGAAAAAGATGGGGCGGAAGCCAAACGCATCGGCCAGCGAACCGCCGAGGAGCGGGCCGATTACGTTGCCGCTTGCCGATGCTGTCTGCAGCAGGCCGAGTGCATACCCGGTGTGCTCGGAAGGGGTGTTGGCCGCGACCAGCGCAAGAGCGGACGCGATGAATCCGCTGATGGCGCCCTGCAACATCCGGAAGAGAAAGAGCATCTCGACACTCTGAGAAAGTCCGATCAACGCCTGCGAGATGGCAAGTCCAAAAACAGCTCGTACCACCATCAGCTTGCGGCCGTGTCGATCTCCAAGATAACCCCAAAGAGGAGTAAGAAAAAATGAGATGAAGAACGGCCCGGCGAATACGAGCCCGCTCCAGCTGGCGACATCCTCAGGTGTGGTGACACCCAATGTCCGGATGTAGAAGGGGAGGAAGGGGACGACCAAACTCATCCCCATCATTGCGATGAACTGTGACGCCCAGATGATGTAAAGGGTTTTTCGCCACGGTTCAAGCGCTTTCGATTTCATTCAACGATCTCGTTGCGTAGCGGAAATTCCTTGTGAATGTTGCCGCGAAAATATAGCCAAAGGTTGTCTCAAAACAAAGGATCGTTGGTTTTCTTGCCACCGCATCGTATATTGACGGGCAAAATTCCTGTGAAGCGAGTCAATGTATACTTCATACTCGGCATCCAGCAACTGATTGCGGGCGGAACACACATCGTCGCCAAGGCAGTGCTCACGGATGTCGATCCTGTCGTCCTCACATTCCTGCGGACCGTCATCGCCGGAGCCGGGCTTTTCGCTCTCGCTTCGATCCGGTCACGAGGATTGAAGATCGAGCGCGGCGACTGGGGCCGATTTGCCCTCCTTGCTCTCCTTGGCGTTTCGCTGAATCAATTCCTCTACCTGTACGGTCTTCAGTTCACAACAGCCGCGAACGGCGCATTATTGTATGCCTCAACGCCGGTCTTTGTGCTACTCCTGTCGCACTTCATCCTCAAAGAGAGAATCACGCCGAAGAAGTCAGTGGGCATCGCGACGGCATTCCTCGGCATCACCATCGTCATCTTCGAGCGAGGCATTGATCTTACCTCCGGGTATGCTCAGGGAAATATGATAATCCTGGTTGGTGTCATCGCCTGGACGCTTTCGATGGTCCTTGGCAAGCCACTGATTTTGAAGTACGGTGCCCTCCGGACGACGACCGCAATGATGGTGTTCGGAGCGCTCCTCTTCGCTCCATTCGGTCTGCTCTCCACTCTCACGTTCCCTCTCGAAAAGCTCGCCCCCGTGCACTGGGGAGGTGTCCTCTATTTGGCCATAGGTACGTCAATTCTGGGGTATCTCCTGTGGTATCACGCGCTTGGGCGGATCGAGGCGGGCAAAGTTGCCGTTTTCGCAAATGCCCAACCGGTCATCGCAGCCCTTCTGGCTCTGGTATTCCTCGACTACACCATTACGACAAGTTTTGTGATGGGGAGCATCCTGACGATATCTGGGATCGCCGTCACACAGCGTGGTTAGAGCATTTCGTATTGTTGTTCCAGCACCACCCTTGGGACGGCTCAGCCGGGAAGGGGTGTCAGACGGGCCACTCTGCAGGGTATGAAGAGTGCAGGACAAGTGAGGGAATGCATATGAGTATTATCACATTGGTGGTGATCTACGTTGTTGCGTCGGTGGGCCTCGCATACTGGAACAAGTCAAAAGGGCATGGCTTCACACTCGGACTGCTGTATTCGCTGCTGTTGACCCCGGTCCTTGGAGCTATTGCCATTGCGATGACAGAACGAGTCGTTATCGTGCAGACCGGGACTGGTGAGAAACGATCGTGTCCCCGTTGTTTTGCTCTCACAGCGGAGAACGTATCGTTTTGTGAGGCGTGCGGTGCTCATATTGGACGCCAGACCATAAAGAACTACTTGCATTTGGCCGAGCTGTTTGCCGGGCTCATTGTCACGGTAGTCCTCATTCGAATCCTGACGTAAAGAGTATCGTAGGTATGTGACCCTTCACGAGTCTGTGATATGAATGCGTGCGCGGCCAACTGCCGCGTGCGCGATCATCGATCCAATCACAAAAACAACACGCGGGCCCACTGACCGGAAATCAGTGGGCCTTACTTTTTCAGATTGCTTCTCGGAGGGATATTCAATATCTTTGCTGCGAGATTTCGCACACGGAGAGGTGGCCGAGTGGTCGAAGGCGACGGTTTGCTAAACCGTTATAGGGGCTTAAACCTCTATCGAGGGTTCGAATCCCTCCCTCTCCGCGGGTTATCGTGCGGCGAACGTTGAATCGGGCCTAAACCGTTACAGGGGTGAATGCCTCTAGCCGGGATTCTCAGCCAGCGGCTGATCCGCCGAAAAGCACGGCGGAGAATCCCCCACCTCTTCGCTCCCGTCGATGAAATTCTTCCTCTATCTGCTGTACTCTCCCTCGTTTGATCGCACGTACGTTGGTCAAAGCGATTCTGTGGACGCACGCGTCAAGCTCCATAATTCAGGGAAGGTGAGGTCGACCAAGGCGTATCGTCCGTGGGTGTTGGTGTATGTTGAGGAGTATGCGACGCGAGCCGAGCCCGTGGCCCGCGGGAAGTGGAACAAGGGTCGGCAAGGGAGGGGTTTGTTGCGAAGATCCTGGCCGATTGGACGGGTAGCGGATTAAATCGTTAGAAATTTCTTTATTCAATCTATGAAGCTCAAAGTTGCCACCTGTCAGTTCCCAGTCAGCGCAGACATACAGAAGAACTACCGTTACATTTCTAGCCAGATTCAGGAGGCGAAAGCGAGAGGCGCAGACGTGGCGCATTTTCCGGAATGCGCTCTTTCGGGCTACGCGGGTCCGGATTTTAAAACGTACAAAGGCTTTCATTGGGAACAGCTCGAGAAATGCACCAAAGCAATTCTCAGGCTTGCTCGTCTACTCAAGATATGGGTTATCCTCGGCTCCAGCCATAGGCTTAGGGGTGCGCACAAGCCCCATAACAGCCTTTACATTATCAATGGCGACGGCGAACTTGTAGATCGCTACGACAAAATGTTTTGCGCGGGAAGCAAGGCTGAAAATACCGGTGACCTGAAGTACTACACCCCCGGCAATCACTTTAGTGTTTTCGAGATAAAAGGTGTAACGTGTGGAGCACAGATTTGTCACGAGTACAGATATCCTGAAGTGTATAGGAAGTATAAGAGCAAAGGTGTTCAATTGATGTTTCATTCTTATCATGCCGGTGGAGTAAGTCCTAAGCGATATAGAGAAATGCAGAGCTATGTTGGGAAATTTGCTGACATCAACGAGGGGTCGACTCTTCCTGCAGTAACAATGCCCGCTACCATGCGATCTTACGCTGCAAATAATTACGTCTGGATTAGTTGTCCCAACAGTTCGCGAAAGGAAAGTTGCTGGCCAAGTTTTTTTGTCCGGCCGGACGGAGTTGTAGTAGGACAATTGCGGCGCAATGTCGCTGGTGTTCTTGTATCCACTATGGATGCAGGGAGAAAATTGTACGACTCCACTGTAGCTTGGCGAGATCGTGCTATGCGTGGCATTTTTCATAGTGGCACACTTGTAACGGACTCGAGGTCGGACAACCGGACGAAGCTATGACTGCTGTTCGGAAATTCGAAACTGAATGCCGCCAACGAAGAAATTCAAATTGTCAATGTTTGCGGCAGGGTCGCTCATTTTTGCCCGGCCACATCCGAGCCGCACAAAGCGCGGCGAGGAGATTTGGTACGAGCTATTTTGAGAATACACCGCTCCCGTAGATGTACCTCTTCGCATATTCGCCATACTCTCCATCGTTTGATCGGATTTACGTAGTGCCATGCAGTGAAGGCTCGCATGAGGCTGCAGAGGTCATTTGACTGCCTGCTGGTCGAGGAGACGACGGACGAAATCTCGTACTGTTGTGAATTGCAGGAGACAAATGCGCGTCTCCGCATCATCGAAGGAAGTGCAGAGAGGTCCATTCCCGTCGAGCGGAACCCTGGGGCTTATCTTTTCTTGTTTGCGCCGTACTCCGGCTTCCCGCTGAGACCAGATGCCTCCCCTCGGCTTTCCTTACTGTTTCTGTACCTTCTTCATTATTAGGGGGCCCGCTTAGCGGACTGCCGAGCACTCCTCCAAAGATGGGCGGAGGTGCACGAACCCATGGAGACTTGACACATGATCCCTCCTTTCATTGACCCTCAGGACGCTTCGCGTCCGCTTCAATTCGTCCCACCGTTTGAGGAATGGTGTGGGACGGCGGAAGATCGCATGCGACTCGGTTTCCAGTGTCTTCTGGATGCCGGGTTCAGCGGCCTCGTGACAACAGTCAGTCTTGAGAAGTACCTGTGCGATGACACGGCTTGGGATGTTCTGCGCCGCGGCGTTCAGATCGCCCATGACATGGGGCTTAGGATATGGATCTATGACGAGAAGGGGTATCCGAGCGGCGCGGCTGGCGGACTGGTAATTGCCGAAATGCCCGAGGCGGAAGCCCGCGGTTTGATTCGCACGATCGGACCTAGTGGGCAACCGCAGTACGAGGTCATCAGGCTCTACGAGGACACTCACGCTACAGCGAACTTCTATGAAAAACGCCCCTACATCAATATCCTTGATCCAAAAGCAGTCGCTGCATTCATTGCTGTCACGCACGATCGCTACGAACGCGCTCTGCATCCGATTGGGGAATACGTTGAGGCGTTCTTCACTGATGAACCCTCGCTGATCTCGACTTACGTTCCCCAAGGGAAAGACTATCCTAAAACCTTGCCCTGGCACCCCACGCTGCCCGACATCTTCCGGTCACGGAAGGGGTACGACGTGACGCAGCACTGGGAGAGCCTGTTTGTGGATACTGGTGAGATCGACAGGAAGGTCCGATGTGATTTCTATGAAGTAGTTGCTGACCTGTGCGCCGAGACCTACTTCGGGCAGCTCCAGCAATGGTGCCGTAGCCACAAAGTGTCATCGAGCGGGCATCTTCTGGGAGAAGAGACGCTCGTCTGGCAAACGCTCTTCGACGGAGATCCCTTCCCGTGTTATCGGAAGTTTGACATTCCAGGCATCGACATCATCCTCTCTGATCCAGGGAGGATTATGGCAGAGAAGTTCTTTCTCGTTCCAAAGGTCGCAGCCTCCGCGACCCGTCTGCAGGGGGAACGCCGGGTGATGTGCGAGATCAGTGATTTCTTCGGTGCGATGGATGGTCGGCATTCAACGATGAGCCAGATGAAAAGCACTGCTGGAATCCTGATGAGCCTTGGCGTCACCGATTTTGTGAGCATGTACACCGTGTCGCTTCAACCACACCAGGAGGCTGATCCTGATCCCAAAGCCAGGCGGTTCTCCGCCGAAGAATTGCGCGGCTATACGGACTATGTTGCACGGGTGAACAAACTGCTTTCAGACGGGAGGGTGGCAACGCGTGTAGCAGTGCTCCATCCGCTCCTCACGATATGGGCGCATTTCACCCCCTCGGAACGATCGATGTACGAACCTCATCCGAACCAGCTCGTCCGGTTCGTCGATGATTCGTTCACGAACCTCTGTCGAGAGCTTCTTCAGCAACAAATCGACTTTGACGTGATCGATGAACGGACCCTGGCAGATGCGCGTATCGAGAAGGGAGCCTTGATCATCGGTGAGCAAGAATACAATCTTCTTGTTCTTCCACCCATGGATACGGTTCGACTCCGGACAATGAAAAGAATCCTCCAGTTCGTCGATCTGGGTGGATCGGTGCTTGCACACCCACTGACTCCAATTTATGCGGCAGAGGGTCCGGAGAAGGACAAGGACATCAAGGCGTTAGTGGAGAAGATCATTGCCAAGGGCGGGATGGCAGGATCAACTCCCGGGGTTGCTCCTCTTCTCTACCTCCTCAAATCCCGAATCCCGCCAAGGTGCACTCTCTCTCCGCCCTTCCCCCATATCCTCTGTACAGTTGTTTCCGGGAGAGGCGGACAAACATATTTCTTCGTCAACACTTCTTCGGTGGAATACAAAGGAAGGTGTACACTCCGTTCAATCGGCAAGCCGATCGCTATTGACCCAGAAACGGGCAACCAGCATGGACTAGCATGCGTGAAGGTTGACAGCACGAGTTCCGAGATCGCATTGACGCTGAGTCCGTTTGCTTCTCTCTTTGTCGTGTTCTGACAGGTGGCTTGATCCGCAGTCAGTGGATCGGAAGTTCCGACTGCTGCACATCGACGACTCTCTTGAGTGTTTACAGATATCCGTTGCGCAACAGCTCCTCGTCGCGAGTTGGGCACTTCTCCTGCTATGCTATCCGACCGATGTCCCTCCACCGACTATTTGCTGCAAGGAAATCGCGTGTGCCGAAACGGAGTTACTCGCGTATCAGCGGGTGAATGCGAAGAGAGAGAGCAAAGTGACAATGGTACTCTCTTGAGCTTGGAGACTTTCGGCCACCCAGAAATAGCCACGCAGAGCGCCCAAATGCTCACGAAAAAGAGTCGGAGCCTCGATCTCTTACCGATTTCCGAGGCGGAAAAACTCTTCGGCAATGATTGATCTAGCAAATTGAGAACTGTCATCAACTAGCATCCGGCCGGCTTCACACCGAACAGGATTGCCCGGGCCGTATGGCAGGGCGGAATCCGACGAACTTCACGCCTGAACTGCCTGGAATCCAACCTTCGTCGGGACGGACGATCCTTGCGGCACGACCAGCACTGGGAACAGTTTTCTGCGTGGTGTCCGTGCGCACTTGCTTATGTTGCGACAATTAGTACATTAGAGAAGTGAAGGGTTCTTCCGGTGACGTCTCGTCAACTGTCAGCCCCCTTCCTTTCATCTATCATATAAGGAGGATTCCTTATGGGTCAACAGCAACTTCTGCTCATCATCCTTGGCGTTATCATTGTTGGTATCGCCATTGCGGTCGGTTTGAGCTTGTTCAGCGCCCAAAGCGTCCAGTCTAACCGGGACGCCATCATCAACGACCTGAACAACCTGGCCGCTCAGGCGTACCAGTTCCGCATTCGTCCAACATCAATGGGTGGTGGACAGGGAGACTACTCCACATTTTCCATTCCGGTGAAGATGCGGACGAATGAAAATGGAACCTATGTGGCCAGCCCGAGCCAGAACGAAATCACAATTACGGCTACTTCGGCTCAGAATTCATCCAACTACATCACGGTTGTGATCGACAGTGATGGCAGGCTGACCAACTGGTCGTATTTCGGTGATTTCCAGTAAGACCCAACCCCTGTTTCCCTGTTCCACGGATCACGACGTTCCGCTTTGGTGGGGCGTCGTGATACGTTTTTTTTCGCGCCTGCTAGTCTCCGTCACGGTTCCATCGTTGGAGCCCAGAATAAGCTGGGAAAGCATCTTGGCTCTTCACAGCCAAGAACGTGCCTTCAGCCGCTATCAGTCAGCTCGTCGTCTGCACTCAGCAGCCAGTATCGTATTGCCTTGACTGTTTTAGTTTCGTATTTTCGGTGTGAGTTGAAAGGTCGTCCCACCGCGAAGCTCTCAGTCAATCGGGGAGCTTGCTGAGCACCCTGAC
>VGWB01000115.1 GCA_016873755.1 Ignavibacteria bacterium | reverse complement strand
CAATTGCCCGCGCCAGCGGATGTTCGGATCGGTTCTCGACCGAGGCTACCTGCTGAAGAAGCAAGCGTTCGTCGGAGCCGTTCAGCGGAAGGACATCGGTAACCGACGGCTTTCCCTCTGTGACGGTGCCTGTCTTGTCGAGCACGACGGTCTGCACCTTGTGTGCGCGTTCCAGGCTTTCCGCGTTCTTGATAAGAATGCCTCTTGATGCGGCGAGACCTGTGCCTACCATGATAGCTGTCGGCGTTGCGAGACCAAGTGCGCACGGGCAGGCGATGATGAGGACGGCGATGAAGTTGATCATAGCGGCGGTGAAGGGGAGTCCGCCGATGAAGTACCAAAAGATAAAAGTCAAGACAGCGAGTGAAATGACCACAGGTACGAACACCGCCGCGATCTGGTCCGCAAGCGTCTGGACGGGAGCTTTGGAGGCCTGAGCCTGTTCTACCAGCCTGATGATCTGGGCCATCACGGTCTGTTTGCCGACGGCGGTCGCCCGGAACTCGACGCTTCCGTTCTTGTTGATCGTCCCGCCGATGACCTTTTCACCAACGGACCTCTCAACCGGCATACTCTCGCCGGTGACCATCGATTCGTCCATTGCGGTCGAGCCTCGAGTAATGACACCATCGACAGGGATCTTCTCACCGGGACGAACAATGACAACGTCACCGGTCACGACGTCGGCCGCCGGAATATCTCGCTCGCTCCCGTTACGAAGAACACGGGCGGTTTTTGGCTGAAGCCCGATCAGCTCTTTGATCGCGTCGGTCGTTCTCCGCCTCGCCCTTGCTTCGAGCACTCTTCCCATCAGAATGAGCGTCATGATGGTGGCAGAAGTGTCAAAGTAGATGTGATCGCCCGCGTGGTTAATCCCGAGCCAACGGGGGAAGAGAACGACCAGAGTACTGTAGAGGTATGCCGTTCCTGTTCCGACGGCGACGAGGGTGTTCATATCCGCGGATGCGTGCCGGGCGAGCTTCCACGCCACGATGAAGAATCGTTTACCGGCGACGAACATGATGGCCGTGGTGGCCAGAAACACCAACCTGTTGATCTCATCCGTCGAAAGGGGAGACCATCGCATGAACCAGTCGGACACGCTGATCATGCTAAGCACCATCACGGGTATTGTGAGGACAGCGCTGAAAATGAAATCCGACCTAAGCTTCCGATAAGCACGCTCCTGACGGTCATCAATCGGCGTTGCTGCCGATTCTGATGGCTCGGCTGTTATGTCCGCGGCGTCTGACACAATCAGTTTGTAGCCTGCCTCGTCCACAACGGCTGCAATCTTCTGCAGATCTGTCCTGCTCGAATCGAATGACAGCGACACGGTTTCGGAGGCCAGGTTGACATTGGCCGTAGCAACGCCCTCTGCCGTCCTAAGCGCTTTCTCGACTCGTGCCACACAGCTTGCACAGGTCATGCCTTCAACCGGAAGCGTCAGGGTCTGAACCGTTGATCTGTTCGTGCCCATACCTTGTTTTGCACCGATTGCACGAAAATCTGATTTATCTGCCTACGCAGAGACAAGCCTGTAGCCGGCTTCTTCAATTGCCTTCGCCAGCTGTGCTTGGGTCACTTCTGTGTCGTCGTATTCGACGAGGGCCCTGCCGAGTTCGACGTTCCGTACCTTGAGACCCGCAACCTTGCTGAGCTCCTTCGAAACACTCATAACACAGTGTCCGCAGCTCATTCCTTCAATGATCAATTCGTGGCTCTTCATAGATGGTCCTCTAACAAACTCGTGATTGTTTGAGCACTGCTGAACTCAATATAGCAGGTGCGCTGATTAGACGCATTACACTGAACTGATATAATCTTATAAGATTCTTGGAGGGATCAGAGGGGGAACGAGAACAGGATTTGATCAATGTCTACTTCTACGGCCGGGAGACTCGGTCGATCGGTTTCCTGAGATTGGATGTCATCGACCGGAACACGGTCGGCGTGAAACCTGTTATCTGCCGGAACTGGTTGGAGAGGTGCTGCACACTGCTGTAGCCCAGCTTGTCGGCGATCTCGCTCAAAGTCAACTCTCCGTACTTCAAGAGCTCCTTGGCACGCTCGATCTTCTGCAGAATGATATGGTGCTCGATCGTGACGTTCTCGACCGAGGAGAAGAGCGTGCTCAGGTAGTGATAGTCGAGGCCAAGTTCGTTGCTGAGGTACACCGAGTACTTCAGCTTCTTTTGTTCTTCATCGGCTTCCCGATGCACGAAGTTGACGATGGCAATCTTGAGCCGCTCGATGATTCTCGCTCTCCGATCTTCAATGAGTTGAAAGCCGTTCTCTTCCAGAACAGCACGGATCCTCTCCATGGGTAACTCACGCGCATTCCCGGAGACAACGACTTCCCCCAGCACCACGCTGCGCACATCGAGGTTCAATTGCTGAAGTTCTTCTTTCACGACGCGGATACACCGATCACAGACCATGTTCTTGATATACAGGGTCGTAGTGTCAGTGCTTGTCGAAGGGGGTTTGCGCGTCGTCATGGCGTACGAGGAAAAATGCCCGTTCCTCCCTTGCGATCAAAGGAAGCGGGGTCAATGACCAGTGCAAGTCTGTGAACGATCAATGGGAGGCGACAGGCCGTCGGACAGGCGTTTGGGCTACCAGCGTCGCGGTGCGTTGCGAACGCTACGCACAGTGTCCCTGGCGATCAGGAGCTCTTCGTTCGTTGGGATCACGAACAGCTTGACGCGGCTGCCGGGTTTGCCGATCTCGCCCTCCTTTCCTCCGAACAACGCGGCGTTGGCCTGTTCATCAATCTCGATTCCCAGCCATTCGAGGCCGCGGCATATCCGCTCTCGGATGGGCGGAGCGTTCTCTCCGATTCCACCGGTGAAAACTATGGCATCTGCGCCGGACATCTCCGCCAGGTAGGCACCGATGTACTTCTTTACCCGTAAACAGAAAATGTCGATCGCAAGCTTCGCCCGACGATCGTCATGCTCCTGGGCCTCGGCAATGAGGTCTCTCATGTCGTTGGTGAGCCCCGAAATGCCCAGCAGCCCGGATTGCTTGTTGAGCAGTGCATCGATCTCTGCGAGAGACATGGCCTCCTTATGGTAGAGAAGCTCGATCACTGAAGGGTCGATGTCTCCGCCGCGCGTTCCCATCACGAGCCCCTCCAACGGGGTGAGCCCCATGGAGGTATCAAGAGACGAGCCGCGCTTGATGGCGCAGGCCGAGCATCCGTTCCCGAGGTGGAGTGTGATGATGTTCGTGTTCTCAAGGTCTTTTTCGGCCAATTGTCGATACCGAAAAGAGACGTAGCGGTGCGACGTCCCATGGAACCCATAGCGTCGGATCTTGTGCCGCCGATACATCTGGTACGGAATGGCATAGAGATACGACGTTTCCGGCATCGTCGAATGGAACGAGGTGTCAAACACGGCGACCTGAGGGATACCATGGCCGAGTAACTCCCGGGCGGCGTAGATCCCTTTGAGGTTCGAGGGGTTGTGCAGCGGCGCAAGGTCGATGCAGTCTTCAATGCCGCGAACCACGTTGTCGTCAATGATGACGGATTTTTTGAAGTGCTCTGCGCCATGAACGACGCGATGGCCTACTGCATGGATGTCGGCAAGCGACCGTATGCCGGGTACTTGGGCTTCCGGAGAGATCATCCACCGGACGACATGATCGAGCGCTGCACGGTGGTCGCGCAACGCGAGGGCACTCTTTATGGGAGGATTGTCCGCCGCTTGCAAAGTGATAAGTGCTTGGCTCCCGATCCGCTCGATGAGACCCTTCGCTTTCTGCTGATCGGCATTCTTCTCGATGCTGTCGAGATCGGTTTCGATAATCTGGAATTTCAGTGATGAACTGCCGCAGTTCAGAACGAGGACATTCATGTCAAAAGGAAAAAGTCAAAATGAAAAGTGAAAAATGATGCTACTCGGTCTTCTCGCACTTCCATGCTAAGGCTTTATTGGTGGAAACTCAAGGAGGTGGCAATTTCCCTTTTTCCGATTTTTGAGGTATCTTTTCAACAATAAAACCGGCAGCAGAATGAATCAATGCATGCCGGACTGTTCATCATTCCGGGCACGTTGCTGTTTTTGAATGTCAGGTGCAGGGGGATCTGGGCATGTGAATAGTCTTGGAGTCGCGAATGAAACCCGCTCTGCAATTGCCTAGATCCGCAGATCGCAGATGAAAAAGTTCACCCTCAAACCACTCCCCACCGATGCTCTCCACCTTGTCCACCCGCAGCGGTTCCGGATCGACTACAAGAAGGAACTCAATGCGGCGCAGTACGAGGCGGTGACATCCGTGAACGGGCCGCACCTTGTCATCGCCGGTGCCGGAACGGGCAAGACGCGCACGATCGTCTACCGTGTGGCGTACCTTGTCGAGCTCGGAGTCAAGCCGGACAACATCCTGCTCCTCACGTTCACGCGCAAAGCGGCCCAGGATATGCTGCGGAGAGCTGCGATCCTGCTCGACAGCCGGTGTGAACAGATTGCGGGGGGCACCTTCCATTCGTTTGCCAACAACGTGCTTCGAAAGTACGCCACGCAGCTTGGGTACGAGACAAACTACACCATCCTCGACCAGGGGGATGCAGAGGATGTCGTTAACCTAATCCGAACACGCCTGAAATTCGATACCAAGGAGAAACGGTTCCCGCGAAAGGAAGCGCTCTACGATCTCTACAGCCGCTCTGTCAACACGATGACCTCCGTCAAAGACCTTCTCGCGCGAGACTACCCACATTATCTTGAGCAAGAACCGGATATTCAGACCGTCCATCAAGCATATGTGCAGTACAAGCGGCAGCACAATCTGATGGATTACGATGACCTCCTGGTCAATCTGGCGCTGCTCCTGAAGAAGAACGAGTCCGTTCGTACGCTCCTCTCCGATCGATACAAGTATATCATGGTGGACGAGTATCAAGACACCAACAGAATTCAGGCGGAACTGGTGAAGCTGCTGGCATTGAAGCACGAGAATATCATGGTGGTGGGGGATGACGCACAGTGCATCTACTCGTTCCGTGGCTCAACAATCCAGAACATTATGACGTTCCCGGACGAGTTCAAGGAGTGCCGGATTATCAAGCTGGAGGAGAACTTCCGCAGCACGCAGCCTATCTTGAATCTCGCGAATGAGATTCTGAAACGAAGTGCGTTTTCAATCAAGAAGTAAAAAGTCAAAAACGTGAGGTTACGCAGGGGTGTGTGATTTTCATCCAGCAGACTGGAGATTGGAGTTCGAGAGCAATCACTGCGAAACTCCTGGGAGCAAGTAGCGAAGAGGAGGACGAAAGAGGGAGGCAGAATTCAGAAGCGAGATTGCGAGATCTGAAGTGTGCCCTGAAACGCTTATGCATCCCCATTTTTCATTCTGAATTTTTCAGCCGGAGGCTTGAGCCAGAGGCTCATCCGCCTCAGGCGGTGGTTTTTTCATTGATGCATGTACTACAAGGAACTCTATACACACAAAGCCGGCGGCTCGCTTCCGCAGTTGGTCTGCACTGAGAACGAGAACATGCAGTCCCGTTTCGTCGTGCAGAAGATCCTGGAGCTGCGCGAGCGGGGGATCCCGCTTGAGGAGACGGCCGTTCTCTTCCGATCTTCCTTCCATTCGTTCGACCTCGAGATAGAGCTGACAAAGGCAAACATCCCGTTCGTGAAGTTCGGGGGCTACAAGTTCATCGAGACCGCTCACGTGAAGGACGTGATCGCCTACCTGCGTGTGCTGGAGAATCCGCGCGACGTTGTGTCGTGGAACCGCATCCTGCTCCTCGTAGACGGTGTAGGGCCGCGAACGGCAGAGAAAGTCACCGACGATATCCTGAAGCGGCGGGTGGCTGTGCCGGCCGGTGGCGACGAGGTCTTGCCCACGACCCGGTTCTGGATGCAGTTCAACGATTACGCGGACAATGTCCAGAAGCTCTTTGAAGTGCTGAAGCAAGTGGCTTCTCCAACCATCGCTCCCGCGGAGAAGACCTATCAGATCCTCGAGTACTATGAGCCGATCCTGCGGGCGCGGTACGATGATCACCAGAAGCGGAAGAAAGACCTCGAGATGTTCCAGAACATCACGGAGCGGTACAGGGAGGTGGACGTGCTGCTGACGGACCTGGCGCTGGAACCTCCTAACGAAAGTATTGTTGATGTAGAATCCCCCGGGGCGGAGGATGAGTACCTCACCCTTTCAACCATTCACAGTGCAAAGGGGCTGGAGTGGAATTCCGTGTTCGTTATCTACGCCCTTGAAGGAAGATTTCCGGCGATGTATGCCGTGGCGAGTGACGAGGAAATGGAAGAAGAGCGCCGGCTGATGTACGTCGCTTGCACGCGTGCGAAGGAGAATTTGTTCATCACCTACCCAATGAATATCTACGATCGTGAAAGCGGCTTGATCCTGACGAAGCCTTCGCGGTTTATCGAGGGGATCGGCGAGCATCTCCTGGAGCCGTGGGTCGTCGAGTGACGGAGAACTGACCTCAGGAAATGGAGAACGGATCAACCATCCTCTACCTCGACCGCAACGAAAACCTCTACGGGCCTGCACCTGGGTGTTTCGGCGCTCTTCGCACTGTCGCCATCGATGACCTGAGTGTGTATTCGCGTGACTTCACGCGAGGGGTAAAAAGCAGGCTCTCGGAGCGGCTTTCGGCAGAACTGAACATCCCCGAGCAACAGATCCTGCTGAGCGAAGGGAGCGAGGATATGCTGAAGCAGGCCGTGCACTGCTACATCGGTCCGGGAGAAAAGATGCTCTGTCCGGCACAGTCGTGGTGGTACTATCAGAAAGTGGCGTCGGAGGTCGGTGGAGAGACGATCACCTATTCTCTCAAAGAAGATAAGGATGCGTATCACTATGATGTCGATGAGCTGATCGCTCTCTATGAGAAGGAATCGCCACGCGTCGTTCTGATCGCCTCGCCGAACAATCCAACTGGCAACTCATTTTCGGATAGCGATCTCAAAAGCCTGGCCGAGGCTGTTCGCGAGAGCATCGTTGTGCTCGACGAGGCCTACTGGGGATTTGCCGATACATCGAACGAGCATATCGCCGAGCTTGTCAGACGGTATCGCAACCTTCTAGTGCTGAGGACGTTCTCGAAGTACTACGCCCTCGCCGGCGCTCGCATCGCCTTCGCTGCCGTCGGTGCCGGTCTGAGCCGCCTCACGAAATTTGCCTCCCGTTACCTCGGCTATAACCGGATCTCTGAGATCCTTGCCCTCGCTGCGCTCGATTCTGCGGGCTATTATGAAAACATTGGCCACGCGATGCGTGAGGATCGAGAGCTGTATTACGAATTCTTTGACCGTCATCCGGGATTTCGCTGCTATCGTTCGAGCGCAAATTTCGTTCTGGTGAAGATCCCGGCGGAGTGGAAGGATCCATTGAAGACCTTCCTTGAAGCGAAGCGGATTGTCATCAAGTTCTTCTCGGAACCGGAGTTTGCCAATTGCGTGCGCATCACGCTCGGCACGAAGGAGCAAAATCAGCGGTTGCTCCAGGCACTCTCTGAGTTTCTTCAATCCCACAGGTTCAACGGAGCCTCGTCGTGAAGTGCATCATCCTTGCCGCGGGTGTTTCGACTCGAATGAAACCTCTCACAGATTCGCTGCCGAAGTGTCTGCTTCCGGTTGGAGGCAAGCCGATTCTGCAGCGCATCATCGAAAATGTCCACGACGTGGGGATCGATTCGATCGGTGTCGTGCTGGGGTACAAAGCTGAGGATATACGCGCCTTTGTGAAGCGGACGTTCCCGTTTGGACGAATTCGGTTCCTTATGAACCCGAAGTTCGAGTCCACCAACAACGCTTTCTCGCTGCTGATGGCTCGCGAGTTCTATCTGAGTGAAGCGCGCAAGAACGCCCCTCTTCAAGACCTGCTGATTCTGGACAGCGACATCGTCTTCTCATCCCGGCTGCTTCCCTACTTGCTGATTCAGAAGCCGCCGAACCGGATCGCTGTGAGAGTGCAGGGAGAGCACGACGAGGAGGAGATCCGTGTCAAGGTTGATCGGGACAGGAACATTCAGATGATTGCAAAAACGACACCAGTTATGGAGACGTACGGCGAATCGATCGGCATCGAAGTGTTCTCTCCCGCTGCGGCGGCAGAACTCTTTGAGATACTCGAGCGACGCGTGCGCACAGGATCCGGGCGGATGGAGTTCTATGAAGCATCATTTCAGGAGCTGATTTCTCGTGGCGTCGCAATCGCTGCTGTCGACATCAGCAAATACCCGTCGGCTGAAATCGACACACCGGAGGATCTTGCTTACGCGGAAGATGTTCTCGTACCCCTCCTCGAAGAGTAGAACCTGGTTGAATTCAGCACACCTTCTGGCACCGCGCCGCTATGTATGAGTACAGGAAATCGCTGAAATCCGACGTCTCAGACGAGCTGGTCAATACGTATCTGCTTCGTCCCCTAGCGGGGCTGTTTGTCAGGTTGGTATACCGGACTTCGATCACGCCGAACCAGGTAACGATCGCCTCAACCGTTGCAGGTTTGATTGCGGCCTTATTCTACCTTCGCGGTGAAGCTCTCTGGACGGCAATCGCCGGGCTGTGCGTGACTCTGAAAGACCTCCTCGATTCAGCGGACGGACAGCTTGCGCGGGCAAAACAGCAGTACTCCCGCATCGGACGGTTCCTTGATTCCATCGGAGATTTCGTTGTTGACGTGGCTGTATTTGCAGCTATCGGTTGGGCACTCTATTCTTCCAGCGGTGACCCGTGGATGCTCGTCCTTGCCTTTCTCTGTCTGGCGGGAATCACACTCCGTGTATCGTACCACGTGTACTATCAGACCTCATATCTTCATCTCGGCGAACGGTACGCGATCAACCGTCTGACAGAAGAAATAACGGAGGATGACCGGAAAGGCGACCGCTTCGCCTTGGCGCTTCAGCGAGTCTTTCAGGTCATCTACGGCTGGCAGGATCGGCTTATGGTTCGCATCGACGCGTGGGGCAGGAGAGGGAGAGAGCGCCCGGAATTTCTTGCACGATGGTATACGGATGCCCCGGGTCTGCGCATTTCGGGCCTCCTGGGGATGGGCACAGAGTTATTTCTCCTGATGCTGTGCTCGGTGTCCGATCAGCTTGTGTTGTATTGTTTTCTCAATCTCATTCTCATGAATGCAATTCTTCTTGCGTCGGTACTCTACCGTCGTTTCATCTTCTCGTATCGACTTCAGCTCGGAGGTTCCCTATGAAATCACGCTCTCTTCTCGTGGCACTACTGGTTGTTTCCGCCGTCGTACGGGCCCAGGTACCCGGCGCGACTCAGAATCGGGTTCTTCTCCCCAACGGTTGGTGGCTCTCGCCGGCGGGCGAGCAGATCAGGCTAGGTGATTTTCCATTGAACGGATCGCTCTCGGATGATGAGCGCTATCTGGCTGTAACGCACAGTGGGCAGTCCAAAGCGCAAGTGATGCTGAAGGAGCGGCAATTTGCCGAGCCTCAGCATCCTGCATCTGCCAAACGATCATACCGCGGGAACGAAGAGGGGGGCCCTGACGCCGCAAGCGTATGTGGCGCAAAACGACTACGCCCTGGGTTTGATCGTTGAGCGAGTGACCAGAAGCAACTACTGGAAGGAAACGGCGATCTTTGTTGTGGAAGATGATGCCCAGGATGGCCCGGACCATGTGGACGCACACCGTTCCGTCGCTCTCGTCATAAGCCCGTATGCCAAGCGAAGGAGCGTTGATCGCACGCTGTACAGCACGGCATCGATGCTGCGGACCATCGAGCTCATCCTCGGTCTGCCGCCGATGAGCCAATACGATGCTGCCGCAACGCCGATGTATGGTGCATTTACGACATCGCCGGACTATGCCCCGTATAGCGTGGAACAGCCCCGAGTCGACTTGAATGCTAAGAACAGAGAAGGAAGCTACGGGCAATCGCTGATGGAAGAATTCAATCTCAAGCGTCAGGATGCGGCCCCGGATCGTGCTTTCAACGAAGTTGTGTGGCGGGCGGTTAAGGGAACGCCGATGCCCCCTCCGCGGTACTCGGTTTTTTCGCGGGTCATGGCTGAAGAGGACGATGATTAGAGGAAGAAGGCTTGATCAAGACGAAGGTGATCCCGGCGAGCGGGGAACCGTAGCAGCGAAAGATCCTGAGTATGCAGGCTGATCGAGAACCGGTCAGCCTTTCTTTTTCTGGCGGGCTTCTCGAAGCTTCCTGAACCGCTTCAACTTTCCTTTGATCGTCGCCAGGAGCGTCTCGTCGGAGAACGGTTTGGTCATGTAGTCATCTACGCCGAGCTCTTTGCCGGTGCGGATCAGAACCTCGTCTGTCAGCCCGCTGAGGAAGATGAACGGGATCTCCTGGAGGCGATCGATCTCGCGTGTCTTCTCAAGGAAGGTAAACCCCCCCATGGTTGAGGTTTCCAGGTTGATGTCGGAGATGATGAGATCCGGCGTGTTCTCCTTGAGATACCGATAGGCATCGTCGGACGTTGAAAACGCCTTCATGTTGTATCCGGCCTCTTGGAGCGTCTGGGTGACAACTTCCAGCAACCGTACATCATCGTCGACGAGCACGACGGTAGGTGGCTGAAGCGACGTGCGGATCCGCCAGAGGATTTCCGCTTCGATCGAATCGAACTCCTCGGGCGAGATCTTGAACCGCTTGCGGAGATCCGAGAGCTCATTTGCCCGTTCGGGTGTGATTGACCCCGATGACCAGGCTTCTTTGAAGGCGTTAAGGTAGCACTCGCGCTGGGCTTCTTTGGTGAGTTTCGAGTGCTCCTCGATGGAAATTCCGAGATTCCAGCGGAGTTCTTTGAGGTCGCTCTCCTCGATCGGCGTCGTCGCACCATCCTGCCAAACTCGTACCAGCTCTCCTTTGTACCGGGCAAGAGCATCGGCGTGCGCGGCAAGGCCTTCCTTGGATTTCTCTTCGGCCTGCTCCTGCTGCTGGAGCTCTTCTTCAGCAGCGCGAAGCTGCTCTTCGAGTTGCTCCAACGATACCGCTTGCTCCGCGCGTTCTTTCTCTTTCAGCTTCCCCTTTATTCTCTCATCTTGCTCTCTCTTGCGCTGCTCCAGCAGTGTTTGCTGACGCTCTTCTTCATCTTCCCTCCTGCGTCGCAGCTCCTCGTCGCGCTTTCGGGCGGCTTCCTCCGCCTGCTTCCGGGTTTGCTCCTCTTCTTGGTGGTGATCATGCTCCTGTTTCAAGTACGATAGCCGTTCGGCGTAGGCGAAGATGTAAACGTTCCTGGGATCGATTTCTTTGGCCTGGATGATTTCGCGCATGGCTTGGTCAATCTCACCAGCACGGATGAGGCGGTCGACGCGCTTGAGGATCTCGCTGATCCTCTTCTTTATGTCATCGCGAGGGGTCAGTTCGGTCATAAGCTATCTTCCCGCGAACCGGACACGGTAGGGCAACATGCCGGGCTCCAGGGATACCGGCACTCGGCCACCTCTATCCATTGTCAGGCAGATCCACAGCTTTGCTTGTTCGGCGTTGTTCCTCAGGTTCTCGTTGGTGTACTCAAACCGGGACATTCGCACGCGCCGCGCGTGAAGCTTTTCGGTGAAGACTTCTTTCGATTCACCGACGCGAATCCTTCTGAGGAACCACGAGAAAAGTAAAGAACTGTTGAGGCAAATGCAAGGAAGCGTAACAGCGTGGTGATCATGAGATGTCGCCGACACCTCAATTCGAACGTCGCTTCGCTTTCCCTGCTTCGATCGTCTTGCTTCAGGGCGTTTATCAAGAAGGAGGAGAGGATGAAATGTCACAAACGTATCATAGAATCCCGATACATCCCGTGTGGGGTACGAAGGATCGAGAACCTTAATCTGAAGGGGGAATCGGCGCATTGGGTAAACACTGAAGAGTGCGAAACTACCTTGACAAATCCATCACCGTCAGAAAGGTCAATCGTCCGATGTCCTCGAGGATCTCCGGGGTGATGTATTCAAGTCTGTCCTGTGTGGTGTGATAGGTTGCGACGGGAGGCGGCGGCGCGCCGTAGGGGGCGATGCCGATCGTTGGAATGTTTGCCCACAGAAAGTGTGCCGCATCTTGTCGCGGTCGTCCCAGGTTTGCAGTGGTGTCGGCTGTTATCGAACGGTGAATATACGACCTGTTGTTGCGTTCGACGACCTCCCAAAGCCGCGGGTAGTTCTTACCTGCACCGACCCTGAGCTTTTCCCCCCGACCAACGCTTTCCAGGTTGATGAATGCCTTCACGCGGGCATTCGGAACCACAGGGTGAGCCAAATAGAATTCCGATCCTTTTACCCCCTGCTCCTCGGCACCGAAAAGGATGAACAGAACCGATCTCTTCAAGTACCCGGATGTTTTTGCTATTGCCTCCGCAGCACCCATGAGCACAGCCACGCCTGAGGCATTGTCGTTTGCCCCTGGCATGAGCAGATGGTTCCTCCCGACGTGGTCGAGATGTGCACCAAGGATGATGACTTCGTTTTTCAATGCCGGGTCGGATCCTTCGAGCAAACCCACGACGTTCTTGCCCATT
>VGWB01000114.1 GCA_016873755.1 Ignavibacteria bacterium | reverse complement strand
CAACCACATTCGTTCCGTACTCAATCATCTGCTTCGTGTGAAACGTTCCTTCCCCGCCTGTGATCCCCTGAACGACGAGCCGCGTATTCTTGTCGACAAGTATGCTCATACTAGTTTTCCTCGCAGATCTGGTAAATCAACTTGGAGCTCGACCAGAAATTTGAGTACGTCCTTTATAGATCGGAATGTGTACGTGAAATACTCGTTCCTATCTGTCTTGAGCATCACCTCAATCTCTCTGACGCGTTTTGCCCAGTCTTCACCGCTCAGTAGGGTTTCCTCGATACTTCTTGTCAAGCTGTATTGAATTCGCTGAAGCAGCTCTTGAGCGATCAGGTCCCTCTGTTTTGAACTCAGCTTGTTGAACCGTTGCAGTGAACGCTTCGGCGTCTGATTATCCTTTTCATCCCAATCGAAAACTACGTTGTACTTTCGCAGCACTTGACACATCTCCTCAAAAGGCACTTCATACAACTCGATCCCAAAGCTTCTGATGAACGCTTTGGAGGGCGCGGACCAATTCCCGGAAAGGACTGCGATGCTTTTCCGTATCGTCGGATGACTCTTTCTCAGGCTATAATGTGCGGCACATGTCCAGCTTCCCTTGTCTCGATTGTGCTTCTTGTAACGAAGGTATTTAGACTCGACAAGAACGATCGGCTCACCCTTCGTTGTTTCAATCACGCCGTCCAACTGGTACCTGTTGCCCGATTTGTTGACCATTGACAATTTGATGCCACGTCTTCTGGCAGGTCTCTCTCCGCCCCGGTCATAGACATAACCTCGCTTACTACAAATCGGATAGATCAATCGTTCAAGTTCATCCTCAATGAGCTTGCCAATTGCCTCTCCCAGCGCGCTTGCCGCGTTCTTTACAGTCATTGTCGAATCCTATTTTGTCAATGTCAGAATGGCTTCTCTTAGCTTCACTTTGTGTCTCTGTGGATTGTTATGCCATTTGTCCCCGCGTGTTCGGAGCACCTCCAGACTCGACTTCGAGAATCCTATTGCCTTGCCGATCCTGGCTAGATAGAGATCTGTCGGTATGTGGACACCATATGGCGCCGAGTCACCCAAAACCAGTACAAAGCATGCACCTGTTTTCAGCGAATCGTACACATTCTTGAAAACTTGGACCATGTCGCTGAAGTAACCTGCAACCATACAATCATAACTTTTCTTGCCACCTTTTTCTTTTCTGCGTTCACCCATGAGTTGAACTTTCTCCTGCAATTCAAACAGCAGCTTCTTGTCAAGCTCTGCCATAGTATGCCTTAGTCTGGAATAGTCCTCGAAAGCGGCTCGACGAACTTGCGTTGTCGCGCTCATCATCAGCCGATCGCGGACCCTCTCTGTGATTTCTCCCCAAGATCTATACCATCCGAAGAAGTATGTCTCCAATCTTGTTCGGTCTGCATAGTCATAGTTGTTTAGGTAAGGCGGCGAGGTCAGCGCTAGGTCAACAGTTCCACGGCGAACCTCGTTGTGGTTTTCCCTCGCATCCCCCTCTAGTACGTTACACTTGGCGTGATTCATTCCATAATGCATACGCATGAACTGAATATCGTCAAGCATCCTGTCTACCTGAACGCGGAACTCGGGAAAAGCTTCTCTTTCTTCCACCTTCGCGTGTATTCTGCTGGGCGAAACATACGGCCATCCCGTTGCGGCCTTGGAAGCGTTGCGCAGAGTATCAGTCAGTGCCATGTTAAGGAAATCGGCAACATCGGGACGTCGGACGCACTCCTTGATCGCATCTCGTATCGCAGTAAGTGCGACGAGGTTCCGGTTTGAATAGCACTTGTGAACTAGCTCCGGGATTTCTCGCGTCAAGGTGTCACCTAGGTTTGCTAGATCTCGGGCCCTCTGAATGATAGTATTGTATGCTGAGACTATTTCTTCGGGGTCAATATTCCAATTGGTCTTTACTTTCGCGACCCATGCAACGAATGGATGGGCCTCGATGCCAATTGAGTTGACATTATGCCGTTTTGCTTCCACCAGTGTCGTGCCGCTACCAACGAAAGGATCGAAAACCCAGTGCCTGGCAGTGATCCCAGCCATCTTCATCTTGGCTTCGACAAACTTGTATGAATACCCGGCTGGGTACTTGAACCACCTATGGACCGGCGCGCGGAGGCTATCCTTGAAAGTACCATATTCCGATTTCTCTTTTCTCTCAAGTTGATTCCTCAATCGTTCCGTCAACCAAAGAGCCTTGGTCTCTGACACACCATTTCCATCTGTTCGGGCGAGTGGAAACAAAAGAGCCAATTGTGGATTCAAATGAATTCTTGTGCCATTCTTGCTGGTGGCTTTCACCGACATGTCCCTCTCCAAAAAGAGTTAGATGTTTCAAGCAGCGTGAATGGACCAACGAAATAACTCCGTCTCACAGGCAGAACTCTGTCCAAGTTAACCAGCCGTTTCCAGAAAATCAGCAACCCTGAGGATCATGGGCTCGCCGAAATGCTTTCCCAGAATCTGCAATCCGATGGGAAGCCCCTGCCGGTCGCGCCCGCAGGGAATGCTGATTCCCGGAATTCCGGCCAAATTCGCAGATGTGGTATAGATGTCGGAAAGATACATCTGGAGCGGATCATCTACCTTCTCGCCCGCCTTGAAGGCCGTTGTTGGCGAAGTCGGAGTGACAAGACAATCGA
This sequence comes from Ignavibacteria bacterium, assembly GCA_016873755.1. GTDB lineage: Bacteria > Bacteroidota > Ignavibacteria > UBA10030 > UBA10030 > VGWB01. Next base: position 9,883 of record VGWB01000114.1, on the reverse strand, counting down.
CTTCCTGAAACACCCTGATGAAATCCTCCTGAATGAGTCGGCGTACCTTCTGGCCCTTCCTGTAATAGGCATCGTAGTATCCGGCCGAGAGCACATACGTACCCAGCATAATCCGACGCTTGACTTCCGGCCCGAATCCTTCACTTCGGGACTTCGTGTACATCTCGAGCAAGTCACCGGTTCTTCGTGCCCGATATCCGTAGCGGGCACCGTCGTACCGCGCCAGGTTCGATGAAGCTTCAGCCGTTACGAGGATATAGTACGTCGCGATCGCGTACTCCGTGTAGGGCAGGCTCACCTCTTTCACCTCCACACCGCCGGCACGGAGCAAATCGATCTTCCTCTCAAGGGCGGCACGGATCTCCTCATTGAGTCCCTCCTCAAAATACTCGCGCGGGATACCAACCCGCACTCCTCTGACTTCTTTGTCCAGAGATCCTGCATACTCAGGCACCGGAACCGCAGCCGATGTTGAATCACGTTCATCGTACCCCGCGATCACATGCAAAACCCGCGCTGCATCCTTCACTGTGAGCGCAAAAGGACCGATGGTATCAAACGATGATGCAAACGCCACCAGACCGTATCGCGACACGCGTCCATATGTCGGCTTCAACCCGACGATGCCCGTGAAGGCAGCGGGTTGTCGAATAGATCCCCCCGTATCCGAACCGAGCGATGCCGTGGCCATACCGGCTGCGACAGCGACAGCGGAACCGCCGCTTGATCCACCGGGGACCCGCGATTGGTCCAGAGGCAGTTTCACACGTCCGAACGCCGAGTTCTCCGTTGAGGAACCCATCGCGAACTCATCCATATTCGTCTTGCCGATGATGACGGCATCGGCTTGTTTCAGACGGCTCACGACAGTGGCGTCGTACAGAGAACGGAAGTCTTGAAGGATTTTCGAGCCGCATGTTACTGCTTCATCCCTCACGCAGATCACGTCTTTGATCGCCACAACGGTGCCGGCGAGCGGACCCGCGGTGCCCGCGGTCAGTCTTCTGTCGACCGTTTGCGCCTGCTCGAGCGCCGATTCGCGAAACACCGCAAGGAAGGCATTCAGCTCCTTGCCACCCTCGACGGCGCGCAAATACTCTTGCGTGATCTGTTCGCACGAAGTCTTTCCGGCGCTCAGATCAGACGAGATGGAATCAAATGTCCTCATGCTGGTACAGCGGTATTTCCCATCCACTGATCCTCAGCATGGATGAGAAGTGGAGGGATCGCAGCGCGACGTGAGGGGGCGACCGACGTCTCATGCATGTGGCAGAAGAGGCACAACCGGTATGCTCGATACCGGGAAGTAGCTACTGCGGCTTTTCCTTCTTGTCGTCCTCAATCTGCTTGACGTCTTTTTCGATGTCCTCCTGAATATCCCGCGCCGCCTTGCGGAATTCGCGCAATCCTTTCCCCAGGCCTTGTGCGAGCTCCGGGATCTTCCGGGCACCGAAGAAGATGAGCACGACTGCAAGGATCAATAATATCTCTGGCGCTCCGAGATTCATACTCCCACCCTACCTTTCAGAAGATTTGTGAGCGACACCTTTCAACTCTTTCGTTCAGGCAAGAACAAAATTCTCAACAAGCGAATCAAAGACTTTCCGTCCGTCCGTGTGCCCAAGAACTGGATCGCATGCGCGCTCGGGATGAGGCATCATGCCCATAACATTCCCCGACTCGTTCATGACGCCGGCGATGTTCGAAAGCGACCCGTTCGGATTTGAGGCCTCGGTGACCCGACCATCCCTCTCACAGTATCGAAAGACGATCTGCTGCCGATCCTCGAGGCGTTTCAGAGTGTCCTGGTCGTTGAAGTAGTTGCCATCGCCATGCGCGATCGGAATCTCCAGCACATCTCCTTGCCTGCATTGAGACGTGAAACGAGTCTCCGCGTTCTCTACCCGGAGGTACACATACTTGCAGGCAAACTTCAACGAACTGTTCCGGAGCAAAACGCCCGGCAGCAGCCCCGCTTCCACCAATATCTGAAATCCGTTGCAGATTCCCAGGACAACCCCGCCGTTGTTGGCGAAGCGAACCACGTCTTTCATGATCGGCGAGAACCGCGCGAGGGCCCCACAGCGCAGATAGTCACCGTACGAGAATCCGCCCGGCAGAATCACCACATCCAGATCACCCAGCGATGATTCCTTGTGCCAGATCAGTCTCGCCTCCTGACCCAGGATGGTCTCCGCAACATAATGCGCATCGTGGTCGCAGTTGGAACCGGGAAAAACAACGACACCGAATTTAAGCTTCATGCTGGCGAGTTGGTTAATCTGGTAATTGGTAGATCAGCATTCACCAATTTCCGCCATTGGCGGGTGCTTCTCCGACGAAAACCGATCAACTACTGATTTTCTCGACTGTAAACGTGAAATCCTCCATCACGGGATTGGTCAGAAGCTTCTCGCTGACCTCCTTGGTAATGCGCTCCGCTTCCTGCTCCGTGGGAGCATCAACGTTCAACTCGACATATTTCCCGATGCGCACGTTCTTGACCTTGGTGTAGCCGAGCGAGTGGACTCCATGCTCGACAGCCTTCCCCTGAGGATCCAAGATCGACTTGCGTAATGTGACCAAGATTTTCGAGTGAAACAACTGGAATCTCCCTTGTTCGTTAGACGTCGATGCTCGAAACCTCGCTCTCCTCGTCAGTTTCCTTCTCCACGTGTCTGACCGTCGCGCGTAGCCATTCGTAGAACGAACGAAGAATGCCAAAGCTGATGAAGAAGACCATGACCAAGAAGAAATATTGCCCTTTCGATACCAGAATCACCACTACGGCGGTCGAGACTACAATTGCTCGAAGCGGATGAGCGCGCAGGCCGCGCCTGGTCAGCTTGGGCAGAGTGTCATACCGCACCCGGCTTACCATAAGCAAGGAGAGACAAACGACGAGCGCGGCGAGGCCCTCTTGAGCCCAACCCCGCAACCCATATTGCTCCGTGTTGTACTGAAGGAGGAACGCACAGATGGTGATCGCCGCTACCGGTATCGGCAGCCCTTTGTAGTAATCCTTCTCGAAGCCCACAAGCTGAACGTTGAACCGTGCCAAGCGAATGGCCCCGAACACGAGCGGCATCGCGCTGATGATCACACCGAGGTTCGCCAGCGCTGAGAGGTGCGCCTGGTAGACCAGGAACGAGGGCGCGGCGCCGAAGGAGACCACGTCGGCAAGGGAATCGAGCTCCACGCCAAACTGGCTCGACGAGCGAGTGATGCGCGCCATGATCCCGTCAAACGTGTCAAAGATGGCAGCAAGGATAATGAACCACGCAGCAAGCTCGATCCTCGACTGGTTGGCGTTCAGGATCGACAGAAAACCGCAGAACACATTCAGTATGGTAAACAAACTAGGTACAACAGCGCGTGTAATCTTCATAGTCCGTCGTCATATCGAAGATTATTTAAGCTCCGCCAGCACTGTCTCGCCCGCCACAGCGTGGTCGCCGACGCGGGTGCGAACTGTCGCGTCCGCCGGGACAAAAACGTCGACCCTCGATCCAAATTTGATCATGCCAAATCTATCGCCCGCCCTGACTTCATCCCCCGGTCTGAGGGTGCAGACAATTCTGCGAGCGATAAAACCTGCGATCTGCTTGAAGAGGATCCTGCCGTGCGAGTTCTCTATGCCGACGATCATCTGCTCGTTCTTTTCCGAGGCCTTGTCCTCGAAAGCGGCAAAATACTTCCCTTTCACGTAGCGCGTGTGCCTGACAGTGCCAGAAATGGGATTGCGATTCACGTGAACATTGAGTGGCGACATAAAGATGCTTATTTGCGTCGCAGGTGATTTTAGAAACTCGTTCTCTTCTGCAGACCGCACACAGATGACCTTTCCATCGGCGGGTGCCATAACAAGATGAGCCCCTGAAGGCGTCGTTCGATTCGGATCGCGAAAGAAATTTGCGGCAAACGCAAGGAAGAGAACAGAAACGGAGACAAGAGCGAATTTAGGAATCTTTGGCTCAACAAGGAAAAGGGCGAGAAGTGCTCCGATCAGGCAGACTACGGCAATCGTGAAAAAGACATCGTAACCGTATTTTGTAATCATCGAATTACGGCCTCACGATTCCGGCGGGAAAAGCGCATCTGCCGCTTCCACCTTAGCCATCTCCAGATTCCCTTTCGGTCTTCAGGCGTGTGGGGCAACAACACCCAGGGCGAAATTTGGCCCGAATTCACAATAGGGGATCTGTTGGGGGAAATGGGAATAGAAGGGCACAAGATACGCCCGACCTCAGTATGCGGCTGGTGGCAGGATATAACGTCGATTCTCAGGGGACTCAAGGCTCGGAATCAATTAGTGCTGCGCTCTTAATGTCGGTATTCGATGGGATCAGATTCAAAGAGCACCGAGGGAACTGCCCCTCAGAAGCTGGAGAAATACTCAGAAATTCTAAACAAGTATATCGAAAAATGGCTCGAATGTCAAGGTAGCACGGTAAACGGCGGTCGCAGCACAGAGGAGGGACGATTGAAGAAATTGAAGAATTGGAGCGTGATGTCGCTTCCGACTCAGCTTTGAGGAATTCTCGTAGGAGCACAAGCGACGAGACACGCTGTAGCAACTGAGCGCAGCGAACGTTGGAGATTCCGATTGGAAGAAGAACTTCTTTTTGTTAAATTCTTCTTGAAGTGATTGCCCCGTGGTGTAATTGGCAACACGTCTGACTCTGGATCAAAAGAGTCTAGGTTCTCAGCCTCAGCCATAAGCTGATGAGCCTCTGGCTCAAGAGGCTGATGCGCTTCAGAGATTCTCTCAGGTGAATCATGCATTGCCCGGTGGTGTAACTGGCAACACGTCTGACTCTGGATCAGAAGACTCCAGGTTCGACTCCTGGCCGGGCAGCAAACCCCGCGCTGATGCGCCTCGGGCGCAGAGCCCTAGCGGGGCAGCGAGTGAAGTGGGGAAAACGGAAAATGTGAAAATGTAAATTGGGGAGATCAAACCGATAGGTTTTCATTTTCCCAATTTTTCATTTTACATTTTGCGTTGATTCTGGCCCTATCGTCTAAGGGTTTAGGACGTGGCCCTCTCAAGGCCAAAATACGGGTTCGAATCCCGTTAGGGCTACGAAAAATTGTGAAAGTGTGGAATTGGGAAATTGGGTAATTGACTGAAGCGTTTTCCGCAGGTACCGTGCATCCGCGCTTGACAGTAATCCATCCCTGCCGTTGTAACGAAGAAGAGGCAATTCCGAGCATACGGGATTGCCTCTTTGTGTTTCTTGGTCACAACAATCATTGTGTTTTTGTCAGCAACGCCTGAAATCTCGGATTGTTCCTGATAGGGTCATACATCGGATCGAGCCGAAGAATGGGCGCGGTGATGTACTTCGGAGCATGAAGCGACAAGAGGAATTCCAGTTTATCAAGGGCGGCGTCGTACTTCCCAACCATGATATACACCTGCGCCAAGGATATGAGAGGATACACGCCAAAAAAGGCATCCAGAGAGAGCGGGAGCTGCTGGACCGCAAGCTCCGCCTCCCCTACAGCAGACTCCCGCTGTCCGAGACCAGCGTAGACAATCCCCAGAGAGCTGTGAAGCCGCCAGTCATCGGGTCTTTTCTTCGTTTCGGATTCCAGGAAAACCCGGGCAGAATCAAATGACTCACGGGAACGCCCCGGGTCGTTCATCAACATGTACACGAATCCTCTCACCTGGGCGACTGGAACGACCGATACAGCCCTTTCAAACGTGCTCACAGGTGTATGCGCCAAGCGGTCCAGTGCCGACTGATAGTTGCGCTCATAGATGTCTAGCGAAATCAGACCTCCCAAGGATCGGTACTGTGTTGGCATCCGCTCCAGTTCACTTCGGCATTTCGTGGTATCGCCAAGCCAAGTTACGTACATCCACGCCTTGTTCTCGTACGCCGCGCCCTGATCAGGTAGAAGAGCGATGGAACGATCATAATACGCTTCGGCATTGGCATACCTGCCAAGTGCCTCAAGTGTAAGGCCGATCTGCCAAGAAAGGTCCGCGGCCTGTGGATCGAGTTCAAAGGCTTTCTTGAACTGCTCCGCTGCCGCCTCGAATTTCGCTTGGCGCCTCCAGATGGCAGCGATACGACTAAGAAGCACGCTGTTGTTCGGAAGTCCCTTCTGAGCGACTTCATATGCCTTGAGCGCCTGATCATAGTCCCGGAACCCAGCATAATAATAGAATCCAAGTGCGAAGTACGCTTCTGGCAAGTCACGTTGGAGCGCGAACGCCTTATCGAGGAATTCCTTGGCCACGGCGAGGCGTTCTTTTGCACGCTCGTAACCCAACCAGTAGTACAGCAAATGAGTCAAGGAGAGTCGCGCATAGGCCTGCGCAAACACCGAATCGAGTTCCACTGCACGGTGCAACATCTCTATCGCCGTCTCGACGTCTTGGCGCTCGTAGCTGCGGGAAAAGGAAAGACCTCGCAGGTACGCCTGATAGGCCTCGAGGTTCTTCGTTGGAACGGCTCTAATGACTTGTCTCTCATTTTCACCCAGTGCGATATCGAGAGATTTCACAATCCGCGTCGCGATTTCCGTCTGAACGGCGAAGATGTCATCGAGTGTCCGATCGATATTGTCCGCCCAGAGGTGGACGTCACCTGAGACCTTGATCAGCTGCGGAGTGATCCGGATCCTCTGGGTGCCTCCTGTCTTCACCCAGCGAATGGTTCCCTCGAGAATATACTCTACGCCAAGTTCTTTCGCGACCACCGGGAGTGTCTTTGAGGTCTTCTTGTATTGAATGGAGCTGGTCCTTGAGATCACTCCAAGTCTGCTCACCGAAGCGAGCCGCGAGGCAATCTCCTCCGTAAGCCCGTCGGCAAAGGATTCGTCCTCGGCGGGACCGAGGTTCTCAAAGGGAAGGACCGCTATCATCTTCAGTCTGGAAGCGGGCTCTTCTTCGTGGAAGACGAAGAAGTACGCGAGAGCAATGATGGCTATGGCGACAACACTGACAGCAACTATCAGAGCAGGTTTCTTTGTCTTCTTCTCCACTTTGAGCGGCGAGGAAATGTCCCTGTGCATCCCCCGCAAAGCATCCACAACTTCGTCCGCGGTCTGATATCGTTTAGTCTTGTCCTTCTCCAGGCAGCGATCAATGATCTCTTGAAGTCGTGATGGAGTATGCCTCCTCAGCAACTTCATCGGCGCAGGCTCTTCGTTCAGAATCGAATAAGTTAGGGCAGTCTCAAACTCGCCTCGAAACGGCAACCGCGAGGTCACGAGCTCATACAACACGACACCGACCGAGAAGATATCCGACCGCTGGTCAATTTCCTCGGCGCGTATTTGCTCGGGGGACATGTACGCTGCCGTCCCAACCGTCGTGCCCGTCTTTGTAACCTGCACACTTCCACGGAGCTTCGCGAGTCCGAAGTCAGTCAACTTCACTTTCCCTTCCTCCGTAAGCATCAGGTTGTCTGTCTTGACGTCACGATGGATGATCTGATGCCGGTGCGCGTGTGCCAAGGCTTCAGCAGCCTGTATCCCGTACTCAACCGCTTCACTCAGAGAGAACTCTTTGTCTTCCGACTTGAGATTCTTCAGTTTCGACTTGAGTGTCCCGCCAGGGATGTACTCTAGTACCAGGAATCTCTGGCCGTCTGCCTCATCGATATCGTAGATGGTAGCGATATTCGGATGATTCAGGGCAGAGATTGCCTTGGCCTCTTGCAGGAAGCGGGCTTTGTCCTCTTCCCTGACGGTGATTTGTTGAGGGAGGAACTTAAGGGCCACAATGCGGTCCAGCTTTTCATCATGCGCCTTGTAGACAACGCCCATACCTCCTTCTCCCAACTTCTCGAGGATCTTGTAGTGCGACACAGTTGTGCCGATCATGCGAGTAGCTCCAGATGGCGACAAACGGCGTCGGGATTCTCAAAATTCCAGCCCCTCATAAGAATCGTTCGCGCCGAATTTTCGAACTTGAGGGCTATGACGCGATTGAGCTTTTCGTTATGAGCCTTGTAGACAACGCGCATTCCACTTTCGCCCCATTTTCTCGAGGATCTTATAGTGCGATATGGTCGCTCCGATCAAAAGGACCTCCTTTGGTGGGAATCGGGACTTGGTAGATGATGCCTATGGTGTTTCCACGGTAACAATGGGCAAATTCTGCACTACAAAGCTACTGCAGTTCGGGCTCAAAGGCAACTGCGCGAAAATGGGGCTGGTTCTTGCCTTTCTTGGCGTAGGAGTAGGGGCAGGTTGGCCTTGGGCCAATGCTTCGCGCGGCCAAACTCTAATCGGTTTGCGCCAATGTGGCTCGGTGGGACACACAGGCTATGATCAAGATAGCAGAGCGTTCGTCAAAAAGTCGAAGTCAAATCGCGGTCCTGAGTTTTGTTTTTCATTTGACAGGATCCCCAGCTCAGTCAGTTTTTTCCGTTGGTGCCCCTTTGACTCTTCCACAAAATTGTGATATTCTTCTGCACCATACTGACCTTCTGGAGGGTAGTTTCGTGCAAAAGAATATCACTGAGCTTGGACGACGAGAGGCAGAGTTTCTGTCTCAAGTGGCTTCTACCAAATGACCTAGCCCCTTCAAAGTGATCCAAAAACAAATAGAGAGAATTTGTATTTTGGGTCAAAGGAGGCGACAATGGGCAGACAGAAGCACACGGCGGAACAGATCATCAGCAAACTGCGGGAAGCAGAAGTACTGCAAGGCAAGGGGATGAGCCTGGAGGAGGTCCTGCGGCAATTGAATATTAGCGATGCGACATACTACAAGTGGCGCAAGGAGTATGGAGGACTCAGACTGGATCAAGCCAAGCGGCTGAAGGAGCTGGAACAGGAGAACAGCCGGCTACGGAAGGTTGTGTCTGATCTCTCGATCGACAATGCGATCTTGAAGGAGGCAGCCCGGGGAAATTGGTGAGCCCGGTCAAACGGCACCGGGCGGTGAAAGAGCTTCAGGAAGCGTTGCAGGCTTCCGAGCGACGAGTCTGCCGTGTGTTGGAACAGCCACGATCAACGCAGCGACGTCCTGCAGTGGTCAAGACGGATGAAGCGGCGTTGAGGGAACGGATGATAGCCCTGGCGTGTGAGTATGGCCGGTATGGCTATCGTAGAGTGACAGCGCTGCTGAGGAACGAAGGCTGGAGAGTCAATCACAAGCGTGTAGCACGATTATGGCGTCAGGAAGGGCTGAAAGTGCCCAAGCGACAGCCGAAGCGGAGACGGTTGTGGTTGAATGATGGGTCGTGTATACGTCTGCGCCCAGAGTATCGGAACCATGTCTGGAGTTATGATTTTGTAGCAGATAGGACCAGCGACGGACGACCGATCCGGATGTTGAACATCGTGGATGAGTATAGCCGGGAGTGTTTGAGGATCCACATCGACCGGCAAGTGAAAGCGACAGACGTACTCTATGAGTTATCGGAACTCTTTGTGGAACGTGGTGCTCCAGACTACTTGCGTTCGGACAACGGTTCGGAGTTTACGGCACAACCCATCCGTGAATGGTTGCAGAGACTTGGGGTGAAGACACTGTTCATCGAACCAGGCAGCCCATGGGAGAATGGCTACATTGAATCGTTCAACGGAAAGCTGAGAGATGAGCTCTTAAACGGAGAGATCTTCGATACAATCCTTGAAGCAAAGGTTGTCACAGAGAGGTGGAGAAAGCACTACAACACGATCAGGCCTCACAGCTCGTTGAACTACAGGCCACCAGCACCAGAAACATACTTCCTGCGACAGGTTGCCAATGCCTAACGCCAGGAAAAAACTAGATCAACATTGGCTCACAAACAGGGGTCTGGTCAGTGAAAATCGGTTAGCAACGTGCATCCTGCTGTCTGCACCGAAAATTTCCTTTAAGCCAAAGGCTCAGAAGAAGTCTACCGACCAAAGCGGCGCTAGACAATAGGAA
>VGWB01000113.1 GCA_016873755.1 Ignavibacteria bacterium | reverse complement strand
TGGAGTGGATCTGGATTGCATAATGTGCGGGCGCGACTCGAGCACGCGTTCCCGCACAATCATTCGCTGGAGACCGTCGAACGTGACGGTTGCGTCAGTGCAGTCATTGACATTCACTATGGCAGCGAGATACCCCATGAAGAGAAAGTTGCGCGCGGTCATCATTGACGACGAACGGCTTGCCCGTAAAGACCTGCACTCGCTTCTTGCGGATTTCAAGAACATCGAAGTTGTGGGCGAAGCGGACAATGTGGCATCCGCGGCGAAGCTGATCAAACAGAAGAACCCCGACCTGGTGTTCCTGGATATCCAGATGCCCGGCGAGTCGGGATTCGATCTCCTCGAGAAGACCGACGTGAGAGCAAAGGTCATCTTCGTGACGGCCTTCGACGAATACGCCATCCGCGCCTTTGAAGTCGATGCTGTCGACTACCTGTTGAAGCCAGTAAACCCGGAGAGGCTCCGGCGAGCGATTGAAAAGGTGGAAAAAGAAGACCAGCAGCACGTCGGAACGCGGCGGAAGCTCGGATATGATGATACGATGTTCTTGACCATCAACACGAGCCTCAAATTCATCAAGGTGAACGCAATCCTCTGCATCGAGGCTGCCGGTGACTACTCCCAAATGATCACGACAGAGGGGAAGAGAGGTCTCGTGCAGAAATCCATGGCCGAATGGGAGGAGCGACTCCCCGAGAACCATTTCTGCCGCATCCACCGCTCGACGATCGTCAACCTCGAGAACGTTGTGAAAGTCGAGGAGTGGTTCAACAGCGCATACCACGTGCATCTGAAAGGTATCGAGACTCCTTTCGTCATGAGCCGGCGATACGCAGCGCGGTTGAAGGAAAAGATGGGATAGAGTCTAGATCGGACCCTCCGAAGGTTTCGGCGCAATTGCCCAGAACCTTCGGAAGGTTTCCAGGCCTACTTCTCTCGAGGGAGGCACACGGCGGAGAAGGATCTCAACTCCCTTGCCCGAAGCCCGAAGGGTCCGCGTGGGTTCCGACCTGGTCGGCATTGCTCCTTGCCCAAACCGGTTCATTCCCGACACCAGCGAAACCGAGTTGTGCGGTAGATTCGGGCTCAGCTCTCGGCGAGAGACCATCACTTGGTGAACAAATCCGACATCAACTCGAGCAATCGGGTTCGTCCCCGATCGCTTTCCCTTGCGAGAGCTCATCCAGGCTCATAGGACCCCGGACGTTCAAATATATGGGGCCGGCGATTTCCCCGAACGCGTTGCCCAGTACGCAGATTACCAAGGGCATCCAGTATCCGGCGGACAGCTCGTCAACGGCCTTCAGAATAGAGTCAACAAACGACATTTCGTTAAAGAGAAATCCCTCGGCAACGAACATACCAAGCGCTCCTGATAGCGCCCAATAGCCAAATTCAAACACCCCGACCGAAACTGCCCAAGCCATTTCCCTGCCATCGAAGCGCCCGATCAGGAGTCCTACGATAATCCCCTGGACGATGGCGAGAAGCGGACTGATCAAGATCATCCCGAGGAGAAAGAAGAGGAAGATTGCGGGCAACATAATCAGCACGATGAATGTCGCCGATGCACGAAGGAATTTCTTTTCTCTCCAGACTCTCAACAAGATCTTGAACGGTGGGTATTGGAACTGCCGAATCCGTTTGCTCACAAGCCAAGTTCGGATCTTCTGCGCGGTCTTGTTGCCTGATTTGATGAAAACCACTCCAACGGCAAGACTGGCCCAGATGATCGAAAACAGGATGAGAAAGAGTGTTACCAGTTCAAGAGGTTTCATGACTCTACCCAAGATACCTTCCGAAGGTTCTCTTAGCGGCTCCCAGACCTTCGGAAGCTCTCAATTGAGCCACAACATTTCTTGTATTTCTTGCCGCTTCCACACGGGCAAGGATCATTTCTATCGGGGCCGAGGCCGGAGAAGCCCCGGTCCTTCTCGTGCGCCCAGCGCATGACGTTTGCCGGCGGCCGCTCGTTGCGAAACTCGTTCGCCATGAACTTCATGTACAGACCTACGTGGTTGAAGAACTTCTTGTATCCCGCACACAGGTAGTTGAGCCCGCTCTCACCGTCGGGCGTCTTGATGAACCGATGCTTCGGACACTCCCCGTTGCAGGTAAACCGGACTTCACATTTCAGGCAGTATGCTGGCAACCGATCTCTCTTGTCCGAGCCGAAGGCTCGCTGCTGTGGGGAGTTGACCAGTGACTCGAGTGGATGCTCCATGATGTTGCCCAGTCGGTTCTCCGGGTACACATAGTGATCGCACGAGTAGAGGTCTCCGTTGTGTTCGATTGCCATCGCATCACCGCACACTTCGCGGAAAACGCAAACGCTCGGCTGCATCCCCAGCCACATTTCAAGGCTTACGTCAAAGAGCTGCACGTAGCATTTCCCCACATCATTCCTTACCCATTCGTCAAAGATCGCACAGAGGAAAGTACCATACTGGAGCGGCTCGACAGACCATTCCGTCACCTCGGCTTCACCGGAGTAGTCTGGTGCGACAAGGCTTAGCCCCTCCGACGTCGGGAGCACCGCAACGCGCTCCGCGATCGGGATAAATTGCAGGAATCCGCTCCCAACCTCCTTCAGAAATCGATAGACCTCAAGTGGGTAGTGGGAATTGTGGCGCTGCACAACGGTGAGCGTGTTGAAGTCGACGGCGTGTTTCTTCATATACTCAATCCCTCTCATCACTTCGTCAAAACTTGCACCGCCGCCAAGGTTGACGCGATACCTGTCATGCATCTCTTGCGGCCCGTCGATCGAGAGGCCGATGAGGAACTCGTTCTGAGCGAAGAACTCACACCACTCATCGTTGAGCAGGATCCCGTTCGTTTGAAATGCGTTTTCGATCCTTTTTCCGTCGGCATACTGTGCCTGAAGCGCCACAACCCTCCGGAAATACTCTACACCCAAGAGCGTCGGCTCGCCTCCCTGCCAGGCGAAACTGACGACAGGGATCTGCTGTGCCTCGATCGTCTGGCGGATGAACGATTCCAGCACTTCATAGGGCATTGCCCACGTCGATCGGCGCGGGTAGAGTTTCTCCTTCTCCAAGTAGAAACAGTACGTGCAGTTGAGATTGCAGATGGGGCCGGTGGGCTTGGCCATGATATGAAACCCCAGGCGGTTCTCGCTTGCAGGGCTCATTTTTTGTTGATCGGTCATCGGAGAGTCAAGGATGGTGAGGTCACGCCGCAGACGGTTCGAAGGTCCAAAATCTCTCGTGGCTCCAAGTCAGTTCACGACGAACTGAGTCTCATCGAATCAAGGGATGACCGCTCAGGGGAGGATCGATCTTACCCAGATCGATTCCGAGGCGTGCGAGAATCGTCGGTGTCACATCAGCTCGAGTACCCGCGCGGCTCAGAAGCTTGTCGTTGGTGGCGAGGAACACAAACGGGGCGTCGCGATGCTGCTTCCGTCCTTCGTCAAACCCGTGGTCAGCCGTTACGTAGATCAGAGTCTTATCGTACACCCTCATCTGCTTCAACTTCTCCACAATCTTTCCTGTCCAGACGTCACACGAGATCAACGCATCATTGTACTCTTTAGAGTTCTCCCCCCAGCGATGGCCGCTGTGATCGACTTCGGCAAAATGAACGAAGAAAAAGAATCGCTTGTTCTGGTATCCCTCCAGCAACTCGAGTGTCTTCTTCCCCACTTTCGCATTCTCCACCAGACCGTTGATGAAAAGGTCCATGCCATCTTTTGAAAGAAAGTACGGCTTGCCCGGGATATCGACGTACAGGACACCCTTCTCTTCGACGATCTTTCCGCCGACCCAGTTTCTGTCGCGCAAGAGCTGCCTCTCAAATCTGGTTGCCCTCATCGGCCGTCTGGCCTGGCGGAGCGCACGTATCTCCGATGCAGTCTTCGGATCGAGCTGGATCCGTTGTGGCGGATCGTCATCGACATGTCCTCTTTTCCCGATGACCGCAACAGCGACAAAGTCCGGTCCGAAGAATTGCTTGAGTCGCTCGCCGATGGTATACCCCATCGGTATCGGTTGATAACGAGAATTGCTGTAGACACCGGTGATTTCTGGACCGTAACCCGTGAGGATCTGCGTCCAGCCAGCCTTCGTATCGGTAACGCCTTGAACATCAATCGGCGCCATGGCGCCTTCGGCTATGAGTGCCTTGAGTGTGGAGAGTTCACCCCTCTCAAGGAGTTCGTTGACATGGTTTCGCTGCGCTCCGTCCCAGCCGAAGAGTATGACGTTCTTCGCACCATCGGTCGGACTCTGTCCGTGGGAGACCCCTGCAGCAGAAAGGAAAAAAGCGAGAAGCAGTTGAAGATGGCGTCTGGTGATCACGTAGTCATCCTTTGAGATGTAGCTTAGATCGCGTTGAGGAAATCCTTACGGTCGCTTTCTGGAAACCTAACTGTTTCTTTTGAAATTTTCATTGTTTTCCTTCCATTTTTTGCTATTATGGAAAACCAGACGTTGTTTGTGACCAAGGAGAGTCCAACCGAGACATGCACGAGTACGCATGAGCCCAATCGTTCTTAATCTGGATTTGGTTCAAACACTGGCACTTGCAGCCGTGGTCCTCTTCTGTGGGTACGCGATTCGCCGTCGTGTCGGTGTGCTTGATCGCTACAACATCCCTGCACCTGTCGTCGGCGGCTTCCTTTTCGCCGCGGTTGCCCTCGCTCTTCGACTTGCCGGGTGGGTGATCTTCGAGTTCGATACCATCCTGCAGCCACCGCTGATGATCGCGTTCTTTACGACGATCGGACTCGGGGCGAATCTCCGGCTCCTCAAGATCGGCGGCCCGCAGGTACTGCTGTTCTGGGGATTGGCAACCGTGCTGGCATTGTTCCAAAATTCCGTGGGCCTTCTGCTCACCAAAGTCCTCGGCGTTCACCCGTTCTTGGGGCTCATCGCCGGTTCGATAACGATGACCGGGGGACACGGTACGGGCGCAGCGTTCGGGAAGTTGCTGGAGGATCAATATGCTTTCGCGGGTGGATTTACGATCGCCATGGCGGCTGCCACGTTTGGTCTCGTGAGCGGGGGACTCATTGGTGGACCGGTGTCCACAAAGCTCATAACGCGCTGGAAGCCGAAACACCAGGCTTCCGAAATCGATCCTGCCGCCAAACGGGCGACGCAGGAATACGAATCGCTGGAGCACGAGATCGACAAGGAACCTGCGGGGGCGCCGCCCACCGCGTTTCGGCTCCTCAAAGTCATCACCATCATCCTCGTTGCGATGTGGCTCGGTTCACTTCTCAGTGATTGGATTAAACAGTTCTTCACCCTGCCTGCCTACATCGGCGCCATGCTCGTTGCCGCAATTATCTGCAACGCCGCGCCCCTCTTCAAGCTCCGCATCGAGCAACGCGCGGTGGATGATCTTGGCACGATTGCTCTCTCACTCTTTCTCGCGATGGCGCTGATGTCGCTCAAGCTCTGGGAGCTGCTTGACCTGGCGATACCAATGCTGATCATCCTCGCCGCCCAGGTGGTCTTGATGGCTGCGTATGCTTACTTTGTCACCTTTCGCGCAATGGGACGGGATTACGATGCTGCTGTGATGGCTGGAGGCCACTGCGGCTTCGGGCTCGGCGCGACGCCAAATGCTGTGGCGAACATGGAGGCGATCACGGAAAAATTCGGACCTGCACCGCGCGCATTCCTTGTTCTTCCCATGGTCGGGGCCTTCTTTATCGACTTCACGAACGCGCTGATTATCACCGCGTTCATCAACCTGGTTCACTGAGCTTCCGAGCCGCGCAGATCCCGCTGCGCTCAAGGCTACTCCAGAGGTCCGGAGGGGCTTGAGCTACTCTTGAAGAACTCCCAGATTACATCCGTGGCCCGCACAGCCATTCTGCTCGGCCCCATAATGCGCCCCGGCAACATCGCCTCCCCACCCGGCCATTCGTGACCCTGCGCTTTGATGAACCACACAGTGAAAGGCACATTTGTATCGCAGGGTCCGTACTCCAGGACCTGCACCGTGCTGTCATCCCGAACCGTTCGCGGGGCCTGATTGCACCCCAGAGCAACAGACCATTTCCGCAAGGTCGTTTCTACCGGAGGTGTCGTGCGTCTTCCCCAAGGGAGTCTCGATTCCCCTCCCGCAAGCGGCACGAGCGGATCTTCGGTGCCGATCATGTACAATGTCGGCAGCGGGCGAGCCGGCTTGGGCTCCTCGATCCAGCACAGGCTCGCGACAGGGGCAATCGCCGCGAATCGTTCGGCCATCTCGTGGGCAAGCCTGAAGGTCATCCCCGCACCGTTCGAATGCCCCGTCACATAGATCCGGTGAGCGTCCAGTTTGACCCGCTGCCGGACATGGTTCAAGAGATCCTTGAAGAACTGGATATCGTCAACCTTGGTCCGCGGGCTCCCTTCCCGCAACTGCCCTGTGTTCCAGAGCCGCGGATTGAGCAAAAAGCTTGGTCTTCCGGTTGGCCTCGCAGGCAGCCCATCGGGAGCAATGGCAATGAAACCTTCCTGCTCAGCTTTCTCTCTCCATCCCGCTCGTTCCAGGTAACCTTCTCCGCTTCCGCCGGCCCCGTGAAGTATCAGAACAGTCGGCAAACGTTCGTTCGAATCAGCGCGGGTTGGCACATAAGCAAGGTAGGTCCATTCGTGTCCTGCGGAGACTATTGAAAACTCATGCAGGCCGGGGCCAAGTTGTGCCGTTTCAGCAGGTTGGGAAGAAGGCAATAAGAACGGCTGGGCATTGGCTATCATCACAAATACCAAGGCCACGATAGCGTGTTTCATAGTATTCACCTGCATATCGCCGCAAACGGGCTCATCGTGGGGGGGGGTACGATCCAGAGATACCAGAACAGGCTCTAGAGATCCGGGCGAAAACCCATTACTTGCCACTAAGACGCCAAGACACAAAGAAAAATGTTATGAATTTGTTCTGTTCTTGTTAACCTTCGTGACTTCGTGTCTTGGTGGCTCAGCTTTTCGACCGCGTCTCTAGAAACGGTGTAAGTGCAATGCATCCTTTCGCGATCACGCTCTGAGGAAGATCTTCTTCTTTGTGCACACGCTTGCTGCCAGTGCCACAAGATATGTCATGAATGCTCCCCGCAATGCGCCGAGCCAGGGAGTGGGAGTCATTCTCTCGATCAGGACGTCAAGACTCAGAAGGCCAAGCGCCGGGGGAACGAGACTGTTCACACCGGCATACGCAATCAACGGATTCTGCCCGCTTTCGATCAGCAAATTCAGAGCTCTTCGACGTTGAAACACATCGATTACAATGGTGAGCGCGATGAGCGCGAACATCGCAAGACCACCCGTGACGAAATAGTAGCTGAAGGTTGAGTGATCTTTCCTGATTCCGCCCTCGAACGGCTCGAGGGAGAGACCGATGAATAAGAGGAATGTACCCCATTGAAACATCTTCATCATCAGGACTTCCGTGGTTGTCGTGGGAGAGTGCATCAACACCCACGCTATCCCACACAGTACCACCGCAATGATCGTTGTTTCGAGCGTCCATCGGGCTTTCAGCCCAATGACGAGAACGACGTTGAGAAGAATCATCGAGAGCGCCGTCGCAATCAAGTGCATGGATGTCCAGGATCCCGCCGGGCGATTCTCCCCCCGAGGTGCTTTCATCCAGTTCAGTATCATGTCGCCGACCACCGTTCCCGGGATGATGAGGAAAAGATACTTCTGAAACCGCAGCTCGAACAACCACGGCAATGGCGAGTTCAACCAGAAAGGCTTGATCCATCCCTCAGCCGTCGACGAAAGTATCAGGCCCGCCAGCAGACCGAGCAGGCCGATCCGTACGATGAGCTTGTCACGGGTGAACAACCAGATGATTGCTCCGGTGAAATAGACATTTGAGAGGACAAGGATGATAATGTCGCTCTTGTGCAAAGAGAACCCCGAGCCATCCTTGAACTTCCACACCATCATCAGCACGAACGCGCCGATCCACCCTGCAGCACGGATCCCACGACGCGTCCAGACATTCCACCGATCCGGCATTCGGGCAAGTATGGGGAAAAGCAGAAGGAAGCCGATCAAACAGAGTGTCAGTGAGAGAGCGGTCGCGCGCCCGTCAGCCGTCGCAGGCATCGACCATGGCCGGATGTGCTGCACGTAGATTGCGAATCCGGCCAGAAGCAGTCCCCGCTCAAGGACTGAGAGAATGATTCTCCAGAGCGGTGTGCCCTGGTCGAGTCGGCGTGACAGCGCGAGCGGGATCGCTGCGCCCATCGTGAAGATGAAGAAGGGGAAGACAAGATCCACCCACGTGATGCCGGGGAGATTCGGATTGAAGATGTGATCCGGCGGGGGAACCTGTGCATGGTACATCCAGTCCGGCAGCACTCCGAATGGAATTCGCCCGGAGAAGACCATGAGAAGGATAGCGAGACCTCGGAGAGCGTCGAGGGCGAGTGCCCGCCTGGGCTCGGAGTGAGGGACCGGCTGCGTCATCGATCGTTGGTCAGGTGAGATCAAGCCTCTCGACAATTACGCGAGACCCCCTTGGATATTCAAGATACTTGAATCCTCAGCCAAGTCGCAGGTATCTGCCGAGGGGTAATCCGCCGAAAACGGCAACACACGAGGAAAAACAGCAAGGCCAAAGGCGAATCCTCGGCCTTCGCTGTCAACCGCACAGCGCCGCATTCGCAGGTCCAGGGGGAATCCGGGGCTCCCGGCGGCTCCTTATTCCCCGAAACACGTGATCCTGTTGCGTCCTGACCGCTGCGCCTCATAGACGGCATGTTTAACAGCATTGAGGAGTTCATCCATCGTTGCAGCATGGTGGGGATAGACAGCTATACCTACGCTCACCGTCGTCTTGATTTCGTGGTTCGTGAACACGGTTTGCTCGACGGCTGAACGAAGTTGATCCGCAAAGAGCAAAGACTCATCTAGGTCTGAATTCGCCCTCAGCACGATGAACTCATCGAGAGCATGGCGTCCTGCCGCGTCGATGTTCCTTAGTCGAGACTTGATCAATCCACCGATTTCCTTGAGCATCTTTCGCGAGGATTCATAGCCGTACATCGACGAAATGTGTTTGAAGTTGTCAATATCGAGCACCATCAACCCAAATTTCTCGTTCAGCGTTTGCGCTCGCTCAATGCTTGTACGGATCCGCTCAAGGAACGGCGCATACTTTTCAAGATCGGTCTCGTGATCCGTTCGGTCCAGGCGCAGATTTGCCTCGAACAACTCCGACTTGTGGATAGCCAGTGCGGCGAAATCGGCAAAGGTCTGCAACACCCGAACGTCCTCAGGGGAAAACGCCCGCTTCTCGCTGCAGTCGGCGTGCAAATAGCCTATCGTCCTATGATCAGCAGACATCTGCACACAAACTGCGGAGCCGAAGGGATATTCCAGTTTCACCTCTTCCGCGAGCTGAGCCTCAGCCTCACTGTCGGCAATGAGAATCGGAGCACCGGTCCATAAAAGCCTTCCAAGTGCACCGGTCGCGAGCTTTCGCCGAAAGGCCTTCGAATAGGTGTGGGAGAGACCGTACCCCAGTGCAATGTTCAGATATTCGGTTTGTGGATCTACGATAACAATTGCACACGTGCGACACCGATACATCCGAACAACACGATCGACGATGTGATGAAGAACCTGTTCATACTGGTTGGTGGACTTCAGAACTCTGAGGATTTCAGAAGCAAAGCTGAGGCACTCTTCGGCTTTCTTGGATATCACCGCCATCACCTCCTAGGTGTCAAAGTGTGTCCGTCAGATTGAGGGTGCGCTATTGCTGCCCTGAGACTACGCCGCTTCCTCCAGTCGCTTGATGATGGTCTTGTTCTGGTGGTTGCGGATATTTTTCCCTTCCGTCGTGAAGGCGAAATCAATGCGATTCTTGTAGAATTCGGCGATCCGGCTGCGCACCATTTTGAGGGTGCTGTTCAACATCCGGTTCTGTTCTGTGAAGCCCTCCCCCAGCACGCACACGGCCGAGGGGAGCCAGCGGTCAGGGAAGAGGCCCGCGTCTTTGTTCCCGGCACGGTAACGATCGATTTCCGATTGCAGCAGCAGGAGTGTCGATTCCTGTCCCTCTTCCGTGTGGCACGAGAGTTTTTTCGACTTCAGAAACGCCAGAATTGCCTCCTTGTTCGGCACAACGAGCGCCACAGTATACGGCGACTGATTGTTGTAGAGCATCACTTGATCGATAAGGGGGGAATGTGCGACAATCGTCTCCTCAATTGCCTCGGGGCTGTACTTCTCGCCATCGTGGCTGATCAACAGGCTCTTCTCCCTGCCGAGCACGAAGAGGAATCCGTCCTGATCAAGGTATCCGATATCGCCCGTGTGAAGCCATCCTTCCCGCAGGACCTCCCGCGTCGCTCGTTCATTCTGCCAGTAACCGGTCATCACATTTTCCCCTTTCACCACAATTTCACCCTTCTGACCGACCGGCAGCGTGTTGCCGCTCTCATCACAGATCTTCACCTGTAAGTCCGGCAGGACGGTCCCGGAGGACCCGAACTTGTGCTTCGCCGGAGTATTCGCCGAGATGACGGGGGCGGCCTCCGTGAGCCCATAGCCCTGGTACATCGGAATCCCGATGGCGTAGAAGAACTGCTGGAGCTCGATATCCAGATATGCAGCTCCGCCGATGAAGTAGTCGAGCCTGCCACCGAAGCTCGCGCGGATCTTCTTGAAGATGAGCGCGTCGCAGAGGCGGTAGATGGGATGCTTCGGCTTGCCGACATCCCTTCCGCCGTTCCAGCCGTCCCCATAATGCGCGTACGCGAACTCCAGGCCTTTTCGGAAGAGGTTCCAGATCAACTTACCCTTCTCCCCGATCCCCTTCTCGATGTTCTTTCGGAAGTTCTTGGCCAGTGCCGGAACGCTCAGCAGAAAGGTCGGGCGCACCTCCTTGATATTGACCGGAATGTTCCGCAGAGTCTCCATCGGTGTCTTGCCCACCTGGACAGAAGCCATGCTCGCGCCGATGCTCGAGAGGAGATAGACACCCGCTGTGTGAGCGAACGAGTGATCCCACGGCAGGATAAGCAGCGAGCTGTACCATTCCGGTTGCGGCAGGTGTCGCGAGCACTGCTTGACATTCACCACGTAGTTGCGGTGCGTCAGGATGATCCCCTTCGGATCGGCGGTTGTGCCGGATGTGTAACTGATGGTCGCAGGGTCGTCCTCTCGAACCGATTGCCAGGTCCGCTCCAGCTCCTCACGGTGTGATCGCAGATAGTCCTTCCCCCGCTCCAACAGTTCAGAGAATCCGATCTCGTCCTCCGCAAGAGTGCCTTGAGGGTCGAACAAGATGATCTTTTGAAGATCGGGGAGGTCAACCCTCATCTTCATGACTTTGTGTGCCTGAGTCCCCGAGACGGCGACCATTCGACATCCAGAGTGAGCCAGCCGGAACTTCAGGTCGGATCGCTCCTCCAGCTTGACAGAGAGCGGAACGCTGATCGCTCCGGCATAGAGGATGCCGAGCTCTGCGATGACCCATTCGTTTCTCCCTTCAGCAATCAGGCCGATGCGATCACCGGGCTTGATGCCGAGCGTCAGCAAACCCGCCGCGCACCGATGAACAGATTCCTGGATCTCACTGTATGTTGATCCTTTGTACGACTTTTCTTTCTTCTCCCACATCATAACGCTCTTCGAAAAGCGCTGGACGCTGTCTTCAAAGAGCCGTGGAATGGTTCGTGGGGGCGAGTTCGTCATATGTATTCTCACCTGGATGGTTGATGGGTGAACTGGCTAAAGGTAAGAAATAAATCGTTGTGTGCCTCAAAGATCCAAGAATCTTCCGGCCAAGACGTTGGGCCGCTTGAATCAAGAATGAGAATCGGAATCAGCTTGCGTTACGCACGCGTTCGATATCTTCCTGAAGAGAACCCCACTCCCAGTACGCCTTTTCAAGTAGATCCTGAAGGGCCTTATGCTCCTGCGATACGTTCTTTGCCTCAGATCCATCGCGATACAGCGCGGGCTCTGACATTTTCGCTTCCAGCTCAGCCTTCCGCCCTTCCAGCCTCTCGATTTCCTTCTCGAGTGACTCCATCCGCTCATGCAGCGGCTTGAGCTCCCGGTAGAGCCGCTGACGATGCTCTGCCTCCACCCTCTTCCGCTCCCGCTCGCTCATCGGCTGAGAAACTGCCTGCCTGGATTGCGCTGCCTCCTGCGCACGCGAAGCGGCCTCACGTTCCTGCTTCTTTCTGTAAAGGTAGTCGGAAACATTACCGTGGAAGGTCTTGACACGCCCGCCGGAAACCTCTACGACCTTGTTCACGATCGGATCAAGGAACGCCCGGTCGTGCGAGACAATGAGATACGATCCCTCAAATAGAGCAAGCGCATCGTGCAGCACCTTTATTGATTTCATATCGAGATGGTTCGTCGGCTCATCGAGGATGAGGAAATTCGCCGGCTGCAGGAGCATCCTGGCCAGCGCCAGCCGACTCTTCTCACCTCCCGACAAGACCGCCACACGCTTGAAGACGTCATCGCCGTGGAAAAGAAATGAGCCGAGGATCATG
The DNA here is from genome assembly GCA_016873755.1 of Ignavibacteria bacterium. Lineage (GTDB taxonomy): Bacteria > Bacteroidota > Ignavibacteria > UBA10030 > UBA10030 > VGWB01. The sequence goes on along the minus strand of VGWB01000113.1, from coordinate 63 downwards.
CGGAGTTTCTTTCTGATCTCTCCCTCGGCAACCTCATCAACAATCTGGAGGACATCCTTGGAC
>VGWB01000112.1 GCA_016873755.1 Ignavibacteria bacterium | reverse complement strand
TTCGGCATCCGAAGGTGGTTCTGCCCTGGATTGCCCGTCGATTACGAGAGGACCTTTCTCCTCCAGCCTTTTTCGGATGTCCATGATGATCTTGCGCGGCGAGAGGATCTTTCCGGTCGCGTTCGCCGGGCAGGAAGCCGCACAGCGGCCGCACTCAGTGCACGTGTACCCATCGAGGAGCTGCTTCCATGTGAGATCCTCAACGTCGCTCGCGCCGAATTTCTCCACGTTCTCCGCCTCCAGATTGATCGGAGTAAGTGCGCCATGCGCCTTTGAGGAAGAGAAGTAGACGTTGGGAACCGACGTCAGCACATGGAGATGCTTCGAATAAGGAAGGTAGTTCAAGAACACCAGGACGATCCCGATGTGCGTCCACCAGAAGATCTCGAACCAGAGACTCGTCACCGACTGATCCGCCGATGTAAAGAGCGGCTGGAGCAGAGCGGAGAGGAACCTCGTCTCCGTCGCTGCGCGCTCCTCGAGCATCGCCCGCGTCGCATTCTGACCGAGCATGCTGACCATGATGAGCAAAATCATAACGAGAATGAGCGCAGCGTCGAACTCTCCGTGCCCCTCGACCTCTAGTCGCTTCGGACGGACGACGTACCGCCGGAAGAGCGCAACGACAACGGACAGAATGACCAAACCGGCAAAGAGATCCTGCATGAAAACGAGGGGTTCATAAAGAGCTCCGAGAAACCGAAGGGAGAAACCGTCGATCAGGCCTTCTGCAAGCGACTCCAGCACCGCCGTAAGGAGGACGATGAACCCCCAGAAGATGAGTGCGTGCATCGTGCCCGCGACGGGCTCACGCAGGATTTTCGATTGGGCGACGGCAACGACGAGCGTCTGCTTCAGCCTCGCCCATGGTTTATTAAAGCGGTTTTCCGGTCTGCCGATTTTCAAGAAACGAATCAGCCGTATGACACTATATGCGAAGAAGCCGAACGCGCAGAGTACGACAATCAGGAAGAGAATATTCTTTGTGGTCATAGGAAAATGTGGGTTGGGATGCTCAGCACATCAAGGTGGAGTCCATGATGGTCACCGCCTCGCCTGCAATGCTGACCTGTTTGACCTTCGGGCCCCTGACGCCGATGCGGATCTTGACCCGGCCTTTCCGGTCGATTTCATCCCCTTGTTCGCCGATGAACTCCACCCTGCCATCGGGCAGCATGAACGACGGAACCGGGAAATCAGCGGTCATCGCATACCTGTGCAGGTAGACTCCAAGCGGACCGTTGGCAGAGCCCGTCACGGGATCTTCGTTGATGCCGACCACCGGTGCAAAGAACCGTGAATGGATCGCCGAGCTCTCCTCGATCGTCTCCAGAGTGAACACGCAGGTCCCGAGTGTGTGGGTGGACTTGTTGAGAGCTTGGACGGCCGGGAAATCCGGCTTGAGAGATCGCACAGTGGACAACCGTCTCAGCGGCAAATAGAGATAGGAAGCCGAGACGAACGGCAGGCGGGCTTCGAGGTCGCTGGATCGGATTCGCAGTGCCTTGAGGAGTGCTGCCGGGATCTTATTGTGGACGCGGAACCTGGGAACAGGCATGTGAAACTCGATAATCGTGCCCGAGAACTTCTTCTCGACGACGACCGAAAGCACGCCGCTCTTGGTCTGGACCCGGAACTGGTGCGTCCCGGTTCGCCTCATACCGTACATGCACTCCTCCGCCAGCGCGTGAAAGCTCGCGATGGTTGCGTGACCGCACAGAGGGACCTCGGTTGCCGGTGTGAACCACCGGATTTGAAGATCCGCGCTCCTCACCGTGGAAGGAAGGACGAAAGCAGTCTCCGAGAGATTCATCTCCCTGGCGATTGCCTGCATTTTTTGCGGCGCCAGGCCCCGGGCATCCAGAACCACGCCTGCCGGATTGCCGGAAAACGGCGTGCTGGTGAACGCGTTCACATGCTTGATCTGAGAGGTCTTCATGAGCTCATCTCCTGATTCAGTGTGCAGAGCGAAGCCGGTTATCTCCCAATGAGCTGTACGACGACTTTCCGACTACGGGGTCGGTTGTCAAAATCAATCAAAACAATCTGCTGCCATGTTCCAAGAAGCATCTCGCCGCCTGAGAAGGGGACCGTCAGCGACGGACCCATGACCGCGGCACGGACGTGCGAGTGTCCGTTGCCATCGTGCCACGTGTCATCGTGGTGATAGCGGATCCCTTCCGGCGCTATCCGATTCATGGCTTCAGGTATGTCCCGCCGGAGGCCCGGCTCAAACTCCGTCGTAGTCACGGAAGCAGTCGATCCCGACACAAAGACGGTGACGTTCCCCTCTTTCAGCTTGTGCTTGCTGAGGAGGTTTGACACCTTGTCGGTGATATCCAGAACTTCCGAGCTTCCAGGTGTCGACACGGAAAACGCTTCAGTTATGACTTCCATAATCGCACCGCAGTCAGGGTGTTTAGGTCTTTGACGAAGTACACGAATGGGGATTTGACGAAAAACGAGTCAGGCACCGGCGCCCTGGCGTTTTGAACAAGAATACCGGTGAACAGACTCCTGCGTTTCTCAAGATCGAAGATGACGAAGTGGTTGTCGTATAGCGGCGACTCGATCGTGGAATCCGGACGCACGGAATGGTAGGACAAGAGCAGGAAGCCGTCTTCCACGATAACTTCCGTCCCACCGGCGATCTTCTTTCCTCGAATCTCCCGTTCGATCAACGCGCCGAGCGAAGCTTCAAGTGAGCCGAGGTTTGTCAGCTCGGGGAAACGGAGCCCTTCAACATCAGGTTCTCCCGAGGCCTGTTTCCGCAGGTTGTGCAGCGGCTCAAGGCTTTCCTCGTACGTCTGCTCCACTACTCCCGTGTCAAGGTTGAGCGCGTAGCCGATCCGTTTTTCAAAGAGATCACGGTGGGCATACACTTGACCGCGATGGCCGAACCAGTACGTCAGTTCATCATTGCGCCACCGTTCAGCGCCTGTCTCGACATCGAACGCCATCAGACCCCTATGCACAGGCAGGTCCGGCTCTGCAAAACCGTGGAGGATCAGAACATTGTCATGGACCGCCTCAATCCCGATCCACCACGACTCCTGAAGTCTCAGATCTTGCCAGACGGGAGCGCCGGTAGAACCGTCAACACAGAAGAAGGAAGTGGTCTTCTTGTCCTGGCTCCGGCACTCTCCCACGATCCTCCCGGCCTTCGAGACAAGGATGCGCCAGATCGAGCCGTGCGCTGTATACGTCCATTCAACCTTGAGCTGGCCGGTTCGGAAGAGCGAGAGGATCTTCATCACAGAGATCGCACAGAACGTAACATTTTTTCAAAGGACATTCAAGGGAAGCGCGCAGGAGATCAAGCTAGCGGAGGTCAACGACCGTCGAGTCTTCCGTCATGGCTCCGAACAGTCCAACTCCTCCTCGGATGTTGGTGAAATCCGGCAGGTCGGTTCGTATCGAATACTCATCCTGAAACCCGTTCACGATGTTGTAGTACTTATAGAGGTTGTTTTCCACCTGCGTCAAGATGAAGGTTGCGGCAACCACTCGGAATCCCTGTTGTCCGTATTGCTCCGCAAGCTGTGTGAGGAGAGCCTGATACGCAGCGAGAGAGAATTCAACCTGTTGCGCTGAGACAATGAGGTCCATTCGGCGCTGGGTGAGCCTAGGGTAGACGAAGATTAGCGTGCCGTCACTTCCCGTTGATGCAGAAACGGGGACTTCTGCACGCCGCGGGATCCAGCTACCATTGTCGAGGTACTCGAAATCTAGATAGATGCGCACCACATATCCGCGTGTGACGGAGGAAAGGCGTAAGGTCACGGAGATGTCATCCCGGAACCTCTCCGGTTCGGCCATCACAAAAGCGTTGTTGGCATCGATCCGCCCCGGCCCCGGCACACTTACGGTCGCATTCACATTTCCACGATCCGAACGGACAGTGAGAGCGTACACGCTTCCCCTCTGGACAGCGAACGGATATCCAATGTACGCGTGGAGGTTATCCGTGTAACGAGTTTTGTCGACACGCTGGATCGTCGTATCCCGCAGCTGATATTCTGTTGATCCTTCGGTGATCACCACTCGCGCACTCCGAACGGGTGTGTCGGATGTGTTCTCGAGCGGGTTGAACCCCGACGGATTGTACGTTCTGTACACCCGCACGTACTGAGTGTCAGAACGTGACGCGAGAATGGAGTAAACGGCAAGCTGCTCGGTATAGGCTCCTTTGGGATCGAATGAGTCTTCACAGCCCATCCCACCAACAAGCACGACACCCAAGAGCACGACACCTGCTGCAGGAAACACTCGCTCTGCAAACGCTTTTTTCCGCTGCATGTGTCTTTCGATTACCTCAATGAAATGTACGCAGAATCCTCTACCATCGCTCCGAACACGCCGTAACCTCCCTTGATGTTACTCCAATCCGGCAAGTCCTGTCGGATTGAGTATTCATCCTGGAACCCGTTCGCCAGATTGTAGTATGTGTAAAGACTCGGCTCGACCTGGGTCAGGATGAGGAGCGCACCCACAAGCCGAAGGTGAGGATGCTTTGCCCCCAGGTCGTTGAGCTTTTCCTTGTAAGCTTCTCTGGAGAACACAGTTCTCTCATACGCCAGACTCCCCGGGGAGCCGGCAGGAGATGTCCGCCGGACGAGCTTAGGGTACTCATACGACTTGAGGTTATCGCCGTAGATACTGACCCTGCTCGCCATCTCTTCGCGCCGTTGCACCCACGTACTCCCCTCGGCGAATTCGTAGTCAAGATAGAAACGTATCAGGAATCCGCGCGTATCAGCACGGATGTAGCCACGGGCAACAAAGTCCTCTTTGTCTGAACCCTGCCCGAAAAATATGTATGAATTGACCAACTCCACCCACCCGCTCCCCGGGACACTCACAGATGAACTCACGCTCCCGAACTGCTGCGAGACAACCGAGAGAGCGTACGACTTCCCCGGCTGAGCACGAAACGGGAATGCACGGTACGCCACGATATCGTCTCTGTACCTCCCGGTCTCGGTCCTCTTTGTGAGCCCCTCCTGGTACCGGATCACGTTGCCCCCTTCCGTAACAGACACGTCTGCTCCTCGGACCGGCTGGTCAAAAAGCACTTCGTAAGGGTCGTATCTTGGCGGATCATATGTCCTGAACAGTCGTACGTACTGAGTATCTGCAGCATTGGTCAGAATGCTATACACGACGAGTCTTTCCTGATAAGGTCCTTTCGGTGTGAAGGGATCATCGCATCCCGCGCTGTACACCAGACACAATGCCAGATAAGCGTATGGCTTCATCTCACCGGATGCTAGTATTCGATACTCAGTGTGGCGGTCGGGAAGAACGGGAGCATGTTGATCTGCTGGCCCGTCTTCCGATCAAAGTAGAACACGTTGCGGTGATTGTAAACATTTACGATATGAACGCCGAAGCTCCCGACGATGGGGTCCAGACTGAAACGATACGTTGCGCTCGCATCAAGCCGATGGTACGTCGGCAGCCGCGCAGCGTTCTTTCCGCCAAGGATGGAGTACGGCTTGCCGGTCTCCCCCACATACGGCCCGCGAAAGATGTTTGTGAGCGACAGGCGGTCGTAGTAGCCGATCGTCTGTGTGAACGGAAAGCCAGACCCGACTTCCCACCGGAAAGTCACATCGAATCCTTCGAGCGGGTGGAAGATCGTCAGCAGATTCAGATTATGCCGGCGATCGTACCGGGGGTAGTACGTAAGACCGCCGGCCGTGATGGATGTCCAACCGAGCGTGTATGCCGTGTAAATATCGACGAGGGGGGTGCCGAATCGGATCAGAGCCTCAAAGCCGTACGCCTCCCCCGTGCCGTTGATGTAGTCGGGATCCAGAGCATCGACCTTATCACGATTGTATATCACGAGAGAGTTGTAGTCCTTGTAATACGCTTGGAAGCTCGTCGACAGAGTGCGAAGGAGGTTCCCCTCTAATCCAATGACATAATGGTCCGCCTGCTCCGATTCCAGCTCGTCGGGAATGCGAATCCACGCGTCGAAGATCGTGATGACGTCGTCCTCGTTGTTCACCGTGATCATATTCTGAATGAATCGACCGTAGGAGACCTTGCCCTTCCAGTTGTCCCACAGCGAGTAGCTCAGGTTCACGCGCGGTTGCACGACCTCGAAACCGCCCCCGCGTGCAAAGAGGCTACCCATATCGAGGTTCAAGCCGATGTCTGCCAGGAGGCGCCCTTGTGATGTCTGATACCGTGCCCAGGTGTAGCTTTCCACGAACGAACTGCTCAAGGTGCGGGGCACCCCATAGTTATTGACCAACGAGTACTCGACCGTCGGGAAACTGAACTCGAATCCGAAGAAGTAGAGGTCCCGGGAATCCGTATAGAACGTCGCGTTCGCCCGAACGCCCGTTTCAACGACCCTCGTCGACGCAGGTGTTACTTCCTTTGACTGCTTCGCATCGCGCGTCGCTTTGAAGCTGTTTTCAAACCCGACCGCGTGCACATAGACGCGATCCTGAATGAGCCCGGATGCCACAAAACCCACAGCACCTGTCCGCCACGAATAGTCCGGCTCGTTCGGACTAGCGGATCTCAGATTATCCCCGCTGAAGAACGCCTGGCCGCTGATTGTCCCGTGCGATTCGCCGGCTTCACCAGTAACCTTGACAAAACCGTCGTAGAACGAGAGCGGGAGATCCTTGTTGAGGAAATTCTTGAAGGTCTGAGAGAACAGCGACTTGCGCGCGCTCATCAGCCACGTGACGCCTTCCATCGCCGGTCCGTCCAACTGCAGTTTTGTAGAGAGGAAGTTGATGTTCGCCCGCCCGGAGACCGCGTTCGACCGGCCCGTGCGCGTCGTCATGTTAACGACCGACGAGAGTCTCCCGGAAAACTCCGGCGGAAACGCACCCGTGTAGACCTCCGTCGCCTTGATGATGTCCGAATCGAAGATACTGAAAATCCCGAACGCGTGGTACGGATTGTAAATCCTCATGCCGTCCAAGAGAATGAGATTCTGATCGCCTGCGCCGCCGCGCACGTAAAACTGAGAATTCACGTCGCTGGTCGAGATGATCCCAGGCAGGATCCGGATGGACCGGAAAACGTCTTCTTGCACTGCCATCGGAACGGCGCGGATGTCTCTCTGGTCGAGCACGTGAACGCTCGTGTGGATCTCCGTGAGTTCGCGCTTCGCTTTGTCGGTTATGATGACCTCAGAGAACTCTACGGGCTTGGAGGGAAGTTGGAAATTCACGACCAATGGTTGGCCGGCCTGGACGGAGACGGTCTTCGTTCTCGTCTCGTAGCCGATGGAGCTTGCGGAAATCTGATAGCGGCCGGGATACACGCTCGGGATGAGGTAGAAGCCCTGGAGGTTCGAGGAGCCGCCTCTCGTCGTGCCCACCACCATGATATTGGCGAAGGGGATTCTCTCGCCTGTCGCGCTATCCGCTACAACGCCACGGATGTCGACCGCTTGTGCCACGAGCACAATCGGGAGGATGAGAATGAAGAAGACAACTCTAACGCAGTGAAGCATGAGCTCCCTTTCTGCGGTGACCGATGCGAAGTCAAAGTAACCATTTTCCCTCTGAGATGCCAACCAAGAGAGCGATCCTTATCGCTACTGCCTGAAGTTCTTTGTATGTTCTCTTCGATTCTTTTGAGAATGAACATGCCAAGCACGCGACAATTGACACCAGTCATCTTCGCCTTCGTCCTTACCTGCCCCCCGACTACACCGCTGAACGGCCCGCAAGCACTCTCTGTTCGCACCGTTCGTCAGATTGATCGCTTGTTCGATAGTGGCCATGCGTATGAGTCGGCTCGATTCTTCACACAGTTCTGGCGAATCGCCGGCGGTCCGGGATTCGATTCTTGTCTGAACTACATCGAAAGGAACCTCGACGCTCTTGGTTTTCAGCGAACACGCAGCACGCCTGGACGATCCGCGCAGGTGGGTCGATATCAGATCCTGGAGGACCCACCGGAACGGAAAGTGTGGATCCCGGAAGATGCACTTCTCTCGCTGCAATCCCCGGAAATCCGCGTCCTCCACTCGTTCTCCTCAACGCCGCTGATTCTGGCAACGAATTCATTCTCGAACGACGTAACGGCTCCTCTGACATACGTATCTGGAGGCAACAAGGAGTCCGACTACGATCAACTCGATGTAGAAGGGCGCGTTGTCCTCTGCGATGCGCATCCTGCCCAGGCATACAGGCTTGCCTTGAAACGAGGCGCGGTAGGTCTGATTTCTGCTTATGTCCCTCCCCATAACCATCCCGAGAAGCATCCCGATATCATCGCGGATAACGGCCTTCCCTATGATGATCAGCTCAGACCATTCGCAATCAACATATCTCCACGGACGGCGGCAGAGCTGAAACAGATGCTGGGCAATCAGCAGGTCGTCATCCGCGTTCAGATGAAGACGTCCTTTGCGGAAAACCCGATCAAAACGCTGGTGGCTGAAATCCCCGGCTCCACGCGGCCAGAGCAACAAATCGTGCTCGTCGCTCATCTCGATCACTACAAGCCCGGTGCGAACGACAACGCGAGCGGTGCTGCGACTCTCCTCGAGATCGTGCGCTCCGTTGCCGCTGGAATCCGTGAGGGGAGATTGCCTGTCCCCGCGCGTACCCTGACGTTTCTGTGGGTTGACGAATACCGCGGCACGCATCTCTGGATGAAGCATCAGGGCGAAAACATGAGCCACGTGCTTTCAGCCTTCGTGCTCGATATGGTCGGTGGTGATCCCGAAAAGACCGGAGGTATGTTCCGAGTTGAGCGCATGCCCGATCCCGGCGTGGTCTGGTTCAGGCCGCCGGAGCAGCACTCGGGGTGGGGTGTCGGCCGGTGGGACAAGCACAAGCTCTTCGGGAGCTATCTGAACGACTTTTACCTCTCGCTTGTGAAGGGATGGGCCGCCGAAAAAGGCTGGAAAACAACGCAGAACGTCTGGGAAGGCGGAAGCGATCACGACCCTTTCCTGAGGAGGGGAATACCGGCCATCTTGAGCTAGCATTTCCCCGACTATGCCTATCACTCAAGCATGGACGATATCAGCAATATCAGCCAGGCCGAAATGAAGAACGCCGGCGTCTGCATCGCAGCGGCAGCAATCCAGCTTGGGTCAGGTACTGAAGAGGTTGCAGGGAACACCCTTCTGGTTGTCGCTGAGGCCGCATCGCGGAAGCTGGAAACCCTAGAGAAGCAAGCGATCTCCCAGTTGGAAGAGGCTCAGTCACAAGGTGCTCAGGCGCTTGATGCGACACAAAAGCTCGAGCGAGAAATCCTCGACGCGTGGGCCAGATGGTATGATGAATCCCTTGCCTCGGTGCTAACGATCCCAGTGGCTCAGCCCTCCGGACAACTCAAGAGCGCTGTAGATCGCGAGCGCGAAATCCTTCGCAGCAAACTCCGCGCGATTGTAGACGCGCACGGCCTGTGAATGTAGAAGTCCGACTTCTGCCAACAAAACCTTCCGAAGGTTCTACTGTAAACCCTCAGACCTTCGGAAGGTTCAAGGAGAAGTCGGACTTCTCCTGTACAAAAAAAGTCCGGTCTGAGCGACCGGACTTTTCGATGTACGACTTTCAGTCTAACAGGTGAATTACTAGTCCGCTTCTGAGCTTTGGTTCAAACCAGGTCGTCTTCGGAGGCATTATGTTTCCTGAATCTGCTATGGCAATAAGCTGTTTCATTGATACTGGATAGAGGGCGAAAGCGACTTTCATCTCGCCGCTGTCGACCCTCTTCTTCAGCTCACCAAGTCCGCGTATGCCTCCAACAAAATCGATCCTCTTTGACGTTCTCAGATCCTGTATGTCAAGGATCGGGGATAGTATCTGGCGAGTCAGTATCGTTACATCCAGGATCCCGATCGGATCTTTGTCATCATAGGTGCCCTCCCTTGCAGTCAGGCTGTACCACAGCCCATCGAGATACATCGAGAAATTGTGTAGCCTTTCCGGTCTATATGGCTTTGTTCCCTTTTCAATAACTATGAATCCCTTTTGAAGCCTCGAAATGAATTCATTGTTGGATAATCCGTTGAGGTCCTTTACGGTCCTGTTGTAATCCATTATCCTTAATTGATTGTCGGGGAAATGGACTGCCAGGAAATAGTTGTATTCCTCATCCCCGCTGTGTGAGGGATCGTCATCGCGTTTTTCCTTGCCAACAAGAGCTGCTGCGGCAGTGCGATGATGCCCGTCGGCAACGTAGGTCAACGGTACTTTTTCAGCAAAAAGACGTTCTATAAGACTGTTTGTTTCAGAGCTCCGGATTACCCAGAAGTGATGTCCAAAGCCATCCTCAGCGACGAAGTCGTACTCAGGTTTCTCGTTCTTAATTATCCCATTTACCACTTCATCTATCTCTTCTACAGCAGGATATGCAAAAAAGACAGGTTCGATATTGGCGTTGTTGACACGAATATGAACCATACGGTCCTGCTCCTTGTCGGGCCGCGTCAATTCATGTTTTTTTACTACTCCTTCAAGATAGTCATCAACTGATGCACAGCCAACAATGCCATACTGTGTGCGACCTTCCATAGTTTGGCCATAGACATAGAAACGGCGTTCGTCGTCCTGAACGAGCCACCCTTTCTTCCGCCATGCCGCAAAATTTTCAACCGATTTCCTGTAGACTGCTTCTGAGTGTGCATCTGTACCCGGAGGAAGGTCAATCTCGGCTCGCGTTATGTGGAGTAGCGAAGACTCCTTCCCTTTAGCCATGATCCTCGCTTCTTCACTATTCATGACATCGTACGGTAAACAAGCCAGATCTTGAACAATAGCGCACGGAGGTCGCACTCCCCTGAACGGTTTAACAACTGCCATTACAGTATCTCTTTTCTACTTTTTATTGACTCTGAAGTTTTCGTTGCCGGTTTTGAAATAATCCACAATCTGGCGGGCAGCTGCCACACCCGCGTTTATGTTGGCTTCCTCAGTCTGGGCTCCCATCTTCTTAGCTGTGAAGAGAAACCTGCCTTTAAACTTTTCTTCAAGAACAGCTTTGCAATCGGGTTCTACATCTGCAAGATACCTGAAGTCGGAACGCTCCGCAAAAATCTTCAGAAGCTCGTCCTCGTTGATAACCTCTCTCCGGGCAGTGTTGACCAGGACAGCATCCTCAGGCATCTGCTTCAAAAGATTGTATCCAACAGATCTCTTTGTTTTTTCGTTTGCCGGAATGTGCAGTGACACATACTGGCATTTCAAGTAGAGTTCATCAGGGCTGCTGCAGGCTTTCACGCCAGCGAAAGGAATAGCTTCCGTACTGATATAGGGATCGTAAGCATAGATATCCATACCGAACCCCTTTGCTATTCCCGCAACGCATTTCCCGACGTTTCCGAACCCTTGTAATCCCAAGGTTTTTCCTCTCAGTTCGCTTCCTGACTTTCCGCTAAATCCTCCGCGTGCCTGGTAGAGCATCAAGCCGAATGCAAGTTCAGCCACAGCGTTTGCATTCTGACCCGGAGTGTTCATGGCAACGACGTTGTGAGCAGTACATGCATCGAGGTCGAGGTTATCATAGCCTGCGCCTGCCCTCACTACAATCTTCAGTTTCTTGGCAGCGTCGAGTACTTGGGAGGTCACCAGATCGCTGCGTACGATCAGAGCATCAGCGTCGGATACGGCAGAAAGCAAATCTGATACGTTCTTGTAGTTTTCCAGTAGTGTAAGTTGATAGCCAGCTGTCTCGGTAACTTCACGTATCTGCGTTACAGCTACCGGGGCAAATGCTTTTTCTGTTGCGACAAGGATTTTCATAGCACAAGTTTCCTTAAATATTAGGTCTGCAGGTGTCTCCCCTGCAGACCGGAATCTGAAAGTCTCTTAGTTTTTTGATTCAAACTCTTTCATTGTATCTACAAGAGCCTGAACACTCTCCTTCGGGAGACCGTTATAGAGGGAGGCGCGGAATCCTCCGACTGAACGGTGACCCTCAATGCCGATCATACCGTTTGATTTGGCAAAACCGGCAAAAGCCGCTTCAAGTTCTTTGTATTCCGGTGCCATTACAAAACATATATTCATCAGGGAGCGGTCTTCAGGGTCTTTAATCGTTGAAACAAATAGCTTATTTCTGTCTATTTCATCATAAAGGATGGCCGCCTTTTCAATATTCCTTTGCTGTATGACATTCACTCCCCCAAGATCTTTGAGCCATTTCAGAGTTTGCTGGGTGGCAAAAACAGCAAATACAGGAGGAGTATTGAACATCGACTCTGCCTTAATATGTGTTCTGTAGTCGAGCATCGTGGGAATAGGGCGTGTTACCTTGCCTAGTACATCTTCCTTCACAATGACAACCGTAACACCTGCCGGTCCAAGATTCTTCTGTGCACCTGCATAAATGATCGAGTATTTCGATACATCAACCGGACGGCTCAATATGTCGGACGACATATCCGCAGCCAGCGGAATTTTGACATCCGGGTCCTTCTTCAATTCGGTCCCGAAGATTGTATTGTTTGTGGTTATGTGGAAGTAATCTGCATCTTGAGGAACGTCATAGTTCTTAGGTATGTAGTCAAAATTCTTGTCCTTCGACGACGCTACTTCAACTGCTTCACCATAGATCTTTGCCTCCTTATGAGCTTTAGTTGCCCATTCTCCGGTAATAAGATAAGCAGATTTCTTATTCATCAGGTTCATGGGAACCATCGCAAACTGAAGACTAGCTCCACCGCCCAGGAATATGACCTGATAGCCTGCAGGTATGTCA
>VGWB01000111.1 GCA_016873755.1 Ignavibacteria bacterium | reverse complement strand
GGCAAGAAATGGATGGCGCTCCTTGGCAAGACGCCGGAGGAGATTCAGAAGGGATCCAGTCCGATGATGTATGTCATCGGATTCGTCTCCGGCTTGATATCGTGTTTTGCGATTTCGTGCGTCGTCAACGCCGCAGGGGCTGCAACATTGATCAATGGAGCATTGATCGGATTTCTCTGCTGGCTGGGCTTCGCCGGAGCGACGAGCTACAACAATCAGGTCAATTTCGTTGGAAGGCCTGCCGGATTGTGGGCGATTGACTCAGGCTATAACCTTGTCTCATTTGTCATCGCCGGGGCGATCCTCGCAGTTTGGAAGTAGGAAAGCTCTTCAGAGCAATCCTGCGAATTCCTTTGGATTGTGGAAAGATCATGAAGTTCGCACGCCAATCACTTTTGGGGAGCGGTCACTTGACAGAGAAGAATGTATCGAGAGAATACTATCGGCGCCGACTTCCTCACTACCAGCCGAGCGACGCCGTCTTCTTTGTCACGTGTCGGTTGACCGATTCGTTGCCCCGCGAAGTGATCTTGGACTTGATGAGAGAGCGAGATGAGCGGCTGGCTGCCACAAGAAAGGAGAGAGATCAGCCGAAGAGAAAACTACTGGAACTGAATGAACAGCACCTTTACTTTGAGGCCTTTGACAAATACCTGGACAATGTATCGACGGGATCCGATTGGCTGCGTCGGGACGATGTAGCAGGAATCGTTGCGGAGGCAATTCATTTCAGAGATGGGAAGGAATTTGAACTCCTCTCCTTCTGCATAATGCCCAACCACGTTCATCTCGTTTTGTCTATCTTAGACCAAGGAGCAACTGTTGTAGGGCGACGAGCCTCGTCGCCCTACAGGCTAACACGAATTCTCGAGTCGCTGAAATGGTACACTGCCAGAGAGTGTAACAAGCTCCTCGGCCGCAAAGGTGCTTTCTGGCAACATGAAAGCTATGATCATGTCGTCCGCGACGGTGCTGAACAGCAGCATGTCATAGAATACGTTGTCCATAACCCGGTCAAGGCCGGCCTGTGCCGAGAATGGAAGGATTGGAAATGGACGTATGTCAAGGATGGGCTCTTGACTGTGTAGATCGCCCGTCGTTGTGAAGCCAAAAGACAAGTTTCCCCAACAACCGCAGATATCATAGGAACTCAGGTATAGCACGATGAAGGAGTCGCAGGACATTATCAAAGCGTACGAAGAGGTCAAGCAAGCAGAAGCGCAGGCGGTTCTGGCAACCGTCGTAAAGGTCAGGGGCTCGACCTATCGACGGCCCGGAGCACGGATGCTGATACGCGAAGATGGGACAACTGTGGGCGCTATCAGCAGCGGGTGCCTGGAGGCCGATGTCGTCGAGCGGTCGAAGAAGATCAGGGAAACCCCGGAACCGACAACCGTTGTGTACGATATGACCTCCTCCGACAACGACGTATGGGGGCTCAATCTTGGATGCAGTGGTGTCATGCACATCCTCATCGAGCCGATTCGCCTCAGCGTCGCTGCGACGCATCTCAGATTCATCGGGGAATGCGTCCGTAGTCAGAAGCTTGGCGTGGCTGCAACCGTCTTTCGTGTCGATGGCGAATTCAAGGCCAAGGTTGGAACGCGGCTCCTGGTGAAGGAGGATGGTGCCGTTGCAGAGGATATCAATAACCCCGTCCTCTCGGCGGCACTCCTTGAAGACTGTCTGAGAACTCTGCGCTCCAGGCAGTCAGTGGTGAGAGAATACCGGTTCCTCGAAGGAGTCGTTGAGGCATTCATCGAACTTATTTGCCCACCAGTTCCGCTTCTCATCTTCGGGGCGGGACCAGATGCGATACCCCTTGCCCGGTTAGCGAAAGAGCTTGGTTGGCACGTGACCCTGGTCGACCATCGCCCCGGTCACGCGACAAAGGAGAACTTCCCCACCGTCGACGCATTGCTGCTCGCTCGGCCTGAAGAGATCGCTGATGCAGTCCCGCTTAAGCCGCATGCCGCGGCGGTGATCATGACACACAATTTCTCTCACGACCTGCAGTTGCTGCGAACTCTCCTTCCCTCTCCGGTCCGGTACCTCGGCGTCCTTGGGCCCTCAAAACGGACGGGAATGCTGCTTGAGAAACTTCGGGAATGGGGCTTCACACCTTCGGACAAACAGCGGACCCGACTTCACAGCCCGGTTGGGCTGAACATCGGCGGCGAGTCACCAGAAGAAATCGCCCTCTCCATCCTCGCTGAGATCCAGGCGTTCGTCAGCGGAAGACCCGGCGGATTCCTCAAGGACCATAGCGGACCGATACACGATTCTCATCACGACTGCTGAGGACCTTGTTTGTACCGGCGCGAGAATCCAGACCGACGCCGCATCCCTTTTTCCCTTGCCGTTTCCTCGTTCAACTCGTACATTGCCCGTCGCTGGAGTGTTTGCGGACTCCCATTATTCCAAAATTCCATTATTCCACTACTCCATCATTCCATCATTCCATCATTCCACCATTCTATTACTCCAAGACTTCATCCTTTAATGAAATCCCCGGTTTCCCCCCTCGGCCCCTCGCTCGCCACAGGTTCCACCGGATTCAGCCAAGAACGGGATCGCACCAAGATTCCGGATCTTTACAAATGGGATCTGACGCACATCTATCCATCCGACGAGGCGTGGAAGAGTGCGAAGGATCAGATCGTCGCTCAGATTCCGGAGATCGAGAGCTTCAAAGGCACACTCGGAACCTCCGCCAAACAGCTGTTGGGATGCCTGGAGCGCGCCACGACGATTGTCAAAGAGCTCAACCGGCTCAACAGCTACGCGAGCATGAGCTCCGATCAAGACACGCGGGACGCCAGATACCTGGCCATGCAGCAGGATATGAGTCAGGTCTTCGCCACATTCGGTGCAAAGGCAGCCTCCATCGAACCTGAAATTCTGAAGATCGATCAAGCGACCATCGATGCATTTCTCCAACAGGAAAAGGAGCTCGGCATCTTCCGCCATTACCTGGATGACATTCTGCGCAGAAAGGCACACACCGGCACTGAAGGGGAGGAAAAGATCATCGCTGACGCTGGTTTGATGGCCGATGCTGCTCAAAGCATCTACGGCATCTTCACCGATGCAGATTTCCCGTATCCGGAGATCGGGCTCAGCGACGGCCAGACCGTGCGCCTCACCAAAGCGGCCTATAGTCTCCATCGCACGACTCCAAATCGGGAGGACCGGAAAAAAGTGTTCGCTGCTTTCTTTGGCAGACTCGATGAGTACCGGAGAACGTTCGGAACGCAGATCAACGCAGAGCTCAAGAAGAATCTGTTCTACATGCGGGCACGCAAGTATGCCTCCTGCCTGGAAAGTGCGCTGGATGCCAGCAACATTCCAGCCCAGGTCTACCATAGCTTGATCAAAGGCGTCAATGATAACCTCGCGACGTTTCACCGGTACTTGAAGCTGCGAAGGAGGATTCTCGGGGTCGACGAGTTGCACTACTATGACTTGTATGCGCCTCTTTTGAAGGATGTCGACCTGGCGTATTCCGTCGAAGAAGCGCAGAATCACGTCGTCGCATCGCTCGCTCCCCTCGGTGAAGAGTACACCTCGGTGGTCAAGAAGTCGTTCGAGGGGCACTGGATCGACTTCTACCCGACCGATGGAAAGCGTGCTGGCGCGTACTCGAACGGCTCGGTCTATGACGTACATCCGTACATCCTTCTTAACTACAACAATAAGTACGACGACATGAGCACGCTCATGCATGAGCTCGGCCATACGATGCAGAGCTATTTCTCCAACAAGACCCAGCCGTATGCGACGTCGCAGTATCCGATCTTCGTGGCCGAAGTGGCTTCCACCTTCAACGAGGCGCTCCTCATTGAACACCTCCTGAAATCCATCACCGACGATCAAGTACGATTGTCGCTGCTGGGCAACTACCTGGAGGGAATCAAAGGCACGGTGTTCCGCCAGACGCAATTCGCCGAGTTCGAGCTGCGAATACACGAGATGGCAGAGAAGGGTGAGTCGCTCACCGGCGAGGTGCTGAACGATCTCTACGCCGGGATCACGAAGAAGTACTACGGACACGACGAAGGCGTGTGCATCGTGGATGATGAGATCAGAGCAGAATGGGCGCTCATCCCTCACTTCTATTACAATTTCTACGTGTATCAGTACGCCACCTCATTCACCGCCTCCGCCGCGCTGTCAGAGCGGGTGCTGGCTGGGGACAACGCAACGAGGAAGCGGTACCTCGAATTCCTCTCCGCCGGCGGCTCCGACTACCCGATCAATCTGCTCAAACAGGCAGGTGTCGACATGACGACCCCCGAGCCCTTTGAGTTAACAATGAAGAGAATGAACCGGGTGATGGATGAGATGGAAAAGATATTGGAACGGATAAAGAAGTAACACCTGCACTCAATCAAACGCGAAGGAAGGGCTTGTGGATTCAGCTGGCACTCCTTCCGGGAGGAACTCAATATGTATCGCATAGTACAGGATTTCCTTGACGACTGGAAGTACGAGACCGACGCGACACTCAAGATCTTTCAATCCCTCACAGACCCCTCGTTGGGGCAGAAGGTCACCGAGGAGGGCCGCTCCTTGGGCTACCTTGCCTGGCACATCGTGCTGACGCTGGGGGAAATGGGGGGAAGGGCTGGACTGCGCGTAACCTGTCCGCCCGAAGACGCACCACCACCATCGAAGGCAACGGAGATTACCGCAACATACGAATCGGCCGCGAAGTCGGTGGCGGACGAGGTTCGCTCGAAATGGACTGATAGTTCCCTGCTTGACGAGATCGAGATGTACGGCGAAAAGTGGAAACGCGGCTTCGCACTCTCGTCCCTGCTGGCGCATCAGATTCACCACCGTGCGCAAATGACCGTGCTCATGCGACAAGCCGGACTGAAAGTCCCCGGCGTCTACGGTCCGTCGCGTGAAGAGTGGTCCCAGTTCGGCATGCCGCCCCAGAAGTAAACCGAATGACCAAATCATCGGTCACAGCGATCATCCTCGCGGCAGGCGGCTCCACCCGCCTTGGACGGCCGAAGCAACTCTTGCCTTATCGTGATCGGAGCCTCCTCAGGTACGTGGCAGAGACTGCACGGGCATCCGTTGCCAAGGAGACTCTTGTCGTGCTGGGCTTCGAAGCTGAGCGGATGAACAGTGAGCTTCGCGGACTCGATGTCCGTTCTGTGGTCAATCCTCAGTGGGAGGAAGGGATCAGCTCTTCCATCCGCGCCGGCATCTCTTCACTTTCTGCGTCGATCAACGCCACTATCCTCCTGCTGTGCGATCAGCCACTGATCACGCCTGAGTTGCTTAATACCGTCATGAGCACGCACGAGATCAGCGGAAAGGCGATCATCGCTTGCGAGTACGGGGACACGATCGGCGTGCCCGCCCTTTTTGCACGCACCCTCTTTGTGGACCTGCTCCAATTGCGCGGTGATCATGGAGCAAAACAGTTGATCCTGCAGCATGCTGATGAACGTGCCGTCGTGCCGTTTCCGGGCGGAATCGTCGATATCGATACTGTGGCCGATTACGACCGCTTTCTTTCTTCTGGGAATTGATGTAGGTTTGGAACCCTCCGTTCACCGACACTCGACCTCCGCTCGCCGAAAAGCCCGCAACATTCCTTCGGAAGAGCAGTATGTTTGAGGTAGACGATCCCAAAGGAGATTTCAGATGAATCAGCATACCTCACCGCGAATGACCGCCCGCGTCATTGTCGGGGCAGCCGTACTTCTTGCAGGATTGGCATTGCTCTTGAACAACATGTACATCATCGACGTCGGCTCTGTCTGGGACTACGGGCCTCTGATTATCGTCGCACTCGGCCTTAACAGGATCGTGCAGGCGGAAAACACATGGGACGTGCGGAGAGGTGTCTGGTGGACGTTCATCGGCTTGTGGTTGTTCATTTCCATTGGTCACGTGTTTGGACTTACGTTTCGCGAATCGTGGCCCATTCTTCTGATTGGCATTGGTATTGGCATGGTGTGGAAAGCACTCACCCCCGAACCTCGCTGCAACTGTGCAAAGGACTGCTAACATGGAAACACGGACCTCACCTCGCATCAGCGTTCAAGTCGTTCTCGGGTTGATTGTCATCATCCTGGGAACTGCCTTGCTGCTGGACAATCTCTACATCATCGATGCTGGCGACATCTTGCGATACTGGCCGGCCTTGCTGGTCATCTATGGCCTCTGGCGGCTCGCAACGTGTTTCACGGTTTCCGGAAGAGTCTGGGGGCTTTTCTGGCTGCTCGTCGGCTCTATCTTGCTTTTGGGCAAGTTCTACATCGTCCATGTCAGCATCTGGGATTTATGGCCCGTCATCCTTGTCCTCATCGGAGCCAGCATGCTCTTCGGCACCATGAGACGCCAACGCCAGTTTGCTGTCGGCACAGGTCTGAGCTCCGCGGACAGCAATTCCACAATCAGTGCCACCGCGATCCTTGGTGCGTTCAAGCGGTCGAACGATTCACAGGACTTCCGGGGCGGGGAAGCTACCGCCATCTTGGGAGCATGCGAGATCGACCTCCGCCATGCGTCGATCAAAGAGAGTGACGCGGTCCTTGATGTCTTCGCATTCTGGGGCGGCATCGAAGTGAGGGTGCCGGAAGACTGGACCGTTGTGCTCGAAGGCGTCCCCGTGCTCGGTGGATTCGAAGACAAAACGCGGCCGCCCAAAGGCGAAGGACGAAAGAGACTGATTGTCAAAGGATATGCCGTGATGGGGGGAGTTGAGATCAAGAACTAAGCCATGCACCCCATCCTTGGAAACAGAGAGCGGCTCGCGATCTACATGCTCGTGTGGCTGATGCTGGGGGGAATGCTGGCTGCTGTGTTCGCACTCCCGAAGGACTTCTCGTGGCCCGAGGCACTGAGCCTTGCCGTGCCGCTGACGCTCTTGTATGGATCTATATGCCTCTCATCATACTATCTTTGTCGTGTCTTTCCCCTCCATAAGTCAGGCTTTGCCCAGCTTCTACTCCTCCACATTATCGCGGGATTCTTAACCAGCTCGCTGTGGATTCTCATCGGCAACGGGTGGGTGGCGTTGCTCGAGCGGCTCAACCTCTTTCCCCTGCTGAGTGCACGGTTCGTATCAAAGACACCCCTGCTCGTTGGCGTCGGCTTTATCCTCTTTTCGCTGACTGTCGCCGTCCATTATCTGATTATGACCTTTGAGGCGTCAAAAGAATCAGAACAGCGGGAGCTGCAGCTGCGAATCCTCGCGCAGGAAGCGGAGCTCAAGGCGCTGCGGGCACAGATCAACCCACATTTCCTCTTCAACAGCCTCAACTCGATCAGCGCGCTCACCACGCAGAACGCGACCGCCGCCCGCACGATGACACTCCGGCTGGCGGACTTCCTTAGAAAAAGCCTGCGCTTGGGAGCACAGGATTCCATTCGCCTTGAAGAAGAGATCGCACTCGCAATGAACTTCCTCGAGATCGAGCAGATACGCTTCGGATCCCGGCTCAGGGTTGAGAAGCAGATAGATGGTCCGTGTAACAACTGTCTGGTTCCGCCGCTTCTCCTCCAGCCGTTGGTGGAAAATGCCATTCACCACGGCATCGCCCAGCTGGTTGACGGCGGCATCATTCGCCTGCGAGTCGATTGGAGCGGAAGCGTGCTTCACATTCAACTCCAAAATCCAGTAGACCCCGATCGTCCGAAGAATCGCAAATCAGGAATCGGAATCGAGAACGTCCGGAAACGACTGAGGGCCATCTATTACACCGACGCTGAGCTGCTCACCACCGAAGAGGATGGTTGGTTCACCGCAGCAATCTCGCTGCCGGCTCAAACCGGTGGCAGCTACTCCCACCGCCTGAAACGCGGAGGCCCCAACGGCCTCAGCGACGTTTCAAACAAATAGCCGTGGAAGCCCTCCCGGCATCCTCGCACCGTGACCAGAGTTGTCGGATTTCCGCCGCTTTTCGTATCTTTGATCATCCATGCAAACCATCCGCACCATCGTCGTTGACGACGAGGAACTCGCTCGCGGCATCGTCCTGGAGTTCCTGACCCCATACGCCGACATCAATGTAGTGGCAGAGTGTTCCAACGGCTTCGAGGCGGTGAAGGCAATCACCGAACTGAAGCCGGATCTCGTGTTCCTCGATATCCAGATGCCGAAGCTCGACGGCTTCGAAGTGCTCGAGCTCGTTGACAAGAACCTTGCCGTCATCTTCGTGACAGCATACGATCAATACGCGGTCAGGGCCTTCGAGGTGCACGCCGTTGACTATCTGTTGAAACCCTTCACAAAGGAGCGATTTGACGAAGCGCTTCTGCGCGCCCGCGAGAAGATGTCTCGCAGCCATACTCCCCCTCTCGATAAAGTCCTGACGGCTGCACGGCGGCAAGAGGTTCCTCTCGAGCGCATCCTGGTGCGCGACGGATCAAGGGTGAACGTCATTCCAGTAGACACAATTGATTACGTCGAAGCACAGGATGATTATGTTGCGATCAAGTCACAAGGGAAGACCCACCTCAAGCAGCAGCGGTTGTCAGACCTCGAGTTGTCTCTCGACCCGAAGCGATTTGTGCGGATTCACCGTTCGTACATCCTGAGCGTCGATCGGCTCGCGCGGCTGGAGCTGTACGCCAAGGACAGCCGGATGGCAATTCTGAAGGACGGCACGAAGCTGCCCGTCAGCCGGGCAGGACACGCGAAGCTGAAGCGGCTTCTGTAGTCGCGGCAAGTACGACAGCAGGCCTGGGTAATCGATTGTCTCACTTTTGCACGGAGGTGTTGCCATGTCACGTATTCCATTCCTCACCGCCATCCTCCTGATTGCTCTGATAGCAATCTGCTCATCACAGACCACCGCCATCAAAGCAGGAAAGTTGATTGACCCAGCAAGCGGTGTTGTTCTAACGAATCAAGTCATCCTCGTCGAGGGACAACGAATCAAAGCCGTCGGCTCCAACGTAGCGATCCCCAAAGGCGCAGCCGTGATCGATCTTTCGCGATACACGGTTCTTCCCGGACTGATCGACGGGCACACGCACATTCTCCTTCAGCCCGAAGATGAGGGAGAGATCCCACCCATTATCACAAAGTCACAGGCCTTCCGGACCGTCCAGGGGGTGGCTGCTGCGAGAGCAGAGCTCGAGGCGGGTTTCACGACGTTGCGCGATGTCGATAGCGAAGGTGCAGGATTCGCAGACATTGCGATCCGCGATGCGATCAACCAAGGCATCATTCCAGGCCCGCGCCTGTTCGTCTCGGGAGACTGCCTTACAATCACCGGGGGACACATGAACCTCGTCGGCATCAATCCCGATATCCAGGTCCCGGAGCCAGGATTGCTCACCGACTCGCGCGACGCCATGATTGCGGCCGTTCGCCGCAACATCAAGTACGGCGTAGATCTCGTCAAGATCTACGCGACGGGTAGAACAAGCCAGAACGACCCCGTGACGCTTGAACCCCTCTGCACGTTTTCCGAGGAAGAGATCAGACTCGTCGTCAGCGAAGCAAAACGCTGGCGAAAAGACGTTGCCGCTCACGCCTACGGCGGTCAAGGAGCAAAAAACGCGATCCTCGCCGGCGTCCGCTCCATCGAGCACGGCATGTTCCTCGACGACGAGATGCTGAAGTTGATGGTTGAACGCGGAACATTCTGGTGTCCAACGCTCTGCGTTTACATCCCGGAGGATGAGAAGACTCCCGTGAACGACATGATCAAGCGGATCATCCCGCGACATAAGGACACATTCCAGCGAGCTATGAAATTGGGGGTGAAGATCGCTTTCGGCACGGATGTCGGCGCCTACACACACGGTCATTCCGCGCGGGAGTTTGTGAAGATGGTGGAATACGGGATGAAGCCGATCGATGCGATCCGATCAGCGACGATCACGACATCCGAGCTGGTCCGGATGGAGAAGGAAATCGGCACCATTGAGCCCGGCAAGTACGCCGACATCATCGCGACAGAAGGAAACCCGGTGGACGACATAAAGGCACTGACTCGAGTGGTGTTTGTGATGAAGGAAGGAAAGGTGCATAAAGGATTGAGGGATTGACTCCTTGAGTCATTGGGCGATCAGAACATCGGGTGATCGAGCCATTGAGAGAATGATGCAATGAGACAATGACAGAGTGATTCGATGATTGAGCCTCATCGTCTATTCGAGATTTTGGACAGGATCAAACGCGCCTCTGTTGGCGTCGTCGGTGACTTCTGTCTCGACGCGTACTGGGAGCTCGATAGCAGTGCACCCGAGCTCTCCGTCGAGACCGGGAAGCCGACACATGCCGTAGCAAGACAGCGATACAGCCTGGGCGGTGCGGGAAATGTCCTGAGCAATGTCGTCTCGTTGGGCGTGCGCAAGGTGCTGGCGTTCGGCGTCCGGAACGAGGACCTTTTCGGACGAGAACTCCTCACGCAGCTCCGCTCCCTCAACGTTGATACAACGGGGATGGTGCTTCAACCTTGCGATTGGGACACTCCCGTCTATGCAAAGCCCTACCTTGACGCGGAAGAACAGAATCGGCTGGACTTCGGCCGATACAACACGCTCTCCCCCGAGACCGAGCGGCAACTGCTCGACTCGCTCAAACGACATACCGGCACCCTGGATGCTCTGATCATCAACCAACAGCTCCCGCAAGGCATCTTCTCGCCAGCTGTGGTCAATTGTCTGAATCAACTTGGACAACAATATTCGTCAGAAGTGTTTGTTCTCGACTCGCGCGACAGAAGTCTCGATTTTCACCGCATGACCTACAAGATCAATGCGAGCGAAGCAGCACGACTCGCGGGCAAGAGCGTAGAAACGAATGAGGCGGTGACTTCAGATGAACTTCGACAGTATGCAACGGCCCTCTTTTCCCGCTTCGAGAAGACAGTGTTTATTACGCGCAGTTCATTCGGGGTCTTCGTTTTCGACGGAAAAAGATCTGATGAGCTTCCGGCGGTGAAAATCGCTGAACCGATCGACTCCGTCGGAGCCGGGGACACCGCCGTTGCTGCCATCGCCTGCGCGCTGGCAGCGGGCGCGACTCCAAGAGAAGCCGGCCTGCTTGCCAATCTCGCCGCCGCCGTAACTGTGAGAAAACTTCGACAAACGGGAACAGCAACACCCCAGGAGATCCTCGATCTTGCAGCCACCTCTAATATCGGCAGATGACCGTCATCTCAGACCGTGGCGCGATTGAAGATGACGGTCATCTACATCAGAAGGAGACAAACCATGAAAACGCAGCTTCGCTCACGAATCCCCTGGCAGGAGAAGATGAATCGGCCGGCGGAGCCACGGATCGTCCCAGTCCCGAAGAAATGGCAGCGGCAGTACGGGACGGGGACGATGCTCATCGCCACCCCGAAGCTTGTCGACGCACTGATGAGGAAACCTCCTAGCGGGAAGCTCGTCACCATCCGTGCCATCCGCGAGCGGCTTGCCAGAGACCATAAAGCCGACAGCACCTGCCCGCTCACCACGGGCATATTTGTGCGCGTGGTCTCTGAAGCATCCAATGAACACCTTGAAAGCGGGAAGAAGCGCGTCACGCCGTTCTGGCGCGTTGTGCGCGACGACGGGAGCCTGCTCGAAAAATTCCCGGGCGGCGTACAGGCACAAGCGAAGTTCTTGCGAAAAGAGGGGCACAACATACTCGCCGGCCGGGGAAAGAAGCTGCCGCGGGTCAAGGACTTCGAAAGAAGCTTGATCTGCCTCTGATGTCACTCATCGCGTTCGATGATTTTACCTGCGATGCCATCAAGAGTTCACGAAGTGAACGACCACTGGTCAAGACAGTGACTTCCGAAGACAATGGCTTCAGCATTCTGCGTATTTCCGAACTCACCCCCTTACTCCCCCTCTCTTTGACGATTAAAAGCATGACTTACAGCGAAACGACCGAAGGGACCGCGCCCGCTTCTCTGTTGCATCTTCGTTCACAGGCACGTACCTTGTCGTGAGAGCCGAACACGCTCTCAGTCGAAGAGCAAGAGACGTCCGTCCTTTCCAACGTGTCCACCGACAACACCCCATCCCCCGGATTTTCAGTCCTACAAGCACTCCGCAGCAGCAATGTGTCTGAACGCTCACGCGCGTTCGACTTGATCCTGATTCTCTTCTGGAAAGCGGTCTACAAGCACATCCGGCGACAATGGGGAAAGCCAATGGAAGATGCCAAGACCCTGACGCTGGGTTTCTTTTCGAGGGCCGTGCAATCGGATTTCTACGGTCAGTATGACCCTAAAACCAAACGTTTGCGGACGTTCCTGCGAGAGCAGGTCGACCTATTTCTCTCTGCGACCGGCGACAGTGCTCTGGAACCGGAGTCGCTGGATCTTCAATTCAATGAAGCTGAGGAAGAGCTCTCGCGAGATCCGTCAGACCGGCAGAGCTCACCGGAAGAGCTTTTTGACGGCGAGTGGTCCCGCAGTCTCTTCACGCTGGCAATCGAACAGCTCCACAATTACCTTGAGTCTCAGGGAAAGATCCAACACTTCAGACTATTCCAGCGGTACGACCTTCAGGATCGATCCAGCGGCGAGAGCGTCCCGCTAGACCGGGTGGCTCAGGAATTCTCGCTTCCTCTTTCGGACGTGGCACTGTACCTCAACGACGCCCGCCAGTCCCTTCGCTCCATCATTCTTGACCTCCTTCGGTCGTTCACGTCTTCGGATGAGGAATTTCGCCGGGAGGCTCGCTCTCTGCTCGGCCTGTAAATCCTTTCTACAGTCAACGCGAACTGGAGTATCATCTATGAAACACATCTTCCTTATCCTCGTCAT
>VGWB01000110.1 GCA_016873755.1 Ignavibacteria bacterium | reverse complement strand
GTGCGCGAGCCCATCCGCATACTCGTGAAGGATGGTTTTGCCACTGACATCACCGGCGGCGCCGAGGCGAAACGGCTTGTTGAGCTTCTCGAGCCTCACGGCAAGGATGGGCGCAATGTTGCCGAGTTTGGCGTCGGCACAAACGACAAGGCGATTCTCACCGGCCTCATCCTTGAAGACGAGAAGGTGATGGGGACGATTCACATCGCGTTCGGAGATAATAAGTCGATGGGCGGGACCGTTCGAGTGGCCAGCCACCTTGACGGCCTTGTCAAGAAGCCTACGGTTTGGTTTGATGACAGGAAGATGATGGAGGGCGGGCTGCTTCTCCTATAGTCTGATCGGATCGGCCGTGGACTATCCGCCGTACCTCGATCCCTCGCACAAATAGCCATTTCGGGCACCTTGCACGATTTGCACGTTTTCTCTCCTTCCGGCGGGAACTCCTCCCCCCAGTCCCGGTGTTCTAGAGATAACAGTCACCAGAGGACGCACACCTCTACCGTAACCGCAACTGGACGACAAGAAGGATGATGAAAACGCTACGACTCATTTCCCTCGTTTCTCTCGTATTCACTGTTTCACTTGCCGCCCAAGACCAGCAGAAGCTTGGTTCGATTGCGGGAAAAGTCTATGGTAACGCGACGAAAGAACCCTTACCGTTCGCCAACGTCGTTGTCGTCGGGACGACCCTCGGCGCCGCGACGGACCTCGAAGGCAGGTTCGTCATTCCTCGGGTCCCGACTGGAACTTACAGTGTGCGCGCAAGCATCCTCGGATACACGCCGATGATCGAGTCGGACGTTGTCGTCTCGACGGCGAGACCGAGTGAGGTTGACTTCGCGCTCGTGGAGACTCAGTTGGAGTTCGAAGAAGTGGAGGTGACCGCTGAATATTTTCGCAAGCTGCCGGACAAGCCGCTGAGCACCCAGTTCCAGTCGAATGAAGAGATCCGCCGCCTGCCTGGTGGACTTGAGGATGTGGCACGGGCGATTTCGATCCTCCCCGGTGTTGCCCAAGTGCAAGCAGGGCGAAACGATCTGATCGTGCGGGGAGGCTCGCCGTCCGAAAACCTCTTCGTCATCGACAACATCGAGGTTCCGAACATCAACCACTTTGGCACCCAGGGTGCTACGGGCGGTCCACTGAGCTTCATCAACCTCGATTTCGTTCAGAGTACGTCCTTCTCGTCGGGCGGCTTTGGCGCCCGCTATGGTGACAAACTGTCCTCTGTCCTTTCTATCGACCTGCGGGAGGGGAGGAAGGACCGGCACGGCGGCAAGGCAACGATCTCTGCATCTCAATTCGGATTGAACCTCGAGGGCCCGCTGTCGCAGAACGGTGAATCGGGTTCATACATCTTCTCCGCTCGCCGCAGCTATCTCGATCTGATCTTCAAAGCTGCCGGCTTCGGTTTCGTCCCCGAATACTGGGATTTTCTTGGAAAGGCAACGTACCAGCTGAGCAAAGTTGATCAACTCAATTTCCTCGGCATCGCCGCACTGGACAACGTACGGCTCTTCAACGACACTCCGGACAAGCGTTTCGACAACTCGCGGGTGCTGGCAAGCGACCAAAACCAGGTTATCGGGGGAATTTCGTGGAGACACATTCTATCGTCGGGATATACCACGCTGAGCCTCGGACGAACGTTTGTGGATTTCGCCTACAAACAGAATGACTCGCTCTTGAATCCAATCTTCACCAACAGCTCGTTCGAAGATGAGTGGTCGTTGCGCGGCGATCTCGTATGGCAGCTTCTGAAGTCCTCTGAAATCTCCTTCGGTGCTCAGGGAAAGTTCATCCGTTTTCACGCAGATATGTTCCTTCGGCCGTTCCAGACGAATTTCGGCCAGCAGATCTCCATCGATCGCCGGTACGATACGACGGCGTTCAAAGCTGTCGCATTCGCTCAGTTCTCTCAACAGGTCGGCCGTCTCCGCGTCGTACTCGGCGGCCGCGTTGATTTCTTCAGTCTGATTGAGGATAACGTCTCGTTCTCTCCGAGACTCTCAGCGTCGTATGCGATCTCGCCGGTTACGAACTTGAATGCCAGCGTCGGTCGCTACAACCAGGCACCTTCCTACATCTGGCTCATCTCGAATCCTATGAACGGAAACCTTTCCTACATTGGAGTGAACCAATACGTGGCGGGAATCGACCATCTCGTCCGGACCGATACGAAGGTGAGTCTCGAGGCGTATCTCAAGCGTTACTCGGACTACCCTGCCAGCCTGACTCGCCCGTATCTTGTGCTGGCGAATACCGGGGCGGGCTTCGGTGGAAGTGAGGAAGGGTTCGCCTCGTTTGGGTTGGATCCGCTCGTGAGCAGTGGCCGGGGTGAGGCCCACGGCATCGAGCTCTTCGTCCAGAAGAAGCTCTCTGAAATACCCTGTTACGGAACCATCAGCATGAGCTTCAACGAATCCCGCTTCGAAGCTCTGGACGGCATCTCCCGTCCCAGCAGCTTTGATCAGCGCTGGATCGTTAACCTCGGCGGAGGCTACATTTTTGATGAGAAGTGGGAGATCAGTACCAAATTCCGTTACGCTACCGGTCGCCCGTATACTCCTTTCAATCCCGATGGGACCCAGGATGTCTCTCTCTACAACAGCCAGCGCGTTGTGGCCAACCACAGCCTCGATGTTCGCATCGATCGTCGCTGGACCTTCGACCGGTGGAATCTGATTACGTACGTCGATATTCAGAATATCTACAATCGGAAACCGGTCGACGTGCCGCGCTACAATCGGCAGACAGGTGAGCTCGAGAGAGTGGGGAGCATCGGCATTCTGCCGTCGGTTGGAATCAGCGCGGAGTTCTAGCGTGCAAGCGTGAGATTCCCGAAATCTCGGAGACTTCGGGAATCTACGTGGCACGCTTGCTTCTTTTCCTCCTTCCTGTATATTTCTCACAAACTCCGTCGGTCTTCGTTTTCTTCTTCACTCACACCATTTTCCATCACTGGTCCGACTGTCCATTCATCTTACTGCGGAGGACTTATGAACTGTGTTCTTCACACATTCTTTCGACGATGGGGAGGCTGCGTTTTGCTTCTCTTGTTTACTGCGGGCCTCGCTGCGCAAGTAACTCCCACACGATGGACGCCCGAGGTCATGATCAAATTCAAGCGGGTCGGAGGCACGGAGATCTCCGCAGATGGCAAGTGGATTGCCTACACGGTCTCTGTGCCGCTGATGGATGGAGACAAATCTGAGTTTCTGACTCACGTCTGGGTCGTCTCTTCCGATGGCAAGAGGAACCACCAATTCACATACGGGGACAAGTCATGCACAAGCCCCGCGTTCTCCCCGGACGGCAACTATCTTGCCTTCACCTCTTCCCGAGGCCAGGATGGAAAGAACCAGGTGTGGGTTCTCAGGACAAGCGGCGGCGAGGCAGAGCAGGTGACGAAGGCAAAGTCCGGCGTCAACGCATTTGCCTGGTCACCTGATTCCAAACTCATCGCTTATACTATGAATGACCCGGAGACCGAGCAGGAGGAGAAGGACAAGAAAGAAAAGCGGGATATGGTGGTCGAGGACACGAATCTCAAGTTATCTCACCTTCACACCATCGCCCTCGAGAAGAACGCAAAAGGGGAAAGAAATGTGAAACGACTGACGTCGGGGGAATTTCATGTCACGTCGTTTGACTGGTCTCCTGACGGAAAGACCATCGTGTTTGCTCACCAGGCTACTCCGCTCGTGGATGTCTGGCCGACAACCGATATCTCGACGGTTCCGGCTGACAGCGGGGCGGTGAGAGCTCTTGTTGCAAGGAAAGGATGGGATGCCAACCCGAAGTTTTCCCCGAACGGAGTGTGGATTGCATTCGCCTCCGACAACGGAGATACCAAGTGGGCACGGGCTTTCGATTTGTACGTCATATCCGCGGCTGGCGGTGAGCCGCGAAGACTCGCGGAGACGCCGGATCGAAGCTTTGGCATCATCGGGTGGAGAGCCGACAGCAAGGAGGTATATGTCAGCGAGGCGAATCGGACGTCGCTCCGGGTGTTTGCTGTGCCGGTTAGCGGTGCGAGCCCCCGCGTTGTTACTCCAGGAAGCGGCAATCATTCTGGTCTATCGTTCAGCAAGGACGGAAATGTGGTGGCATTCGTACATCAAACCCCGGAGAACGCTCCCGAAGTCTTCGTTTCTAGTACACAGAAGTTTCAGCCTAAGAGGCTCACCGATGTCAACGCAGACTTCCCAAAGCTCCCGATGGGGAAAACGATTGTCGTCACGTGGAAGGCAAAGGATGGCAGGGAGATTGAGGGACTTCTGACGTATCCCGTCAATTACGTGAAGGGGAAACGGTATCCCCTGATTGTGAACATCCACGGCGGTCCAGCCGGCGTTTTCACAGAAGGATACACCGCTTCAGGAAGCATCTACCCTCTGCAAGCGTTTGCACAGGAGGGGTACGCGATCCTGCGTCCGAATCCGAGGGGGAGCGGCGGATACGGAGCAGAATTTCGCCGTGCCAACATCAACGATTGGGGATTCGGGGATTTCGATGACGACATGGCGGGCGTCGACAAGACTATCGAGCTGGGTGTTGCGCATCCGGATAGCCTTGTCATCTGCGGATGGAGCTACGGCGGCTACATGACATCTTTTGCCGTCACTAAGACAATGCGGTTCAAGGCCGCAAGTGTAGGTGCTGGAGTCACGAATCTGGTAAGCTTCACAGGTACATCCGACATCCCGAGCTTCCTTCCTTCATACTTCGACGGGGAGTTCTGGGATAGAGTGGACACATACAAGAAGCACTCGGCGGTCTTCAACATCAAAGGTGTTACAACACCAACGCAAGTCATTCACGGTTTGAGCGACGTCCGCGTGCCTCCGTCTCAAGGGTACGAGTTCTACAATGCCCTGAAGCGACAAGGATGTCCCACAGAGATGATTGTCTATCCGCGGACTCCGCACGGACCGCGAGAGCCGAAGTTCATCCAGGACATCGGACAGCGGATGATAGATTGGTTCAACAAGCACCTGGGAAGACGTTGAGAACGCATGGATCTGCAGGAACTTCTCATAACGCCGACCGTTTCCATTCCAATGGGGGAGCTTGAGTTTCGAACGTCGCGCAGCGGCGGCCCCGGAGGGCAGAACGTCAACAAACTCGAAACCCGCGTCGAGTTGCGGTTTGATATTGCGCATTCGGCCAGCCTGACCGAAGATCAACGACAACTCCTCTCTTCTCGCCTCAAATCGAGAATCGATGCGGACGGCATCCTGCAAGTGGTTTCCCAGGAGTCTCGCAGCCAGTGGAAAAACAAGCAGGATGCCGTTAACAGATTCGTCCGGCTCCTCAAAGAAGCACTGAAGCCGCGCAAGGTCAGGCTGAAAACAAAACCGACACGGGAGTCACAAGAGAGGCGTTTGGAGGCAAAGAAACGCGTGAGCGAGAAGAAAAAGCTGAGAAGAAATCTCAACGAATGAATGGGTCCTGAGTGATCGATCATCCGACAGGGAAGTGGAAGGGCAATCCGTTCAGGCGAAGAAGATTCTGGTGGACCGAGCCGGGAGCAATTATTCTACTCGTCATGCTGCTTGCCGGTGGTGCCGCGATCGAGTATGAGGTCTACCACCTCGGGTACACACACGTACTCATTATCTTTGGCGCCTTCTGGGTGATCTTGATGGTGATTGCCATGACGTTCCTCAAGCGATCACAATATGAGGTGGGTGCCTTTATTGACCGATCGGTCGTGGCTCGTACAAAAAGGGAGCTCGATCAACACCGGCAGGAAACACTCGAAAAGTTTCAGGCCGCGGAAATGGAGATTCTGAGCCGGGGAGAGACTACGGCGGTGCTCGATGCGTGGCGGGCTCAACCTGCGTATCGAGAGCGTCACCGGTATTTCTCAATGATTGAGCTCTCCGCAATAGATCCAGGAAGCAAGGAGCTGCATTTGCGCATCCAGGTTGGAGAAGTCGCCGTCGAAGCAACTGATCCTGCACGTCTGGAATCGAGCCTGCTGGCGGAGGTCCTCCGGTTTCTCAAAATAATCTCCAGCGATCCTTACCTTGCAAATGTGAGCCGTTTCTTTGACGCTCTCATCTTCGAGTTGTATACCATTTGTCCTGATGAGCTGAACCGCGAGATACCGTATTCGTTCTTCAGCCTCGAGATGCCGAGGTCGAATCTCGTCAAGGTTGCCTCGAGCGGGAGGATCACGTTGGACCAACTACGAAAAATGTGCGACGTCCGGTTCGATTCCGGACGACCGATCAAGCCGCATCGCGGCCTTGAAGCTCACGGACCAAGAGGTGCCAAATGACGGACTCACACCCCCAGGAAATTGGACAGCACTACATTATGTATTGCCGCCGGCGATTGCTGAAAGAGTACTTGCCGCGGATTCAACGCTGCCTCAACGAGCTATCGGAGGAAGATGTCTGGTGGCGCGCACACGAGACGAACAACAGCGTTGGCAATCTTCTTCTCCACCTGTCGGGGAACGTGCGGCAGTGGATTGTCTCAGGTGCCGGAGGTGCGGCGGACACACGAAACCGGACGCTTGAATTTGCAGAACGGAGACAGATCCCGAAGTCCGAACTCCTCGAGATGTTGGAGTCCGCACTGCAAGAAGCCGACAGGCTCCTCGGCGAGTTCGACCACGCAAAACTGTTGGAGGTTCGCCATATCCAGAAGTACGATGTCACCTGCCTGGATGCGATATCACACGTCGTCGAGCACTTCGCGCAGCACCTTGGACAGATCATTTACATCACGAAGCTCCGCACGGGGAAAGACCTGAAGTTTTTTGATCTCTGAGAGTTGAGCTCACCGAAATCGCAGTCGTTGTTGCTGCCCTTCCCTGACGATCTCTGCAACTTCCAGAACGACTTCCTCGTAAGGATAATTGTGACGACTGCTTATTTAAGGAGGTTTCTGCCATGTCAGGAAGAGAAAAAGCTTTCGCCGTCATGTTGGTGGCTGCGTTCTGTGTTCTTTCAGCTAAGGCGCAGGAGATCAAGGAGGTTCGGAAATCAGGGAGCCTGAACGCAGACGGACGGGTTCACATTGATACGTACAAAGGAAGTATCACGATCACGACGTGGGACAAGGCCGAGATCGACATCTACGCAAAGGTCGAGCCTGACGGATACGATCGCTACTCGGAAGAAAAGGTGCAGGACACAGAGTTACGAATTGATCTGAGGTCAAGCGAGGCGCGGATCAAGACTGACTACGACCGGGCAAAGCGACACGATCGCGGATTCTGGGGGCTGTTCGGCGGGAATTCCGGCAGTCTTCCCTTTGTGCACTACACCATCAAGATGCCTCGCACGGCGCGCTTGGTCATCAAGGACTACAAATCAAACACGTCGGTGTCGGATCTCCGATCTGATGCGGAAGTCGAGACCTACAAGGGGCGTGTTGAGATCCGCAACCTCGATGGATCGCTGGTTCTCGAGACATACAAAGGAGAGGTGTGGGTCGATTTTACGAATCTTGCTCGCCGCAGCAGGTTCGATACGTACAAAGGCGAAATCGATATCACGCTCCCAAAGGGAAAAGGATTTGACGTTGACGCCGATATTGGCCGGCGCGCTGATTTTGATTCTGACTTCGATCTCAAAGAGCGATACCGGAGCAGCAGGCGTCGCGACTACGACATTCGCGCGTCGATAAACGGCGGGGGACCTGTTCTGCGACTCACGACGGACAAAGGTCGTATCCGCCTGCGGGAGGAGTAGTGGATTGTTACGCTGATTCCTTTACTTCAAAGCACACACCCCTTAATCCCCTCTCTCCGACACACTTCCCAACGCTGCAGAGGGGACTATGGTGCGGCAAACATGGCAGCATTGATAGGGAGAGACCTTCTATCATAAGCTTTATCCGGTCCCCTCTCGTGCGAAAGCAAGCGCGTGGAGAGAGGGGTGTAGGGGTGTGTTGTTATGCTTCAGCCTCGTCGTTGTGCGGTACCAATGTCGGAAAAATTAAGTGAGAGTCCGCTCGGCCGTCTGCAACGAAATGATCGAACGGTGACCGAGCCTCTCAATGTGGCAGCAGCCGGCACTGTGCCCCTTTGTTTGATGATCTGGTCTGAGGGGCCCCTGCAGAAGAATTACAGGATAAGGAATGAATATGAAACGTCTCTATCGATCTCTGACCGACCGAAAACTCGGGGGTGTCTGTGCTGGCGTCGGAGAATACCTGGACGTTGATCCGACGGTAGTGCGGCTCCTCGTCGTCATCGTCGCGATAGCCACGGCACTCGTTCCAGTGTTTCTGGGCTATGTCATCGCATGGATCATCATTCCGGAAGCTCCTCGAGTCTCTTCCACGTAGGTTAGCCCGGCGTCGGGCCGAGCCATGGGAAACTTCTTGGGGGTCATGTGATGTTGTACGTGGTGATGCATTCACCACCGTTTCACAAACACCTGAGGAGTATCTATGATTCGGCTTGTCGCTTTGTTTTCGGTCGCTGCTTTCTTTGCGGTCACCCCTCACCTCGTCCCCCAACAAAAAGAAGAATCCACGATGCCGCCAGGGAACATTTACGGCTTCACAATGAAGACCATCGATGGCAAAGAGAAGCCATTGTCGGATTATCAAGGCCAGGTTCTGCTTATCGTAAACGTCGCCTCCCGCTGCGGGTACACGCCGCAGTACAAAGATCTCGAACAAGTCTATCGGAAGTACAGCAGTCAAGGGTTTCAGATACTCGCTTTTCCGACCAACAACTTCGGTGGGCAGGAACCCGGCTCTGACGAAGAGATTAAGGAGTTCTGCAGCACGAACTACGATGTCACGTTCGATCTCTTCTCGAAGATTAGTGTAAAGGGAAACGACCAGCACCCGCTCTATCGGTACATCACGACGGAGTCGCCATTCCCGGGTGAGGTGAAATGGAATTTCCAGAAGTACCTGGTTGACAGGAAGGGGAATATCGTCGCTATGTTCTCCTCCCGCGTGAAACCGACAGACAAGGATGTCGTCGAGAGAATCGAGGCACTCTTAAAGGAAAAGTCTTAATAGACTAAGGTAGGAGCTAGAAAAGGGGTCCCGATGTATTTAAGGCAGGCTAACTTGGGTCGCTCGACACCTTTCTCGTATGTTTGCAAGAAGGGCTTGTGGTTCTTGCCCTTGACTTTGTTGTAGCAGAGCCTTATCATGTTACTGTCCTTTACTATAGTCTGGGACCTACAAAGGTTTCGGCCGCTGAACCAACAATCAGCGGCCATTTTATTTCTGCGACGGAGTAGCGGCAGGAATCAGTCTCCTCGCACTTTTGTTCCCCAATCACCGTACCGACCTGGTAGCACAAGTAAGCCAGAGGGTTTGTTCGAGAAGCAGGGCGTAGTCGCCGAGAAAGATATGGTTACGGTGCCAGTTCAGTTGACAAAGGGAGGTAATGGGTCCAAACTGAATGCCCAACAGACAAAAGGAAATACCACACGCCTAACCGCCGACCAACCTTCTATACTCCTCGATCACCAACTCCCCGTAGGCCATCAGATCATCGTCAAGTTGTTTAGGAATTGTGCAGCCGAGGAACTTACACAAATGTGCTTTCACCCAACCGAAGGCTTCGTCACTGAGCGAAACGCCAGCGTGCCCGGTTGTATGAGGCCGGAGAGCACGCCCATGCACAACTTGCAGCAACTCGAAACGAGCTATAGACTCCTGAATGCCAAAAGTCGCGCTTGGGAATAGGTAGAAGTACGCAGGATACTGATTCGCCTGAACACGCACGACGAACTTCTGACTAATCTTCGGCTTGTCGACTGTGTAAAGAGGGATACAGAGGAAGATCTTTTCCTGCATACCCGCAGCCCATTGAACCTCGCCTCCAGTCACAACGATCGCTGGTCGCATTTTTCCTTTGACCGCGAAATAATACTCGTCACTTGCCAATCCGAGCCTCTGGATTGGAAAAGCCCTTTCCGCAACTTCCATTGGCCGTAACAGGAATTCTAAGAGACTCTCAGTGGGATCGTAGCGGTTCTTGGCAATGTCGAGCACATATTTGTGCCTGTTCGGATATAGCGAAGGTATTTGAACGATGTCGCCTGGAAGAGTTTCCGTCAGCGATGCGAGTTCGTAAAATGGATCTGCAAGGGGAGGGATGTCGAGGCCCTTACGAGGGTGGATTGTCGGCATTCGACAAATCAGAGGATAGCTTCACAGCAATGTCTGATAGGTTCGTGTTTTCCTGAGGTGCGTCCCATTCTTCTATGGCTTCCAGCTCATCCTTGTCGCGGTGGAGGTAGAGTTGGTGAGTCTCGCTGAACGTTTCGAGATAGCTTTTCACGCGTTTTCTTAGAGCTTCAACCTTCTTTCTCGCATCTTTCGAAGCCGAAATAGTGTATATCTGCTCTCGTGGCGAACGGTGAATAGTCTCGAAGTCAAGTCTCTCACCGCGCCCTTTCACCTTTTGCATCGGCTCAGTTTCGAAATATACGTAATCCAGTAGCTCCGGAAGCGGACATTTGCCCCAGACGCCAACAATCTTCTTAACAGTTAGACTAACCTTTGCATCAACAAACCTCTGGTACGTTTTCTCGGGTTCCGCGATTCGGTAACTTATGAAATCCCTCTCAGCTCCTGTCTTGATATCATCTCTTTCGAAGACCCTGTCAGCAAGGATGCCCTCAAGGTCGTGAGCGTAGGGGCCGTAGAGATAGAAAATCCAGTTTATATGAGTAAGCCGTTGACCTGTCTCTCGATAATGTTCGACCTCAACGAGATAAAGCAGCTTTATCAGCTGAGTTTTCCCCAGGGAGAGGTCCTTCTCTCGGGCTTCGGCCAGTATTTCCAGGAGGATATCTTTAGCTGCTGCCATGTATCGAACTAATCAAGGACAGAGTGGCGTGGCAACTCCATTCGCTTCGGGGAATGCCCTGTAAATGTAAAGGATGAGTCCAACATTTGCAAACGTCCAGTTCCACCTGGAGTCGGCATATCGGCTTCGGTTTGCACCAGTTTAGTGGTGAAGGTCTCCTACTTCTTAAGAATCCTTTTGACCAGGCTATCAATCTCTTTCAGCTCATCGGCCAACCGTTCTCTCACTTGGGCGCGCAGACGACCGATTTTCCCGGGAGTTACGTTCAGGGTGTCCAGAGTTGGAATGATCTTAGCTACCTTCTGCGCGCAATGTAGGCCTAGCTCAGCCAGTTCATTGTGAGCGCTTTTGGCTTCGCTAAAGATCGGGATGGGCAATTCCCAAACCTTCTTGTGGATGTGTCGCGGACCCCAAAGCCCGCGAGCTTGCATTGGCTTAAGTAGTTCATCAAGGGTTGGCGAATTCAAAAGAGCCGAAAGATAATGTGCCTCTGACTCGTTCTCTGTCTCAAAAGAGTAGGTTGTTGACTCGACGATGAAGCTGTTCAAGGTAATCTTCTGCTCTCCGACCTTGAGGAAAATCTTCTGATTACATAAAGCCGCGCCGCACAAGTTTGTGGCGGATGTCGGGTAAATCACTTTGTACTTTGCTTTGTGATGTTGCTGAGTCAAACCATGAACGTGGTCAAGCCGCTCATAGATGCTCATCCTTTCCGCTTTCTCCTTACGACGTTTCCCCCACTCTTCTTCACAAATCCTTAGCCATCGCGCAAGATCTTCATAGCCGTTTTCTTCAACAATCTCTTTGGAAAGCATTACAAACATCTCTCCACTCGGTTTGATCGGCAGAACCACAGGTCGATACTCAAGAAATCCGAAGGGGAGCAGGTCTGTCGAAAGCAGTGTCGCGTACAAGAAGTCCTTTTCTATGTTTCCTTCAACCTCAAGGCCTTTGTACGCTTCCTTTGCCAGTTCGATTGCTCGCTGGTCTGTTCTGACATAAGGTCTCTCCGGGTTGAATCCTAGTTCGGGCTTCTCAAGAACCTGAACGAACCAGCAAGAGCGCGGAACGATCGTTGCGCCTTGGGCGAATTTCGACCCATACGGGCTCGCTCCAACAAGTTCTGCCTTCGCATCCTCTGACCAGAAGGACCTGCCTCCTTGCTCGACCAAGTGGAGGCTTGTGTCGTGAACGACGAGCGACTTCAGCGCCTCGTCAAGCGACGCGTTGCGTCTGTTGAGCTGGCCGCTGAAGACTTTCGCCTTGATTGGTCTCTCGGTGTGGTGGAACTGCTTGCCGAAAACAACACAGGCCGGTACGTTGAAGAGAGGTTTCACGCTTTCAAGGTCCCAAACTTCCGTTAAGCCTGTTTGGTGGATCGCTTTTCCAAAACTCGTCCTGCGGAATCGGTCATGTTGATCGGCCGTGAAGACGCTCCGTGGAAGAACGAATGCGATTCGCTGACGAGGTTTCGCATACATGCTGAGCGCGGCACAGAAGAAAAGCGTACCAAGCTCAAGATGCGTAATCAGATGTCCTTCGCCTTTCTCCAACAAACAGTAGGTATTCAGAATAGCGCTCTTGATAAATTCCTGGTATTGACCCTTCTCAATGTAGCGATATGAAAGCCAGGGCGGATTACCGATGATCCAATCGAACTGCTTCTGCAGAAACGTGGGCTTGTATACATTTTTTAGAATGAACGTCCAAATCGAGTTGCGTTTGTTCTTAATCAAGTCTCTCATTCGCTTCGCCACGTTGTAGAGAATCTCTAGCGTGACTTCATCGACCTTTGCTTCGCCGATACGCCGCTTGGCAAAAACCACAAACCGTTGGGCGGAAAAATCTGCTTTGTCGTTCTGAAGTGCGAATCTGTGGCAAGTCTCAACCGCTTCATCGAACGCAGCGGGATGTTGGATGAACACTTCCGGCACAGGCTCCAGCGTGTTATCAAGTTCAACATAGATGCTAGGCACGCGCTCTTGCAACGTCGGTTGCACCCCACGTTCTGGGATCCGCAGCGAGTTCGCCATGTATATGGGGATGACAAAGTCCTTCGGACGCTTTAGCAGCAAGTTGCCTAGAGCAAGAATGTAGTTTGTCTTTGCTATTGTTACCGCAAGAGGATGGATATCTATTCCAACCAC
>VGWB01000109.1 GCA_016873755.1 Ignavibacteria bacterium | reverse complement strand
GCCGGTCGGTACTCAGGGGAGCGTGAAGGCGATCGAGCAGCGGGAACTCCTGGCAGTTGGAACCCAAATTCTGCTCGGGAATACGTATCATCTCTACCTCCGCCCGGGTACCGAGGTGATCGAGGCAGCAGGAGGACTACATAAGTTCATTGGCTGGAGCAAACCGATCCTGACCGATAGCGGAGGCTATCAGATCTTCAGTCTCAGCGACCTGCGGGATGTTGAAGAGGATGGGGTTACGTTTCGATCCCATCTGGATGGATCGACTCACGTCTTCACGCCGGAATCGGTCATTTTGATTCAGCGAAAACTTGGCTCCGACATCATCATGGTGCTCGACGAGTGCGCACCATTCCCATGCGATGTCGGGTATGCAGTCCGATCTAACGGGCTGACGCTCCGGTGGGCCGAGCGATGCAAGGAGGCCTTCGAAAAAGAGCCGGCGCGGTATGGGTACAGCCAGGCGCTGTTCGGCATTGTTCAGGGTGGTGTTCACGCGGGAGTCCGGCAGCAGAGCGCCCGTACCTTGGTGAGCATGGATTTTGATGGATACGCGATCGGGGGACTGGCCGTCGGCGAGCCGGTCGATCAGATGTATGAAATGACGGCACTCTGCGAGGCCCTTCTGCCTGCCGACAAGCCGCGCTATCTGATGGGTGTCGGCACGCCGGAGAATCTGCTGGAATCGATCGAGCGTGGAATGGACATGTTCGATTGCGTTCTTCCGACGCGAAACGGACGCAACGCGAACCTGTTCACGCGCTGCGGCAGCATCAACATCCGGAATGCCGCGTACAAGACGGATTTTTCACCAATTGATCCTGAATGTCCGTGCTATGCGTGTACAAACTTCACGAGGGCGTACCTGCGTCACCTGTTTCAAGCAGGAGAGATCCTGGCGCTTCAGTTGGCGACGATTCATAACCTCTCGTTGTATTTTTGGCTGATGCGGGAGGCACGTGCTGCAATCCTTGAGAAACGCTTCCGAGAATGGAAGCAGCAAACGATAGCAGGCCTTCGCAGGAATCAGATGGTGTTTTCGTAGTCCGAACCCACGTTATTCACCAGAAGGAACGGAGGACAACTTGATACGCTATATCATTCTCGCTCAACAATCCCCCGATGCAGGAGCCGGCTTCATGCAGACGATCATCCTGTTCGGTCTCATCTTTGTGATCTTCTACTTCATGATCATCCGCCCACAGCAGAAACGTCAGAAGGAACGCCAGAAGATGCTGGACGCAGTGAAGAAGGGGGATAAGATCATCACCTCGGGAGGTGTCCACGGGACCATTGTCGGGATCGAAGAGAAGACCCTGCTTGTGCAGATTGCCGACAATGTCAAGGTCAAATTGGAGCGAGGCTCCGTCAGCGCAGTCATAAGAGAAGCAGAGCCGGACGACAAGCCGAAGCAATAACATCCGTCTGGCAGCAGTACGACTTCGGGGGTTCACTATGAAGGAAGCCCATAAGACGGGATTTGACACGATCGAATCTGCAATCGAGGATTTTCGTTCGGGCAAGATTGTGATCGTGGTCGACGAGGAGGACCGGGAAAATGAAGGGGACTTCATCGTCGCAGCGGAAAAGGCCACGCCCGACATCATCAATTTCCTGACGCGGGAAGGACGGGGAATCGTGTGCGCACCGATTACGAGCGAGCGCGCAGCTGAACTCGGTGTCGATGCAA
This sequence comes from Ignavibacteria bacterium, assembly GCA_016873755.1. Taxonomy (GTDB): domain Bacteria; phylum Bacteroidota; class Ignavibacteria; order UBA10030; family UBA10030; genus VGWB01. Next base: position 11,291 of record VGWB01000109.1, on the reverse strand, counting down.
TGGTCGAATCAAATACCTCGCTGCACGAGACTTCTTTCACTGTCTCGGTCGACTACATCCACGGAACAACGACGGGGGTCTCTGCGGTCGATCGGGCCGCGACGGTTCGCGCGCTGTCTGACCCAAAAACGAAACCGAACGATCTGGCGCGCCCCGGTCATATCTTTCCGCTGAGAGCCGCGCAGGGAGGTGTTCTCCGCCGGGCCGGGCATACTGAAGCCGCTATCGATCTCTGCCGCTTCGCCGGGTTGTATCCAGCCGCTGTGCTGTGCGAGATCCTGAACGAAGACGGGACGATGGCCCGCGTGCCACAGCTGCAGCATCTGGCGCGGAAGTTCGGCTTGAAGCTCATATCTGTCAGGAGCCTGATAGAGTATCGGATTCAGCGCGAGAAGCTCGTTCATCGTCTCGTGACCACCAAGCTTCCTTCCAAGTTTGGCGATTTTCTGCTGCACTACTACGGGAGCGAGACGGATCAAAAGCAGCACATCGCTCTTGTGAAGGGCGACATCACACCGGATTTCCCTCTCCTGGTCCGTGTGCATTCCGAGTGCCTGACAGGAGACGTGTTTGGCTCGCTCCGTTGCGACTGCAATGAGCAGCTCGTCGCTGCTATGCAGATGGTTGAAAAAGAGGGTCGAGGCGTCATCCTCTATATGCGTCAGGAGGGAAGAGGAATTGGTCTTCTCAACAAGCTCAAGGCGTACAAGCTGCAGGATGAGGGTATGGACACCGTCGAGGCAAACGAAAAACTGGGCTTCCGTCCGGATCTGCGCGACTACGGCATTGGAGCCCAGATTCTGCGAGATCTTGGAGTTGGGAAGATGAGGTTGATGACAAACAATCCGAAGAAGATCGTCGGCCTGCAGGGCTATGGGCTGGAAATTGTTGAACGGGTGCCCCTGGAAGTTGATCCAAATTCCTTCAACCAGCATTATCTGAAGGCAAAACGTGACAAGCTTGGGCACCTAATACTCATCGAGAAGTGAGAGAACCCGCTGCCGCGCAAGACGTGAGGGTTCAACCGCCACTTTTTGCTTGCGTCTCAGAGCATTTTCCTCTACTTTGAACCCGAACTAAGCATAGCCACCATCTCTTGCCGGGATGATGGCTTTTCTTTTTGGCCTGCTCGTGTGGCGGCGTAGTATCCAGGCAGCAACTAGGGTTTTGGAGGGATCATGGGAGAGAAAAATAACGGCAACGTGTACTTGACCCGGGAGCGTGTCGTTGAGCTTGAAGCTGAGCTCAGGGACCTCAAGATCAATGGTCGTGCGGAGATTGCACAGAAGATTGCCGACGCACGCAGTCACGGCGACCTGACCGAAAACGCTGAGTATGACGCTGCAAAGGAGGCACAAGAACACCTGGAAATCCGGATAGGGAAGCTCGAGGAGACGCTTTCTCGTGCCAGAATAATCGAAAGCTCTGAACTCCCCAACGACAAAGTCTACATCCTCTCCCTCGTGAGACTTCAAGACCTCAAATCGGGGGAGACCATTGAGTACCGTCTTGTCTCCCCCGAGGAATCCGATTTCGAAAAGAACAAGATTTCTGTCACTTCCCCCATCGGTAAAGGCCTGATGGGCAAGACAAAGGGTGAGACTGTTGTGATCAAGGCCCCGGCCGGAGAGCTCAGGTATAAGATTCTGGAAATCGGGAAGTAACACATCGCACCCGGCTGCTGAAACCCGCGCGCATCTGATCTTCGGGTGGCCGCCGCACAAGAGGCCCCGGCGTATCCTCGTAACTCACCTCCCCCCATCCGCCTCGGACTGCCGTCGCTATGCAACGGAATCTTGAGATAAAAGCGACCTGCCCATCGCTGTCAGTTGCGCGGGGCATCGCCCGGAAGATCGGTGCACGATACATCGGGGCGATGCATCAGATCGACACGTACTACCGAACAAGATCAGGGCGACTGAAGGTCCGAGAGATCGACGGCAAGGAATTCGAGCTGATCTACTACGAGCGTCCGAACCGCTCTGGAAGCCGGTATTCAAACTACCTCGTCATTCCCTTGCCCGAGGTGCACACACTGAAGAGGAGCCTGCGGAGAGCGTTTGGAGAGCTTGTCGTCGTGAGAAAGGAGAGAGAACTCTTTCTGTTCAAGAACGCCCGCATACATTTGGATCGCGTGGCGCGGCTGGGAGCGTTTCTGGAATTCGAAGTGTTGGTTCGATTTGGAAGGAAGCAATCTGAAGAACTGCTGCGGTTCCTGAAGATACAATTCGACGTTCGCTTGGATTCTGTCGTTGCAGGTTCGTATAGTGATATGCTCTTACGGGAATTGTGAATCGTGGTACGAAGCATGTGGTGTGGCCGGAGCGGACGAAAATTTTCTTAACTTCGCGCTTGACTTTTTGGTTGTGGCGGTCTATATTTTCAACGTCTCGTTTTTCAGAGGCACCGCAGCGTGATGGAAAGTGCTTGCGTTGGCCAGAGGTTTTTGCTATATTTCATCACCGCTTGCGGGAATAGCTCAGTTGGTAGAGCGCAACCTTGCCAAGGTTGATGTCGCGGGTTCGAATCCCGTTTCCCGCTCTGTCCCACACCCCGATCCAGGGCGCAGGGACATCCGACAATCATCTGAGCACTATGGTTGCCGGACCACTTCCTCTATGAACTTGCCCCGTTGCCACCACTCCCACCAGGCAACGGGGTTTTTATTGTTAGGGGGAAGGAGAATTGTCAATTATCAGCTGACAGTTGATAATTGCTAGTTGATTTGGCGCCGTACCCAAGTGGCAAGGGAGAGGTCTGCAAAACCTTTATGCGGCGGTTCGAATCCGCCCGGCGCCTCCAAAGAAACCGGAAGTGGACGTGAATCAGGAAGAACGGCTCTTGGTTGCGCTGATATGCGCTGGAAGCGGGTCAGTTAGAGAGGGGTAAGGGAGAGGTCTGTCCGTCACGTTCCGCCGGGAGGCGGAAGGTGACGGGATCCCGGTCAAACGAAGTTTGGACGGACAGAACCTTTATGCGGCGGTTCCCCCAGGCTGTCCAAAAAGAGCGAACGTCATTCTGAGCGGAGCGAAGAATCTGCCAACGTGAATCAGATTCTTCGTCCCGCCTGAAGAACAGCGGGACTCAGAATGACTTTTTGGTCAGCCTGGAGGTCTCGTTCCGCCGACAGGCGGGAGGGAGAATCCGCCCGGCGCCTCATATCAAGTCAAAACTGAAAAGGTAAAATGAAAAGCGGCTCCGCCGTTGAGCCGTCCTTTCGCGCAGTTAACCGTCACCTGAGGGGTGAGGTCAGAAGTCGTGGGTTGACGGCGATCCTCCAGCCTTCATCTATCTTGCCTTCGGCTGCAAACTTCCTTAATTTCGACGTGGGACGCGTTGTCTTGATTGGCCGTGGCGGAGCAAGAGATCTTTTTCAAGCGTCAATTTTCAATCTGCAATTGGCAATTTCTTTCGCCGGGGTGGCGGAACTGGTAGACGCACAGGACTTAAAATCCTGTTCCGCTGTAAAGCGGAGTGCGGGTTCGACCCCCGCCCTCGGCACCAACTGAGGTTGTGAGCTCTCAGCCGGATCCTGATGTGACTTCCTCTCGCAAGATGTTGACCTCACGCTCCGCCTCACCCAATGAGCGAAAGAAACACTCCTGCCGCCACGGCTGATCCAATCACACCTGCCACATTTGGTCCCATCGCTGCCATCAGAGGATTGACCTGACCATCAGTGTCGTCTGACACGAACTTCTGCACTACACGAGCAGCCATAGGCACAGCGGAGACTCCGGCTGCGCCAATGCAGGGATTGATTTTCTTCGATTCCGGCAGAACGAGGTTAAGGACCTTGCCGAAGAGAATGCCACCGGCAGTGCTGAAGATGAAGGCCACAGCGCCAAGAGCCAGGATCATCAGGGTCTGCGGGTTCAAGAACCGCTCGGCTTCCATGGTCGCACCGACCACGATACCGAGGAAGATCGTTACCGTATCAATCAGCGCTCCGCCAGCCGTTTTGCTGAGTCGCTCCGTCACCCCGCTTTCTCTGATCAAGTTCCCGAACATCAACATCCCAATGAGAGGCGCGCTTGAAGGAACCAGAAGTGAGGCAAGTGCGCCGGTGCACATCGGAAAAAGAATGACCGCTATCTTTGATACGGCGCTTCCTTCGCTCATCTGAATGGCGCGCTCCTTCTTTGTCGTCAGCAGGCGAAGGACAGGAGGTTGGATAATCGGAACGAGCGACATGTAACTGTAGGCGCAAAGCGCGACAGGACCCAGAATATGCGGTGCCAGCTGACTTGTCAGAAATATCGTTGTGGGCCCGTCTGCGCCGCCGATAATTCCGATGCTCGCGGCCTCTTTCAAGGTGAAACCGAATACATACGCCGCCGTAACGGCGGCAATGAAGATACCGAGCTGTGCTGCAGCTCCCAGCAGAAACGTGATCGGCCTCGCCAGCAACGGTCGGAAATCCGTTAACACTCCGACTCCCAAAAAGATCACAGGCGGAAGCAGCTCGGTCTTGATGCCGCTGTCGTAGATGAGAGCGATGATCCCGTCGCCGTACGAGCCCATCTGGGCGAGAGGGAAATTCGCCAGAACGATGCCGAAAGCTATCGGTATCAGGAGCAGCGGCTCGTACTGATATCGGATCGCGAGATAGACCAACAGACCCGAGAGAGCGTACATCACCCAGTTCCCCAGAGTCACATGAGCGAGTCCGGATTGTGAGAGTAGCCTGAGCAATTCTTCCATCGTCGGTTCCTCTCATGCGATCGACATGATGGGCTTCGATGAGTTGATTTCGTCTCCTATTCTCGCAAAGACTTCTGAAACGACGCCTTCGTGCGGGGCTTTGATCTCGTGCTTTGCCTTCATCGCTTCCACCGCGGCGACGACCTGACCTTTCTTCACTTTGTCTCCCACCTTCACCTTGATGTCCACGACTTCCACGGTTCCGGCGAATGGTGATCGAATCAATGTGGCCTCCTGCTTCACCACAGGGGCAGCTGGGCCAGTCGGCGACGGTGTGCCGCCAGGTTCATCACTTGAGGTCATCGGCTCGATCGTCACGACGAACGTACGCCGGGCTCCGTTCTCCTCAACAGTGCACCTTGAGGTGATGGGCCGGCTGATCACGAGCGCAGGTGCAGTTGCTGGCGCTGGTGTAGGCGCAGGGGCGGGCGCTGGACGCGGCTCCTCTTTCTTCTTGAACGGAATGTCGATCTTGGCCTTGCCTGTAAGGAACCGTATCCCTTCGTTCGCCTCGATGTTCTTCTCCGGCACCATCGCTGCGACGACCAGGAAGATGTTGCGATCGTTGACGGCGATGTTCCTCTCCTGGAGGGCGGCCTTGACAGTCTCTATCGTTTTTGGGGCTGCTTCGAGCGGATCTCCGTCGAACACTGGAACCTTGAGTTGTTCGGCGGCGATTGCGATCACTTCAGGATCGGGAGGCAAAGGCGTTTTGCCAAAGTAGCCGAGGACTGCCCGCCCGTAGCCGGGATCGATCTTCTTCCAGCGACCAAACATCACATTGTTGAATGCTTGAAGCCAGAATTGCTGGCTGCCGGGTGTCACGCTCGTCCACGCACCGCCAGCTTTCACCACAACCGGGAACTCAGCAAGGACTTCCCCGTATTTTTCGATGATGCCGGCTTTCACCATCATGTGAACGTTCGGACCGATGGCGCCGCCGGGCATGGGAAAGGCAACGACGCGCGCGTCAGCGGTGGTTGTCGTGGGATTGAAGTCGTACTCCTTCAGTCCCTCTTCAAGAAGGTCTTCGATAGCGGTCATCTTCGTTTCATCGACATCGAGTCGATATCCGGTGCCCTTCAATGCGTGAGCCATCGAGCGAACATCGGGCTGCACTGTACCGCTGGCAAGCGGCCGGACCGAGAGGTCGATGCCGTCAACGCCTCCTTGAATCCCCGCCATGTAGCACGCTACTGCCATGCTGGCTGTGTCGTGCGTGTGCAACCACAACGGCATTTTGGCTGGCATGATCTTCCGGAGACCGACGCACGTGTCATAGATCGTCTTGGGATCGCATGTTCCACTGGCATCCTTGAGACAGATGCTGTCGATCTTCAGACCGCTCTGTAGGAGACGTCTGCCAATCTCAATGTAGAATTCCGCCGTGTGAACCTCCGTCGATTGGAAAGGAAGGCCCATCAGCGCGATGGCTACCTGATGGTGCATACCTGCGTCAACGATCGGCTGTCCGGTATTAATGAGGTTCCTCACGTCGTTCATGAAATCGAAGTTGCGATCCCACGTGGTGCCTGCCTCCTTCATGAGCCTCGCTTGCAGCCTCAGTGCTTCTATGGACTGGCTTGTCAGTGTCACGCCTGATACCGATCGTGTCAGAATCTGGAGATCGACATCCGGCCCGACGGTCTTACGAATCTTCAGCATCGTCTCGAATGGATCCTCACCAAGGTAGAAATAAGGCGCTTGAAAGCGGGCGCCGCCACCAAACTCAAAGTGGCGGATCCCTGCTTCTGCCGATGCCTGCAGCGCGGGGAGAAAGTCAGTGATCCGGACTTTGCCACCAAACGAGCTTTGGAGGCCGTCTCTGAATGGGGTGAACATAACCCGAACGTGTTTCGCAGTAGATGTGAAGATCATGGAGCCTCCTCGATCTTTGTGATACGGGTTCCAGGATATGTAGTCTGAAGGACTGTGGAAAGAGCAGCGATCACGGCAGCATCATCCTTTCCCTTACGATCGGGAAAAAGCATCATGATGCCACGCATGACCACAGCAATCAGTGAGAGCACAATGAACACCGCGATGAAAGCGATGCTGCAAATCCAAAGAAGATCGGGTGACATCTGCGGGTTCCTTCCAAGATCAATGAAATAGGCTTTTCATATCGCCGCGTGTCGGGCTCACGAAGCCGCCTGAGCCACGACGAGTCTTCCTTTCCGGATAGGCGTGTCAACACCTTCGAGAATCAGTTCCAGCCCCTCTCCAATCGATAAAACCCTTCCGCGGGCGAGTTCCTGCAGGGCACCGTCGACAGTGTCGGCAAATATCTGCACGCGTTTGTTGGCTACAAGCGACCTACCTCGATAGAAATCAAGCAGCTGATCGTAGCGGCCGCCGACAAGGAGCCGGTAGTTGTGCGCGAGCCTATCCAGAAGCCGGGTCAAAATGTGCGATCGCGATGGCTGTTTCGCTTCTACGAAATCCCACAGCGCGCCCGCTTCACGAACGAACGGAGTAGGCTCCACGTGAGGCCTCGTTTCGACGTTCAGCCCTACTCCGATAACGGCGCCAGTCACAAGGTTCCTACTGGATTGGGAAGCCGTCAAGACGCCGGATACTTTGGCTTGATCAATCATGACATCGTTTATCCACCGGATCATAGCACGATGTGCAAGCCCTTGGAGAGTGTCGATCGTCTGAACGACAGAGACTGCAGAGAGAATGGTGAAGCCAACATCGAAATGATCAATGGCCCTGTTCGGGGTGAGAAACGCTGAGAGATGAAGGTTCCCTGGCGCCGCGGCCCATGGCCGGCTTCTGAATCCGTGAAAGCTGTTGCCGCTGCCTGCGAGGCACACCGTGCCGGAAGGCAGTGATGCGCCTGCTCTGGAGAGATCAAGGAGAACATCAAACTGTGACCGATGGGCAAATTCAGTTATCAGCAGAGTACGCCAGCAATCATCGCTTTCGATCTCCGCCCGGAACAACTCATCTCCCGGCAAAAGAGATCTAACGAGGAGCTGAAGCTCATGCTGAAGACTGAGACGGGATGTGCGCGTCCAGCCATGCGCCGACTCAAGCACCTGAGTCGAGTAGGATATGTTGTCGGTGTAAACGTGCACGCCGGGATAGGGATTCGTCTATGCCAACGCCTCGGGTTTTGTGAAGCAATGTAACTTCCAAGGCCAAGAAAGTCAATTGAATCAAGAACGATGGGGACGGCAATGGAGAAGGAATTGCCACAAATGAGAAGCAGCTAGTCAATTGACTGCCGCTCGGTTGAGCTTCGACGAGCGAGGCCGGTGGCGCCTGATTGCGTGAATTCTGTCAGAATGGTGATCCTGAAAGTGCGGAGGCAGAGAGCCGATGCAGGCTTGCCTTCACAGGCCGAGTTTGTTAACTTCTGAACCACGGGAGCGAGATCCGCTATGAGAACCATCGAACAACGAAAGCTGATCTCCGATCTGAAGGACTATGTGTCCAAAATGGACCGCGCGGATCGGTACGAATTTGAAATGTTTCAGAAGCGTGACAAGGATGACGAGGAGCTCGACGATCGATCGTATGCCCGGCTTGAAGGAATGCACAAGCGATATGTCGTCAAGAAGACAAAAGCAGACATTGATGCGCTGCTGAAGAAGTACGCTTCGCAATCCAAGAAGGGAACAGATCAGCAATGAAGTACAGGAAGTTTGGACGGACTGGAATCAACGTTTCAGAGATCGGGTACGGAGCCTGGGGAATCGGTGGGGTCATGTGGCAGGGATCTGACGATGAGGAGTCCAAGAGAGCCCTCCATAAGGCTGTTGATCTCGGGATGAATTTCATCGATACTGCACTGGCGTACGGTCGCGGGCACAGCGAGCAGCTCATTAACAACCTCCTGAGGGAGCGGAACGAGAGAATCTATGTTGCCACAAAGATCCCGCCGAAAAGCGGTGAATGGCCGGCGAGGAAGGGTAGCAAAGTGACGGATGCCTTCCCTTACAACTACATCATTCGATGCACGGAGAAAAGCCTGCGTAACCTCGGCGTCGATACGATCGACATCCAGCAGTTTCACGTGTGGGATGACGAGTGGACGGGTGAGTCCGAATGGTGGGACGCGATCAGCGCGTTGAAGGAACAGGGGAAAATTCGATTCTTTGGGATCTCGATCAACGATCACGAGCCGGAGAACGCGCTGAAGCTGGGGGCTTCCGGAAAGCTCGACACCGTGCAGGTGATATACAATATTTTCGATCAGAGTCCGGAGCGAGAGCTGTTCCCGTTCTGCCAGAAAAACAACATCGGCGTTATCGTCCGCGTTCCGTTTGATGAGGGTTCCCTGACCGGTTCAATCACCGTTGATTCGGCATTTCCTCCGGGTGACTTCAGAAACAGGTATTTTCAGGGTGAGAGGAGGAAGGAGGTCGTTGCGCGGGTCAATAAGCTTAAGTCCCTCCTAGGAACAGAAGCCGAAACACTCGCCGAGCTTGCACTCCGCTTTGCCTTGAGTCATCCGTCGGTCTCCACGGTGATTCCAGGTATGCGAACGGTTCGGAATGTCGAGGCAAACTGCGGGACCTCCGACGGGCGCCATCTGAGTGATCGGCTCATCGCCGAACTCGGAAACCACCGCTGGGAACGAAATTTCTATTGATCCCTCATCGCGACGGTGCGCGACCAGGTTGTTTCCAGCCCCGTCGGCAGGTCAGAGACCGCCGAATTCCGTTCGGGCGTTGGCGGAAAGGCGACGCCCGGGGGTGCTGGAGTCGTGAATACTTTCTTGATTTTCCAGTGAAATTTCACTATAATTTTCAGAGTTTGCTGGAAGAAAGAGGCCTTTAGAACGGAAATTGGGCTCTTAGCTCAGTTGGCTAGAGCGCTACCTTGACATGGTAGAGGCCATAGGTTCGAGTCCTATAGAGCCCACGGTTTGGTACTCTCAAATCACGAATACGAATGAGAAGGCTGCCCGATCGGAGGAACGCTCCGATTTTTTTTACCCGGTAGGCGATGCCCAAAATCACGATCACATACCCTGACGGATCATCGAAGCAACTCGAGCAAGGCGTTACAGGCCTACAGATCGCGGAGAGCATCAGCAAGGGGCTGGCCAAGGAGGCGCTTGCTGTCGAAGTGAACGGGGAAACGTGGGATCTCAGTCGCAGGATTTCGACCGACGCGTCACTGAGAATCCTGAAGTGGGACGATGACGGTGGGAAGTACACGTTCTGGCACAGCTCGGCCCATCTTATGGCGGCCGCTGTCGAATCTCTTTTCCCGGGTACGAAGTTCGGCATTGGTCCCCCCATCGAGACAGGGTTCTACTATGACATTGACATGGGAGATCATGCGCTGACCGGCGAGGACTTGAAGAGAATCGAAGAACGGATGTATGAGCTCGCCGCAAAGGATGAGCCGTACATGCGAGAAGAGAAGAATTGGGAAGATGCTGTGGCCTACTTCCGGCAAAAGGGAGATCCGTATAAGCTCGAGCTTCTCGAAGAGTTGAAGGGTCAGTCCATCACCTTCTACCGCTCGGGCAACTTTACAGATCTCTGCTACGGCCCGCATCTTGCCTCATGGGGACGCATCAAGGCCATCAAGCTGTTGAATGTGGCAGGCGCCTACTGGCGGGGCAGCGAGAAGAACAAGATGCTCCAGCGCATCTACGGGGTCACGTTCCCGACGAAGCAAGAATTGGATCAGCATTTGTATCGCCTTGAGGAGGCTAAGCGCCGCGATCACCGCAAGCTCGGCCAGGAACTGGAGCTGTTTCTGTTGACGCCGAAGGTGGGTGGCGGTCTCGCGTTGTGGTTGCCGAAAGGCACGGTTATCCGCGAGGAGCTTGAGAATTTTCTCCGGAGTGAGCAGAAGAAGCGGGGCTACCTTCCCGTTGTGACGCCTCACATCGGAAACATCAATCTGTACAAGACAAGCGGTCACTATCCATACTACAAGGACAGCCAGTTCTCACCCTTGCAGGTTGAGGATGAAGAGTATCTGCTCAAGCCGATGAACTGTCCTCACCATTTTCAGATCTACGCGGCAAGGCCGCGCAGCTATCGGGATCTGCCGATTCGCATCGCGGAGTTCGGCACGGTCTATCGCTATGAGCAGTCGGGAGAACTCAGCGGACTCATTCGCGTCCGATCGTTCACCGTTGATGACTCCCACATGTTTGTGAGACAGGACCAGCTCAAGGATGAGCTCATCGATGTGATTGATCTCATCCAGCTTGTCTTCACGACGCTCGGCTTCAGCGACTTCAAGACACGGCTGTCATTCAGAGATCCAAAGAACAAAGACAAGTACGGTGGGGAAGATGCGATGTGGATACAGGCCGAGAAGGACATCAAGGAAGCCGCCGACGAAATGAGACTCGACTATTACGTTGCGGTCGGAGAAGCTGCCTTCTATGGTCCGAAGATCGACTTCATGCTGCGCGATGTGCTGGGCCGGACATGGCAGTTGGGCACCGTGCAGGCGGACTATGTGATGCCTGAACGCTTCGACCTTGAATATACGGGCGCAGACGGCCAGAAACATCGCCCGGTCGTTATTCACCGCGCGCCATTTGGCTCGATGGAACGGTTCATCGGCGTGATGATAGAACACTTTGCGGGGGAATTCCCCCTGTG